>DCTG01000207.1:0-2639 GCA_002329245.1 Clostridiales bacterium UBA1446
CCGCCGCAAACCGCTCGATGTCCAAAATGGCCAGGGAGGGGTTTGCAATCGTTTCGCCGAAAACGGCCTTGGTATTCGGCCGGAACGCGGCGTGGAGCTCCTCGTCGGAGCAGTTCGGCGGCACGAAGGAAAACTCGATTCCCATCCGCTTCATCGTAACGGCAAAGAGGTTATAGGTTCCGCCGTACAGATTGCTCGAACATACCACATGGTCGCCGGCGGAGCAGAGATTGAAAATGGAAAAGAACGTGGCCGCTTGTCCGGAAGAGGTCAGCATGGCGGCGCTCCCGCCTTCCAGCGCGCAGATCTTGGCCGCCACATGGNNGGTCGCAGGTGGGATTTTGAAGACGGGTATAGAAGTACCCGCTCGCCTGTAAATCAAAAAGCTTTCCCATCTCCTCGCCGGTGGTGTATTTAAATGTTGTGCTCTGGATAATGGGGAGCATTCTCGGTTCCCCGTTCCCCGGCTGATAACCTGCCTGCACACAATTTGTATCAATGGAATACTGGCTCAACCCGACTACCTCCTTTAATTGCCCTCTCATCCTAATACGCGAAAGGAAGCTTTGTCAATTGTTTTCCTCGAAATCCGCCTCCAACAGGATATCGTCCCGCGTGAATACCTGCTTCTCCCGCTGCGGAACGGGTTTGCCCTCCACGGTGATATTGACGGAGCCGATTTCTTCCAATCCGGTCAGCGTCAGCACGATACAGCTGTCGGCAAGCGTCAGGTCCATCCCGGTCAGTTCGCTGTATTCTTCCGAAAAATCAACGGTAATTTGCCCTTGTTCCAGAGACCATGACCGAACGGACAAATTCCAGGGGAGAGGCGAATAGACATTCGCGCCGGCCGGAGGCCGGAATAAAAAGGAAAGCGCCGCGCCGATTTTGTTTTCTTCTTCCGGCACGGTCCGGAGAACAGACCGGACGACATCCCGCCCGCCTTCGGCATAGGGGACGACATAATATACCGCAATCTCGTCCCCGTCCGGCGCGGAGGCGCTTTGTTCTCCGCAGGCAGGAAGGGGAAGAAGGACTGCTACGATAATAAGCAGCAATAACCGTTTCATGGTCTCTCCCCGCTTTCCTTCCAGGCCGGGAATGTGGCGATAAAACAGGTTCCTCCCTCCTCCCGGGCCATAACCGACACCGTGCCCCCAAACTGGCGCACGGTTTCGGAAACAATGGACAGCCCCAGGCCGGTTCCGCCCGCCTCCCNNCTTGTCCACCCGGTAAAACCGCTCGAAAATGCGCGTCCTGTCTTCCTCGGGAATGCCGATCCCGGTATCCGACACGCGCAGAACCACTTCTTCGCCGGAGCGCTCCAGCTCCACCTTAACCTTGCCTTCCTCGTAATTGTACTTGATTGCATTTTCAATCAGGTTAAACGCCACCTGATAAAGCGCGTCTTCCGTGATAGCCGCCACGCAATCTTCCCCGAGGGAGGTTTCAAGGGTGACTTTTTTCTTTTCGGCAAGAGGCGTGAGCAGATGAAGAACGCTTTCAAGCGATTTCTTCAGATCAACGGGCTGGACCTGCTTCGGTTCCGCCTTGCTGTCCAGACGGGTCAGCAGCAGCAGCCTGTCCGTAATCCGGCTCAGCCGCTCCGCTTCCTCTCCGATATCGCTTAAAAATTCCCGCCGGGTAGCTTCATCCATGTTGCCGCTGTGCAAAACGGAATCGGTCAGCAGCCGGATGGAGGCAAGAGGCGTCTTAAGCTCGTGAGAGGCGTCGGAAACAAACCGGTGGCGAACTTCTTCCGTCGTTTGGATACGCTCCGCCAATTGGTTGAATTCCGAAGCAAGCTGCGCCAGCTCGTCGCTTCCGTTCATGACCGCCCTGTGGCTGTACGCTCCCTCCCGGACGTTTCGGATGGCGCGGAGCAGTTCGCTGATTCTCCGCGTCATTGCTTTGGAAAACACCAGGCTCAGCGCGGTAACGAGCACGCAGATGACCAGGGAGATGCTGCGCAGGTTCTTCTGCACGCTGCGAAGGAGAGTAGCCTGGGTCGTATCGTATTCATAGAGGTAAATCGCCCCCGCCGGGAGATTTCTGTAATAGATGGGCATCGCGGCAATGCTGTGAACGGCACTTCCCCGGAAACGGCTGTAAAAAACGTCCTTTCCGTCGAGCGCCTGCGCAATTTCCTTATAAAGAGCGTACCTCCTGATGGATTGATCGGGTTCCTGCGTATCATAAAGGACCATGCCGTTGGCATCCGTCACCAAAATCCGGCTGAGGCTCCCGACATCCAGCAGCGCGATGACCTGCTCGATTCCGTCCGTACTCAGCTTTCCCAAAACGCCTAACGAGGAAGCCATCGCGGAGGCCTGTCCCTGCAGCGAGTTCTGCTTCGACCGGAAGATAAGATCCTGCGAGACCAGCAGAGGATAGGTATTCATCAAAGCGAGAATCGCGCCAATGATCACGACATAGGTCAGCGCAAATTTAAGCTGCATGCTGCTTAGAAAGCGCTTTTTCTCCACCTTCCTCCCCCTTCCGGCTGTCTTTCATAAACGAAGCAGGTTTCTTTCGTCTCAATCCGCCTTGAAGTAATATCCCACGCCCCATTTGGTCAGAAAATACTCGGGGCGGGCCGGATTTTGCTCTAATTTTTCCCGCAGCCTGCGGATGTGAAC
>DCTG01000207.1:2705-2873 GCA_002329245.1 Clostridiales bacterium UBA1446
AAGATCAAACTCCTTGGCGGTCAGCTCGACCGCTTCTCCGTTCCGGAACGCCAGACGTCTTTCGATATCAAGCATCACGGAGCCGATTTCAATCTGGTTTCCCTTTTGTTTTTGCGACGCCCCGCCGCTGCGACGCAGCATCGCGCGGATTCGGGCCTTTAATTCCAA
>DCTG01000161.1 GCA_002329245.1 Clostridiales bacterium UBA1446
CGGGCAACAAGTTTGAATTCCGTATGGTTGGTTCCAGTTTCTCGATTTCCGGCCCGAACATTGTACTCAACACCATCGTGGCCGATGTCCTTTCCGAATTTGCCGACCGGCTGGAAGCCGCTTCCGACTTTGAAGCGGAACTCGGCCTGCTCATGCAGGAGACCGTGAAAAAGCACAAGCGGATCATCTTCAACGGGAACAACTATGCGCCCGAATGGGTGGAAGAAGAGGAACGGCGCGGTCTGCTCAACCTCAAGTCGACGGTAGAGGCGCTTCCCCATTTCGTGGCCGACAAGAGCATTCGCCTCTTCACAAAGCATAAGGTATTTACGGAAAACGAGATCCGTTCCCGGTATGAAATCCTGATGGAAACCTACTGCAAGACGGTTAATATTGAAGCGCTGACCATGCTCGACATGGCGAAACGGGATATCCTTCCCGCCGTGCTCTCCTACGGAAAAGAACTGGCGGACGGCGTCGCCGCGCGGCGCGCAATCGGAATCGACCAGAAAAACGATGCGGGCGCGGTTTTGGCGGAAAAGATTGCCGTCCTGACGAACAGCCTTCTGGAAAAGACCGAGGAGCTCGACAGCATCATGCTGGATGCCCATGCGTATGAATGCTCGTTAGACAGAGCTTCATTTATGCGGGATCGAGTGATACCGGCCATGGCGGAGCTTCGCGCGGTTGCCGACCAGCTTGAGATGCTGACGGCGTCGGATTATTGGCCCTATCCTACCTATGGCGACATGCTTTACTATTCATAGTATCCTGTCAATAAAACCGAGAAGCCGCAAACGGTATCACACGTTTGCGGCTTCTCGGTATTCTGCGGTCGTTTTCTTAAATACGGTCAGGTGCGCGTCATAGGTTTTTCGGCATGCTCTTTCTCATGGGACGCTATGGGGGTTTTCACGGCGACGCAGCGGAAAATGGGAAGACCCTGCGAATAAAATTTTTCCTCGTAATCGGTCATAATATCGGCAGGACCGCCGGCATGCAGGTTCCGGCTGACAGAGGAGAGGGAAAAGCCGTTTGCCGCGAATTGTTCCAAGGAAAAGTCAAACAGCGCTTCATTATCGGTCTTAAATCGGATTTCTCCGCCCTCGCGCAGAACGTTCCGATAGATCGCAAGAAAGTTTGCGTGCGTCAGCCGGCGTTTGGCATGGCGTTTGCGCGGCCAGGGATCGCAGAAATTTATGTAAAGCATATCTACTTCACCGGGTGAAAACCAATCGCACAGGCTGCCGGCGTCGCCGCTGATAAAGTATAAATTGGAAAGCGAGGCGGCACTCGCGCATTCCATGGCTACCACGAGCGCTTCCGGAACCCGGTCCATGGCTAAATACAGGTTTTCCGGGTTCCGGGCAGCCAAGGCGGCGGTAAAGCGGCCTTTGCCGCAGCCGAGTTCAAGGCTGAGCGTCCGGCCGGGTGCAAGGGCATCGCGCCATACTCCGCGATACGCTTCGGGCTGCTTGATTAAAAAGCGGGCGCACCGCTCCATTCGCGGGACTAAATTCGGTTTTTTTCGCATGCGCATAAGAATCCCTCCCGGTGGCTGACGCAGGCCGTAATACAGATTACGGACCCGCTGAAAACGGTTCCATTTCCCTCGCGGACACTATTTAAACATATTGCGGCAAAAAAGTACAGTACCCCTTTGACAAGTGGAAAACAAAGGTAAGAAACCCCCGTCGTTTCGCCTGCGCGCGGCCATACTTCTCAGGATTGACATTTTCCCCTCCTTCAGGTAAGATAATGCTCAAAGAGAAGGAAACGGTTTCCGGTCTGAACAAGGCGTTAGAGGACCGTTTGCGGCAATTTTGTTGGGATCCTGCGGGGCGCTCGTCGCCCCGTATTTTTCCGCGGAAAGGAGCGGATGCATGGAAACGGTCATATTGCGCGTGGACAACGGGAGCCCGGCGGAAAAAGCCGGTGTAAAACCCGGCGAAATTCTCCTTTCCATTAACGATAATCCCATCCGGGACGTGCTTGACTATCAGTATTACGCTTATGACGCGAGGCTGACGCTGAAGCTTTCCGGAAAAGAGGGCGCGGAGCGGCTTGTAAAGCTGCGCAAGCAGGNNGGTCTTGTCTTTGAAACCTACCTGATGGACAAGGTTCACTCCTGCGCGAACCGCTGCCTGTTTTGCTTTGTGGACCAACTGCCGAAGGGGCTGCGCGAACCTCTTTATTTTAAAGACGACGACAGCCGCTTGTCCGTCATGACGGGAAGCTATATTACGCTGACGAATCTTTCCGAACGGGAAATCGCGCGCATCATCGCGCTTAAAATCAGTCCCCTGCATATTTCAGTACACGCCTCCGACCCTGAGCTGCGCGCAAGACTCTTGGGGAACCGGCGCGGTGCGGAGGGGATGAAGCTGATCCGTCGTTTTGCGGATGCCGGGATTATAATGCACTGCCAGATTGTAGCGTGTCCGGGCATTAACGACGGAGAAGCGCTTAAGAAAACCATGGAAGATCTTGCCTCGCTATATCCCTCGGTTTCCAGCGTTTCCGTCGTTCCCGTCGGTCTTACGAAGCATCGCGAAGGACTTTTTCCGCTCAAGCCTTACACGAAAGAGAAGGCGCTTGAGACCGTCCGGCTTGTTGAGGAATTCGGAAAGTCCTGCAGGCAAAGGCACGGCAGCACGATTTTCTTTTGCTCCGATGAATTTTACCTGATCGCGAACCTTCCGCTGCCGGACGACGCGTATTATGAGGGATATCCGCAGCTGGAAAACGGAGTGGGAATGCTTTCGCTGTTCAAACGCGAGTTTTTGGAAGCCCTTCCGGAACTCCCGGAAGCGTCGAAATCATTTTCCCTCGCGACGGGAAAAGCGGCCGCACCTTTTCTTCGCGAACTTATTGACCTTGCGAAGGAAAAATGCCATAATCTTTGTTATGGAGTTTACCCGGTGGAAAATCATTTTTTCGGTGAAACAGTAGACGTTGCCGGGCTCGTCACCGGAGGAGATTTGATTCGGCAGCTGCGCGGAAAACCGCTCGGTGAGCGGCTTTTGATACCGGCTACGATGCTCCGTCACGGGGGGGACAGGTTTTTGGATGACGTGACGCCCGAAGAGGTATCGGCCGCGTTGGAAGTGCCGCTTGTCCCTGTTATGCAGGACGGCTATGAACTGGCCCGCGTCATGCTCGGCGGGGAATAATTTTCCCCCGAGCCGGACAGGCTTATTTTAATCCAATCTCTTCCGGAGAGAAGGTGAAGCATTGGCAAAACCGATCATTGCTATCGTGGGACGGCCCAACACGGGCAAGTCCATGTTGTTTAACAAGCTGGCGGGAAAACGGCTCTCCATCGTGGAGGATGTGCCCGGCGTTACGCGCGACCGGCTGTACGCGCAGGCGGACTGGAACGGCAGAAAGTTTCTTTTGGTCGACACCGGCGGCATTGAGCCGAATACGGACGATGAGATCCTGCTGTTCATGCGCGAGCAGGCCCGGATTGCTATTGAGAGCGCGGACGTAATCGTCTTTCTCTGCGACCTGAAAACCGGCGTGACCGCGGCGGATCACGAGGTGGCCAACCTTCTGCTTCGGTCCCGGAAGCCGGTGGTGCTTGCCGTGAACAAGGCGGATTCCATCGGCGCCACGGATCCCGGCGTGTATGAGTTTTATAATTTGGGCTTTGGCGATCCGGTCCCCGTTTCCGCGCTGCACGGGCATGGGACCGGAGACCTGTTGGATGTATGCCTCTCCTATTTTCCGCCGGAAGAGGAAGGGGAAACCGATGAGGATCTGATTCAGGTCGCGGTCATCGGCCGTCCCAACGTGGGGNNCCAGCCTCATCAACCGGATCTTGGGGGAGGAGCGGGTTATCGTCAGCGAGCAGGCCGGCACGACACGCGACGCCGTGGACACCTTTTATAAAAATGATCGCGGCAGCTTTCTTTTTATCGACACGGCAGGCATACGCAGAAAATCCCGCGTGGACGACAGGATTGAAAAATTCAGCGTACTTCGGGCGGCCATGGCGGTGGAGCGGGCGGATGTCTGTTTAATTATGATCGATGCCCTGACCGGCGTGACCGAGCAGGATACCAAGGTCGCGGGCATGGCGCACGAGGCTGGGAAAGCAAGCATTATAGTAGTGAACAAATGGGACGCGCTGGAAAAGGACGAGAAAACCATGGACCGGATGCGGGAAGCGGTACGCCGGGACCTTGCCTTTATGGACTACGCCCCCATCCTGTTTATTTCCGCGCTGACCGGCCAGCGGGTGGAGCGCCTGTTTGAACTCATTTGCTATGTCAATGAGCAGAGCAATCTGCGCATTGCCACAGGCATGCTCAACAGCGTCCTGGCGGACGCCGTCGCGCGGGTGCAGCCTCCCAGCGACAAAGGCAAACGTCTAAAAGTTTTTTATATGACACAGGCGGGGGTCAAACCGCCGCATTTTATCGTATTCTGTAATGACGCGAGTCTGTTTCATTTTTCGTATCGGCGCTATCTGGAAAACCAGATCCGGGCGGTATTTGGGCTGGAGGGGACGCCCATCCGCATGTCGATACGCGAACGGGATAAAAAGGAACAGGAATAGGAAATGCAAATAGCCGGCTGCGGGCTGAAATTGCAGCGATTGCTGGGAGAGGAGAACCTTATGCTGCCCTTTTGGAGTGCCGTAATCATTGCAATCATCGCTTCTTATCTTTTCGGCTGTTTCAACGGAGCCATCGTGATTTCCAAATATGTTCTGCATAATGATGTGCGGAAACACGGGAGCGGAAATGCGGGCATCACGAATTTTTACCGCACCTTCGGCGGTCCGCTTACCTTTTTGGTTTTGCTCTGCGACGTCCTGAAAATGGTTGGCGGGGTACTTTTGGCCCGTTTTCTGCTTGCGCCGTTCGGGCTTTATCTGGAAGCTACATATATTGCGGGATTGTTTGTTGTTTTAGGGCACACCTTTCCCGTGTTTTTCAGTTTCCGGGGAGGAAAAGGAATCTTATCCGGCGGTACGCTGACGGTTATGATCGATTGGAGGGTGGCGCTCATTGCCATCGGAATCTTTCTCATCACCGTTATTCTGACCAGATGGGTTTCGCTCGGGTCCATTTTTGCAACCATCTCCTTTCCGATTGCCGTTTCCTGCTTTTTGCATCCCGGAACGCTTGAGTCAACCATCAGTTTCCTGATCAGCGCTATGATCATTTTCATGCACCGGGAGAATATAAAGCGCCTGATCCGAGGCGAAGAGAACAGGTTTTCTTTTCACCGGAAACGATCGTAAACGGCGACGGACCGTGTAGCCGAACATAGGAGGAAGTTTGTATGAAAACCGTGGTATTGGGCAGCGGAGGCTGGGGCACTGCGCTGTCGCTGCTGCTTCTTGATAATGGAAACGATGTTGTGCTTTGGTCCGCGTTTTCCGAAGAGGCGGCCGAACTGCGAGAAAAACGCGAAAATAAATTTCTGCCGAACATTCCCCTGCCAAAGGAGCTTGTCATAACCGACGATATTTTCTGTGCGTCGGACGCGGACCTGGTCGTTCTTGCAGCGCCATCCTTCGCGGTCCGCCAGACCGCGAATAAGCTTGCAAGCGTGATTCTTCCCGGTACGACCGTCGTTTCGGTGGCGAAGGGAATCGAANNAAGACAAAACGCTGCTTCGGCTCTCCCAGGTGATTGATCAGGAGCTGCGGGGAGACTGTCCCGTTGTGGTGCTCTGCGGACCCTCCCATGCGGAAGAGGTTGCCAGAAAGATTCCGACGGCATGCGTTGCCGCCTCCGAGTACGAACTGGCAGCCGAACTTGTGCAGGATGTGTTTATGAATCCGAATTTCCGCGTCTATTCCGGCAACGACATGGTGGGGGCGGAACTCGGCGCGGCTTTGAAAAACGTCATCGCCCTCTGCTGCGGAATTTGTGACGGCATGGGATTGGGCGACAATACAAAGGCCATGCTGATGACCCGCGGACTTTCCGAGATTGCCCGTCTCGGCGTTGCGCTCGGCGGGCATAAGGATACGTTTGCGGGGCTGACCGGTATTGGCGATTTGATCGTCACCTGCACCTCGATGCATTCCCGCAACCGAAGGGCCGGAATTTTAATAGGCGAGGGCAAATCTCCGGCGGAAGCGGTAAAACTGGTCGGTTCGGTGGTGGAAGGCTATTATGCCACCTCTGCCGCAAAAGTGCTTGCGGAAAAGACG
>DCTG01000012.1:0-25017 GCA_002329245.1 Clostridiales bacterium UBA1446
GCATTTTATCACTGGCGCTGACATGCAAGGCTACGGAGACAAACTAAGGCCGCGCGGCAGCGTCTCCCGTGCGGAATTGGCCGTGATTCTGTACCTTATCCTGACGGTGTAGGGAATCATAATCCCGTACAAGCAGAAATGAACGAAAAACAAAGCTTGAGCGATGGCCGGCAAGATGTCATAATTAAATAAAAATGATCCATAATTGGTTTAATTGCAGGAACGATAATGGAAAGTATCCTATAAAGAAGCTTTTCCGGAGGGATTCATGTGAACAAGCTGTTTCCCGTAAAGAGTACGATTGATTCGCGCCGGTCTGCACGCAGTTACAAAATGACTCCCGTTGCCGACGATGTTATGGATTCATTGAAGAATTTTGCAGAATCCATTTCGGTCCCCTTTGAGCATACGGTGGAGATCAGGTTTTTTAAGGCCGACTCCACGAATGTTCTCTATACCACAATGAAATCTCCGCCGGACAATGTTGCTTTTCTGGCTGAGACTGACGTAGTCTCAATATCGAAAGCAGGTTTTATAGGGGAGTTATTCATTCTTTTTGCGCAAAGCAAGGACATCGCAACCTGCTGGTACGGGCACTATAAATTATTCGAACTCGAGCGCCTGATGCCTCATTTGCAATCTGCCGACCACATAGAAGAATCAAATAAGGGGTATGGATACGCAAAAGGGGAAGCCGCCGGCAGGAGAGCAATCTGTATTTCACCATTAGGCTATTATGAAGACAGAGGCCTTCGCCTGATGGATAGAATTACAAAAACCACCGCAAGCTTCAGACGCAAAGAAATAAAGGAATTGCTTGAGAATCCCAATGAGTATGGCGGGCTGTCAGAGGACATATTGTATTCCTTGGACTTGGGAAGAAAAGCACCCTCCGCTGCAAACGCGCAAATGTGGAGATTCGCCTTTGAGAATAATCTGAAAACAATTACGATTGCTATGCCGGTTGGGTATAAGCATTTCAAATGGGAGCATCCAAACGTAGATATCGGTATTTGCGCAAGTCACGTGTGGCTGGGGCTGATTGACAAAGGATATAATCCCACCGTAAGCGTGAAAGAAGATTCGGACAGAGCGGTTTGGAGGATTTCAATCTGAAAAAGGATAAATGCCTTTACAACTTATGATAATGAGGGAATTTAGGTTTTCCTGTATTCGCGCAAACACGGATATGCAAATACTCCTGCCGCGATGCTAAGAGGAGGCGGCGGGTGCAGCAAAGGAAAGCGGAAAAGCACGGATTGCTCCGTGCTTTTCCGCTTTTTAGGGTAAAAAGAGAAAAAGAGAATGTGTTCCTTTCCGCTCTAATTGCCGTGGCAATCAAGCCGAAGTTTGGTCCGAGCGCGTTTTATTCCGCCGGAAGGCGGGGCTGCAGAAGCCTGACAAAAAAGGGGGCGTACTGCCTGGCGAAATGCATGGCGGATTGTTCCGGCGGAATCCCGTAACTTTCGCCGATGATAAATTCCGTTGCGCGCAGGAGAACAAGGGAGTTCACAAATTCCGACAGCGCCTGAAAATCAAGCTTGCACACGATCCCCCTGCGATATAGCCCCTGCAGGTAGTCCGCGAACTGGGCGACCATGCCTTTGATCTTGGAAAAGCGCTGCTGGTTGTATATTTCATCCACATGCAGCGCGAGGCGGAATACCGGCATGTGTTTTATATGCAGATTTTTTTTGAAAAAAACCTATACGGGGCAGGCAATCTTGGCGGCAGCCGACAACAATCAGATTGCCGAGCTGATGGGAATCCACGTTAATAAAACATACGGCATCGCGATGGGGATTGCGCTCATGACGGCGGGAACGGCTGGGATTTTAGTCGGAATGACCTACAATTTTTATCCGACTGCCGGAACCCAGTACCTTGTCATCTCATTCGGCGTAGTTGTCATCGCGGGGATGGGGAGTATCGGCGGCACATTGGCCGCGGGCATACTGTTCGCGCTTGCGCAGCTGCTCGGAGCGCATTTCATGGGGATCGGCGTTCAGATGCTTGATGGGTATTGTATCTTAATCCTGATGCTGATTTTCCGGCCGCAGGGATTGTTTTCAAAACTCCAGTGAATTCGCCTAAAACGTTCGGAAGAAAAGGCTGTCCTTGGGAACTGTCCGCGAAGAACAATAGATCGTTATCCGGTGCAGGAGGGACACTATGTCCGAAAAAACCGTGAAGACAAAGAAAAGAATCCGACAGGCCGTCGCGGCAGCGGTCATCCTTGGTCTTGGAACTCTGCCCTATTGGTCCGGCGAATACATCGTTTTACTGGGACTTCTGTCACTTTTGTATATGTCGCTTGGCCAGATGTGGAACCTTCTAGCGGGCTATGCGGGTCTGGTCTCTTTGGGGCAGCAGTTGTTTATAGGCTTGGGCGGCTATGCGCTTGCCGTAACGACGGAATATTATAATATGCCGGTTGCCGCCGGGCTGCTGCTCGGCGGGCTGATCTCCGCGGGGATCGCCGCGCTTGAGGCGCTCCTGTTTTTCCGGATGAAGGGAATGTATTTTGCCGTCGCAACCTGGGTGATGGCGGAGGCGTTTGTCATTTTGTTCGGGAACTGGAATTATGTGAAAAGCGGGGTCGGCATGTTTGTAAAGGCGGCATATTGGTATAATACCGCCGATATTTATTATTTCGCGCTGCTTATCGCGGCGTTTGTGTTTCTCCTGGTAAACGGGATTCTGAGATCCCGGCCCGGCCTCGAACTGATGGCGATGCGGGATAACGACGAGGCGGCGGCCGCTTCGGGGATTAATCTGTTTGCCGCAAAGCTGTTTGCCTTTATCGTTTCCGGCTTTATGACCGGGGTAATCGGAGGCTTGTTCTACCTGCAGCAGGTCTCCCTGCAGCCGAAATCCGCGTTTTCCATGGCCTGGACGGTCGCGGCGGTTTTCATTGTGGTCATCGGCGGGCTCGGGACCGTTGCCGGCCCGATTGTCGGAGCGATCCTGCATGTGATATTGGTGCAGCTGCTGTCCAATTTTGCCGGAATCAGCATGATCCTGCTTGGGGCGATTGCGATTGCGGTGATGCTGTTCATGCCGAAAGGGATTGTCGGGACGCTGCAGAACAGGCATGGATTTGAACTGTTTTCTCCGAGGCGGATTGTGGAATAAAGGGGGAACGATACNNGGCGATATTCGCTGACGGAAAAATCGCCCTGTATCAGGGGGAGAACGATATTATTTGGTCCTTATTTGGGATCGTCCCTCTTGTCTTCCACTGATTTTCCTTTTCCGGCCAGCGCAATCGCGGCGAGAACAACCATGAGAATGGTTAAGTACAGGGGGACGGCATCCGCTAAAGCCATACTACTACCTCCTTAACAAATCAGTTCCGTTTTTATGCAGGGACGTTAAACCATCGTCCCCTTACCATTTCTGCCCCCGGTGGGAAGCCCGCCAGAGCAGGTATATGATCAGTGTAATAACCTCCGCAAAGATAATCTGGAATATGATCAGCTGAAGCACCCAACCCATTTCGCTACCTCCTTATTCCCTAATTCTTAATGCGTCTGCGTTTCCAAACTGTCCGAGGCCATTTTCTGCAATTCGCTCCTTCCGACAAGAAGGCCCTTTTTCCGGTCGGGCATAACAAGGGGAAGAATGACCCCGAGGACGATGGAAACGAGGGTAACGGGGTATACGTTTGCGGACCAGAAGCCGTCGCCGACAAAGGCGGGCGTGGCAAAGGTCC
Organism: Clostridiales bacterium UBA1446; assembly: GCA_002329245.1. GTDB lineage: Bacteria > Bacillota > Clostridia > Oscillospirales > Oscillospiraceae > UBA1446. The sequence continues at coordinate 3,716 of DCTG01000012.1, forward strand.
AGATGAAGTTTACCGCAAAGGCCACCAACGTCGTAATCCATGCCGCGGACTTGCTGATGCTGAACTTGAGCCCCATAAAGTAAATGACGAACACGGGGATTCCGAACGTAAAGCACCACAGGAAAATCGGGAATATGATGGCGTTGCTGAGAGCCGGAAAAGCAAACAGCAGGGCGCAAATCAGAATGGAAATCTTCATGGTTTTCAGTTTGGTTTTATCCGACATGTTCGGCCGCCAAGCGCGCTTGATGATGTCGTTTGTCAAAACGTTGGCGTTCGCCATCACGGTAGCGCCGCCTGTGGAAAGGGTGGCCGCCAGCAGGCTGATGACAAGCAAGCCCACAATGGGAGCGGGAAGCGCGTCAAGCGCGAGCTGGATGGGTGCTACCTTGGCGGCGGAGGCGGGGTCCAGTTTGCTTATCACCGCAGGGATTACAGTCGCGCAGAGCGCCATGACAATCCAGGGTATGGAGGCCAGACAGTTGATTCCGGCGCCGATAAAAATTCCCTTGCGGCAGTCCGCGTCTGTTCTGGCGGCAAAGAAGGGGGAATTCATGTTTTGGGCGACCGCACAGGCGAAGCAGTGGAGGATGGCCACCGGAATGATGATGTTTTTCAGTACGCCGGGGGAGAAGTCCACGTTCATCAGCCAGGATGCCTGACCCATGGAATTGTAAACCTGCTGGATTCCCTCCCAGCCGCCTGCGTTGGCCGCAAGCCAGCCGGTAAGCATAAACATTGCCAGATAGGAGCCTAGGATCATCACGATCGCGTTTACAATATTCAGCCACACCATCTGAAGCATGCCGCCGAGATAGACATACGCCACGATCAGGACAAGCGCTATTAAGATGCACCAGGGGAAAAGGGGAAGAGCTCCTCCGGTCAGGCCGTAGATTCCGACTGCGGTTGCCGTGGTTTCAGCGGCGCCGATGCCGGTCCAGGTGGCTACAGTGACGCCTGCCTGCATACGGGCGTATTTCGCGCCGAACATATGCTCCATGATCTCCGGCATGGTATTCAGACCCGTCTGCCGAACCCAGGGGCCGAACCAAAGCATCATCATGGGAAGGAAAATTCCGCCCGTGATGATGCCCCACCACATGACGGAGGCGCCGAGTCCGGGAGCGGCTTCCCACAGGGAAATGGTATGGCCGGCGCCAAGCGGGATAAGGGTAAATCCGAATGCCACCATGACCCAGCTCAGTCCGCTGCTGGCTTTTGCAAAGTCCGCGGCGCTTTTTACGCGTTTTTTGGCCCAGTAGCCAACGACCGCAATCAGTATGACATAATAAGCCAGTGCTATTGCCAATGACATAGAACACCCTCCTCGTATAATTGGATTCAGATGAATGAACTTTTTCGTTCCGGCGGCAGCTTCCTGCCGCCGGAACGTGGCTCCTAGGATCGGCTGGCTGCTACACGGATATGGTCCCGACGTTCAATGACGTATCAAGGTATACTCTCTTCACCTCATCGCCGTTGACCGCGATGGAGTATTCGCCAGGCTCTAAGTTATCGAATTTGAAATCGCCGAAATAATTGGTTTTTTGAGAAGCCTTCACCTCCTCGCCCGTAAGGGTTACCTCCGCGTCCTCAAGGCATTCGTTGTCCCGAATCACTCCGCCGGCAATAAAAAGCTTTTCATACCGGAAGAGATTTTTGTAATAGACGTGGGCGTCTGCGTTGTAACCCGGGAGGTAGCGTTCCAATTTTTCGTCCGCTACCTTTTTTTCCATCTCGGAAGGCTCCAACGTATAAAACTGGATCGCTCCCGTGGGGCAGCTGTGCGCGCAGCGGGGTATTTCCCAGCCGTTGTCCAAAAGATGCGCGCACATGGTGCATTTCTGGGCCACTCCGGCATCCTCATTCCAGTAAATGGCCCCGAAAGGACAGCTGTCCACAAGCTCTTTTTTGCCCTTGGCTTTTTCTATGTCGATCAGAACGATGCCGTCGTCCCGGCGGCTGATGCAATCCGGGTGCGCGGCGATGCAGGGAGCGTTTTCGCAGTGCTGGCATGGCATGGGAAGATAGGCTACGTCGATTCTCGGGTACTGGCCGCGTTCTTTTCTCTGAATATTCATCCAGCGGTGTCCGTGCCGGGGCTGGGCTTCCGTATAGGGAGGCCAATTATTCATGACATGTTCGTCTTTGCAGGCGATAAAACAGTTGTTGCAATCATGGCAAAGCGCGACATCGATCACCAGATAACGCTGCTTCATGTTACCGATCTCCTTTCCATTTCTCTATTTCAATGAGAGAATGCTCCGTTGCCATACCGCATGCGTATTTTGAGAGGAAGCGACCGGGGCTGAGGATGTTGACGCACCCTCCGCGGTCCGGGGATTCTCCCGGTTTTCCGAGCGGCTGGTATTCGGCGGACGATTCGTAAGAATGGCACGTTCCGGGGGGAACCCGCTCCGTGACCTGCGCGGCTAAAATAACCTCTCCGCGGTCGTTAAACGCTCTCACCAGGTCTCCGTCCTTGATTCCGCGCGCTTTGGCGTCCTGCGTGTTAATGCGTATGATCCAGTAATAATGGCCGTCCACCAGTACGCGATGGTCCTTGATGTCGTTCATGAAGGCGTCTTTGCCGTCTCCCATGGTGTGGAAGCTGAACCGCGGGTGCGGCGCGACCATGGACAGCGGGTATTTTTTAAAGCGTTCGGTATGGTGCCCTTCCCAAGAGGGCAGATACATGGGCATAAGCGGACGTTCCTTATCGTCCGTGTCGTAGTGGCCGAATCGCTTGAGGCTGCTGGAAACAAATTCGACCTTGCCGGACTGGGTTTGAAGCCCCTTCATTCCCACGGTGTCGCTGGGGCGGATATGGGAGAGCCATCCGGGCGTATCCTGCTCCCTGCCTTCCGCAAACCAGCGGAATGCCGGCCGGGAAGGCTTTTTCTGATCGACCGGGAGCACAAAGTAACCCTTCTTAGTGAACTCCTCCCAAGTGATATATTTGGGCAGGTCCGTCGCATGGAAATACTGCTTGATCCAATCCAGTTCGTCCTTGCCTTCCGAATAGGGACCTTCCACGCCGAGACGCCGGCAGATCAGCCGGAAGATCTCGTAGTCTGATTTTGACTCGCCTAAGGGCTCGATACACTTCATCTGGAAGGTGATGATTCGGTGGTTGGGCTGGGAGTGGGAGTTTGGTATGTAACCCGAGCAGTTGGCAAACTCGCTGATATCCCAGCGTTCAAAGTTCGTGCAAGCGGGCAGGATGATGTCGGCAAACTGGGTTTCTCCCTCAAACCAGATCGCCTGGCTGACGACTATGGGAAGGTTCTTGGTGCGGTACATCTTCGCATAGCGGTTGGTTTCGCCCATGGTTCCGATATGAGGCCCGCCGTACTTGTAGTACATCTGGATGGTGGAATATCCCGGTTCGGGGTAGCGGTATTCCTTAAACTGCTGTTCGATCGCCCCGCCTACGAATCCTTTTCCGTACCAGGGTCCGTACTTGCCGTCCATGATGCATTCGGGAATTTTCAGCCGGGGGATATGCGCGCCGGCCGGGTTGTTGATGTTGTTGGAGGACGGGCGGCTGTCCGCGCCGAACATGCGGTATACAAAATGTGCCCCGGCGGCCGAGTTGTCGCAGTCTCCCGAAATGCCGCCTTCCGCATAGCCGGGGAAGAAGATGTCCGTATCGGTGGGAGCTCCCTGCGTGGTGCTCCAGAGGTTGATGCCCGGCTTGCCGAGTCCCTGCATGGTGATAAGGGCAATCATCATTCTGGCCCAGTCCATGCCGATCGGGCTGCGGCATGCGCCGCCCCAGCCGCCAAGCCCGCCGGCGGCAAGCATGGTCTTGTTTTTGGCCCATTCCCTTGCAAGCGCCCGGATATCGTGCGCCGGGATGCCCGTCTCATTCTCGGCCCATTCCGCGGTCTTGGGGATACCGTCGGACTGCCCCAACACATATTGGGTCCATTCCTCAAAGCCTGTTGCGTGGGTTTCGACATATTCCTTGTCGTAGAGCCCTTCGGTCAGCCACACGTACGCGATGGCGACCGCGAGGGCGGCGTCCGTGCCGACCCGGGGCGAGAACCACTTGTCTGCGTACAGGCCCGCCGTGTGGTTGTAAAACGGGTCGATAAACACCATTTTTACCCCTAATTTTTTCAGCCACAATCTGCGGATTGTGCTTTCATAGGCGGCGTAGATGCCGCTGTTCGTCTCCGGGTCGGAAGACCAGAAAACGATCATCGTGGTATGCTTGAGCGCGTCCTCAAGCAAGTCATCCTGTTCGGGGTTCCCCAGCCGGTGGCTGAATCCCCAGGTATGTATTCCGCCCCAGTGCCACCCCTCCCAGCTATCGGGGTTGTGGTCCGCATAGGTAATGCCGACTGTGTTCATGAAGCGAAAGAGCGCGCTGTGGCGGTATCCGACGTTGCCCCACAGATGGTGGGAGCTGGGCTCGGCGACAATTGCGCCGGGACCGAAATCCCGCTTGATGCGCTTGATTTCGGACGCCACAATGTCGAGGGCTTCGTCCCAGCTGATGCGGACATACCCGGACTCGCCCCGCTTCTCCTCGTTGCGCTCGCCGTTCGGATCAAAGTCAACCCGCTTGAGCGGGTACAGGATCCGCCGGTCGCTGTGAACCATAGCCTTGTAGCCGGCGGTGTATGCGGTGTAAGTAGTTTTTCTTGGCGGGGTAAAGGTCTGTCCCCTGGCATCGATTTTCCAGGAAGCAGCGTCTTCATCAGTAAGATCCATTGGGATGACGCGTACGATTTTGTTTTCCTTTTCGTCTACGTCGACGAAAACGGGACCACCTGTAGTGGAATTGGTTTTCCGCACGTAACGATCCATGTTTCTCCTCCTTTTGCTGCTACAGTTTTCCTTTGGCCGAGATTACATTTTATTTCTATAGCTGCGGTTATTTTACTCTAAAGGCAAAAGAAGGTAAAATGAAGAATATTGATAGATTCATCTAATAAATTGATTCGTTTGCGTCCCGTTTTGCATATATTGAACAATCCGCGCGCGTGGGGAAGTGGATTTCGAGCGCTCCGCGCCCCGGGCGGAGCGGTATTCTGACCCGAAAACAATGAACCTGAAACCTTTTATGGTTTCAGGTTCTTCTTCCGTATTGTATTTCGTGGAATAATTTTGGATTACGTTTCCGCCGCCCGGGCGGGACAGATCTGACCGTCCGAAACCGGGATTCCCATTTCGGCCAAAAACAGCTTAATGCACGGGTTGGTATTCTCCTTGTTCCATGCAAGTCCCATGTAGTGCGTGGTGTCTTCGTCCACTATGTCGATGAACTTGAGAGAGGGATTCACAAAGACTTTCCAGCAGCTGGGCAGGATCGTAAAGCCGTAACCGATTTCCGTGAGCATGTTCACCGTACGCTCGTCGTTGATATCGTCGATGATGCGCGGCATGAACCCTTTTTTCAAATATAGCTGCATACTCATGTCGTATAAGCCGGGATTGGTTCTGTGGTTCATAAGAATGAGCGGCTCGTCCTTAAACTGCGCAAGACTAGCCCTTTCCAGCCCGGACAGCGGGTGGTCCTCGGAGACCACAATCTGAAGCTTTTCCTTATAAATGGGATGCCAGTTGATGCGCTCCTGATCCGTTATGGTAGCGATACGGGCAAAGCCGACATCTAAGTCAAAATTCTCGAGCTGCCGCGCAATCCGGATATCGTGATAGGAATTGTACTTGACACGGATATGCGGGTATTTCTGGGAGAAGGATTTGAACTTTTCAAACATGCACCAGGCTACCGGCACAAAAACATATCCGACCGACATGGAACCAGTGATTCCGGACAGCCTGAGCTGGACGTTGGTAATGGTGTCGCGCTCCATCGCCGTAATTTTATAGGCATGATCCAAAAGCAGCTCTCCGACGGGAGTGAGTACGATGGATTGCTTGTTGCGGAAAAAAAGCTTGGTGTTCAGCTCTTTTTCCAGCTCCGCTATGTTATGGCTGACGGCAGATTGCACAAGGTGGAGTTTTTCTGCGGCTTCGGTAAAACTGAGATATTCGGCCACAGCGATAAAACAGCGCAATTGACGAAGCTCCATGGCGGTTCCTCCTTTTCCCTCAAAGTCCTCCTATGGTCCGGCGGTTTTTTTCACGCTCGCTATCATGCCGAGGATCTGTTCGATTTGATCCCTGCTGCCCGTTCGGAAATCTTCGGCTACTCTTCCGGAGTATTCATGGATTCCGCAATGCACGCTGTAGCGGGAGCATTGCCTGGTAATGTAAGCGACAAACATCTCGGCAATCAGCGCCGCGTCTTCCGTCCGGATGGCGTCGGGGTAAATCTCGCCTAAATAGTCTATGAAAAAGCTTTTCATGGAGTCGGGGATTAACCACATGTATTTATGGATTTTGGGGAAATAAGCTCCTTCGTTGATGAAGATTCTGAGGATATGAATATGCCGGAAGATGAGCTTAAAAAAGATATCCGCTATCGTCGCGATGTCCTTGGATATGTTGCTTCCGCCGAGCTTGGAACGGATGCGCTCCTCAGGCACCTCGATCCTGTGAAAGCGTTCCACCACGCTGTAAAACAGGTTTTCCTTGTTTTCAAAGTGGCGGAAAACCGTAATGGCGTTACACCCGGCCGCTTCGCTGATTTCTTTGATTGTGGCGTCCGCATAACCCTTCAGGGAAAAAACCAGCAGCGCCTGCTCTAAAATCCGATCATGGATAGGCGAAGCGTTTTTTTCACCCATTCTTACTATCCTCCGATCCGCCCGGACGGAACCGGTTTAAACTGCGAAGACTGCGGCCCGGGTCTAATCCGGCGTCTCGTTAGGGAAAAAGTTGTTATGCTCCATAATGTCTCTTAAAACGTCCACATACTTTTTAGATTTATGCACGGCAAAAGCATCCGGATCGATGGGGATTCCCAGCTCGTTCATTCTCCGGATTCCCCAGATATAAAGAATATCCAGCGCCGGGACCAGTTCTTCGGCAACCGGCGTGAGGACATACTCCACCTTTACCGGAATGGTCTCGTACTGGATTCGGCGCACAAGCCCGTCTTCCACCAGCTCCTTAAGCTGCTGGCTAAATACCTTTTCCGAGATCGGAAGCGTTTTGAGCGTATTGTTAAAACGGATGCTACCATACGTATGGATATGATGCAGGATCGTCATTTTCCATTTTCCGAACAGACAATGACGTATGTAGTGGTACGGATTCACGCCGCCGGTGCGCATTGTTTTCAAGGACATACGATTTCACCTCATTTGCGTTGAATCAGAATTAGAATATCAAATTGCATAATATTGTCAACATGGAAATTAAAAGAACTGTATTATGTTATAAAAGTATTCTTTCGTAGCTTCATACAAATATTGCAAGGACAAATTGTATAATATGCATATCATGGAAAAAATAGGAGGGGGAATTGAAGATATTTCCTTCTGTTTTTTGTGCATATCGTTCAACTGAAAGACACTAACTTTTTTGATACTACCATACAAATTTGTTACTTAATCACAAAATTATCCGTATTGTGGAAGAAAATTCGTGCAATTATAATAATTTTAATCGACGGAGTAGGCTTGTCGGTAAACGCAACAAGAAAGGATGGTATTACATGGTCAAGCGTACGCTGGAGGAACTAAAGCCCTATGACGCGCCCGGTCATTTTAAGATGACCGCGATGAGAATTCACGGAAAGGAGGAAACCGGAGCGGAGAAGTTCTGGGTCGGTCTTTCGACGTTTCTTCCCCAGGGCGGAGCGGAATACGCTTACGAGGACAGCCCGCTGGAAAAATTCTACTATGTTTTGGAAGGCGAAGTCACCGTAACGGACCGCGAAGGAGAGAAATACGTTATCCACGCCGGGGAGTCTATTTCGTTCAGGCCCTTTGAGGGGCGTTCGCTTCTCAACGAAAGCAACCGTGCGGCCACGATGTTGGTCGTGATAAGTTATCCCTTATAAACAGGGGAAATGGAAACGGGAGGAAAATGACATGGCAGTGGTGGAGAAAGATTTCGTGGAGTCCCTGTTTTCAATCCGGGATAAGGTGGCCCTTGTCACCGGCGCAACCGGTGCGCTCGGCTCCGTGATATCCATGGGCTTCGGGTACGCGGGGGCAAAGGTGGTGCTGACCGGCCGGAATGAGAAGAAATTGGAGGAACTTGCCGCGCAGATGAAGGAAGCGGGGCTTGCATGCGCTTACATTGCCGGCGATCCGGCCGTGGAAGAGGATGTGAAAAAAATCATCTCCTTTGCGGTGGATACATACGGCGAGCTCAATATTTTGATTACCTGCCACGGACTGAACAAGGCAAAAAGCGTGCTGGAGCAATCGCTCGAGGAATGGCAGGCTATTATGGACGCCAATACCAAGAGCGTCTATCTTCTATCCAAATACGCGGCCGAACAGATGGTGAAACAGGGGAAGGGCGGCAAGATCGTCATAACCTCCTCCGCCCGCTCCAAGCGCGGCATGAAGGGCTACACCGGCTATTCAACTTCAAAGGGAGCCGTCGACCTGATGGTGCAGTCCCTCGCCTGCGACCTTGGGCAATACAACATTCAGGTCAACAGCTTCAACCCCACGGTGTTCCGTTCCGACCTCACGGAATGGATGTTCCATGACGACAACGTTTACCAGAACTTTCTCAAAAGGCTTCCGATCGGACGTTTGGGCGAACCGGCGGACTTCATCGGCATGGCAATCTTTTTAAGCTCCAATGCCTCCAACTTCTTTACCGCCTCCAATTACGCGGCCGACGGCGGTTACTGGGGGAACTGAGCATGAAAGAGCTGCGAAACGTTGTCGTTGTCGGTGCCGGCATGATGGGGAATGCGCTGGCCCAGGTGTTCGCGTCTGACCCGGGGCTGCATCTGATCCTGAAAACCCGCGCGCTGAAAAAAGACCGCTATGATCCGATCATCAGCAATCTTGACATCATGATTGCGCGCGGCGCGGCCACGGAAGCGGAAAAAGAAGCGATATTGGAGCGCATCCATTTTGTCACGGACGACGCCGAAGCGTATACAGACGCCGATTTCATCATCGAGTGCTACCCCGAGGTCATGGAGGAGAAACAGAATCTCTTTGCGCACGTGGAAAACTTCTGCCGCGACGACTGCATTCTCGCGACGAACACATCGGTGATGAGTCCGACGGAAATTTCGCTCAAATGCAGGCGGCGGGAACGGGTCGTCGGCGCACATTTCTGGAATCCGGGGCATCTGATTCCCCTGGTGGAGGTGGTAAAATCTGATTTTACTTCCGAAGAGGTGATGCAGGCAACGATTTCCCTTCTCGCGCGCGTTGGGAAAAAGCCCATTTACTGCGCCAAAGACGTGCCGGGTTTCGTGGCAAACCGGCTGCAGCATGCCCTCTGGCGCGAGGCCTTCTACATGGTGGAAAACGGCATCGCAAGCCCCAAGACCGTGGACGACGCATGCAAATACGGTCCCGGCCTGCGCTGGCCGGTAATGGGACCCATGGAGAACAGCGACCTTGTTGGCATTGAGCTGACTTATAACATTCACAAGTATATCCTGAAGCATTTGGCGGATAATCACGAGCCGTCGCCTTTGCTGCAGGAGATGCTTGCGCGCGGAGACAACGGCTTTCGGACGGGAAAGGGCTGGCAGGAATGGACTCCGGAGCAGATGAAGGCTTCCAGCGACGGGCTGAAGGAATACCTCATCGACTGCGCCGCGAAACAGAAAAAATAACCTGCGGCAGAGAACCGCTGAAGAAAATTCATACCATAACTAACAAATGGAGGAACGCATCATGGGAAAGAAAGTATTTGTGGACCTGACACATCCATTCAGCGCGGAGATTCCCCGATGGCCGTATTTTGACAAGCCGGTCATCGACAATACGCATACCATGGCAAAGGGAGGCGTTCTGACGCAGAAGATCACCTGCACGATGCACACCGGCACGCATTGCGACGCGCCCCGTCATGTGATGGAAATCGAGTTTGACGGCAGGAGAGCCCGCTATACGCATGAAATGCCGCTGGACGCATATACCGGAGACGCCGTTTGCCTTCCCATTGAAATCGAGCGCTGGGGACTCATCGGCCCGAAACACCTGGAAGCCGCCTGTGAAAAGGTGGGGATCAGGCCGGAAGAGCTGGAGGGAATGGTCGTCTGCCTCAATACCGGCATGCACCGCAAGTTTGACGACAGCAAGGAATACTATCATTATTCCTGCGGCACCGGCGTCGACGCGGGGAGGTGGTTTGTCGCACACAAGGTAAAGTGCGTCGCCATGGATATGCAGGCGTTGGATCATCCGCTTCACACCGCGATGGGCAACAACGGCATGACTCGGATGAATTTGCTCGGCGCGTCGGGACGACCGATTACGGAAGAGTACATCGAGCAGTTCGGGGAAGAGGCGTACGCCGAATTTGACAAGTTCACGTACATCAAAGTTCACGGCAAAGAGGCGTATGATAAAAAATACGGAGATCTGGAAGCAATTGGCAACTGGGGCACCTGGGAACCCTGTCATAAGCAGTTGTTGGGGCACGGCATTGTCGGCGTGGAAAACCTTGGCGGCGACCTGGATAAGGTCTCCGGAAAGCGTTTCCGCTTTTACTGCTTCCCGATTCGCTGGTACATGGGCGACGGCTCTATGGCCCGCTGCGTCGCGGAAATCGACGAAGACGATCTCAACGACGTGCCCGACAGGGTCTATACATACGGAGGCAATATCTGAGGGTACATGCAAAGGCCGCGGGGCGAATGCGGCGCGCAAGACACCGTTGGGATATAAATCATATTAACCATATTAAGGCTTTGCCCGAAAAAGGAGGATCGAATCATGCCGAATCACAAAACAAAACGCATCATAACGGTCGCTACCACAGGCGCCTGGCCCACGAAGGAAAACACCCCAAACGTGCCTATTGAGCCGCATGAAATCGCGCTGGAAATCTACAATTGCTGGAAGGAAGGCGCGGCCATCGCGCATATTCACTGCCGGGACGACAACGGGCGGGCAGCCATGATTTTTGAAAAGTTTGAAGAGGTTGTCACCCTCCTGCGCACCAAGTACGCCGACTGCGACATCATTTTGAACATCACCACCTCGGGCGGCATCAATCTCAAGGAAGAAGACAGGCTTCGCCCCTTCTATGAGCTCAGACCCGAAATGTGCTCCTATGACTGCGGAACCATGAACTGGCTGCATACCGGCGTATTCGAAAACAACCCGCAGTTTTTGGAAAAGTTGGGAAAGATGGCAAAAGAGGCGGGCGTCAAACCGGAAATCGAGGTCTTCGACCCGGGGATGATATACAACGCCCAGTACTATATCAAGAAGGGCATTTTGGATACCCCGGCCCACTTCCAGTTCTGCANNAATTGCCGCAACCACCAAAAATTTGGTGTTCATGAAGGGTATTATGGAAGAAGTCGCGCCCGACAGCACATGGAGCGCCTTCGGCGTCGGCGCGGGAGCAATGGAGATTCTCTATGCCGCCGTCGCCATGGGCGGAAATGTCCGCGTGGGCATGGAAGACAATGTTCTCTATAAGAAGGGCGTTTTGGCGGAAAACAATATGGTCTTTGTTGCCCGCGCCAAACGCATCATCGAGGAGTTCGGCTGCGAGGTGGCGACGCCCGCGGAAGCCAGGCAGATTCTCGGCCTGCGGGAATTCAAGGCGGCGGGTATCGCGGCGTCAAAAGTCACACCGTCGCCGGAAGCTACGGTATAAAGCGCATATCCGGCGCAAGACGGATCCGCTGCAGGAAGCCCCCGTCCTGAAAGCCCTGTTTGCGGGAAGAAAGCCGCGATACGGCGGAGGATGAGGTTTTCGGAAAATAAAACACCGAAACGGAAGGATTTCCTTCGGTTTCGGTGTTTTCCGCTTGTTTTGGACTTCTCCGCGTTGTTTATAAAAACAGGCGGATTGCGGAAATGGTCGTCATGCCTATAATGAGATAGCGAAAGGGCTTTTCGTTTATTTTTTTTACAAGCATGCCGCCTGAAAAAGCCCCGAGCACCACGGCGGGAAGTACGCAGAGGGCCAAGAGGACATAGCTTGGCGATATGTTTTGCCAGACGAACACCTGAAGAGGGACTTTCAGGGCGTTAACGATTAAAAAGAACCAGGCGTACGTGCCGATAAAGCTGTTTTTATGATAGCCAAGCGCGAGAAGATAAACGCTCATGATCGGGCCGGCCGCGTTTCCGATCATGGTTGTAAAACCGCTGGCTATCCCCGTCAGGGCATAAAACCACGTTTTTTCGGGGACCTTGAAACTGCCGCCCCTCACTTCGGAATACAGGAGAATGGCGACGCAGATTAATATGGAAAGGCCGATAATGATTTTAAACTGCTTGTCGTTAATATAGTTTCCGACGATGACGCCGAGGACCAGCCCGATGGTTGCCCAGATCAACATTCGTTTAATTGCGTTCAGTTCGGCGCTCTTTCTGTAATAAAGGACAGCAATGATATCGCCGGTCAGCAAAATGGGCAGCATAAGCCCCGTGGATTCCTTTCCGCCGAATAAGTTTGCAAGAATCGGAATAATCAGCATCATGACGCCGCTGATTCCCATTTTTGAAAAGCCGACAAAAAAAGCCGCCGTGACGACTAAAATCCATTGTGATACAGATAAATCCAACATTCCTTGTTCCCGTCTTTCGATTGATGATTTTAATATAGCACGGATTCGAGCAAAAGACAAAAAAATTATTGGTTTCGTGGCGGAAGTAAACCGAAGCGATGAAACGGCAAAGGAGCGGCGCGGATACGAACACCAGAGGAAGAATCCGCCGCCGAGAGAAGGAGAGAGCGTATGGCCGGAAAATTGGAAGAATACACTCGGAAAAGAAACCTTGAAAAAAGCGGGGAACCCGCGGGCGGCGCGGAAGCGTCCGGAGAAGGACCGCGCTTTGTGGTGCAGCATCACCTCGCACGCCGGGAGCACTATGATCTCCGGCTGGAATGGGACGGGGTTCTTCTGAGTTGGGCCGTACCCAAAGGGCCTTCCTATTATACCCGGGACAAGAGGCTTGCCGTACAAGTGGAGGACCACCCCCTGGAGTACAGAAATTTCGAAGGGACGATTCCTAAGGGCGAGTACGGCGGCGGAGTCGTCATGCTTTGGGATGAAGGCTTCTGGGAGCCGCAGGGCGATGTGGAGGAAGGGCTTCGCGCGGGGGCGTTAAAGTTTGCTCTGAACGGGAAAAGGCTCAGGGGGAAATGGACGTTAGTCCGATTGAAAGCGAGAGAGGGCGAGAAAAAGACAAACTGGCTTTTTCTAAAGGAAAAGGACGAGTATGCCAAGGAGGAAGCCGGGATTGCGGGATTCACCACCAGCGTCAGAACCGGGCGCACCATGGCGGAAATTGAAAAAGGAGAAGAGGAGAAGCTCGCTAAAAATCCTTTTCGAACGGCAGACGTTCAGCTTGCAAAATTAGTCCATACGATTCCGGAAGGGGAGGATTGGCTCTATGAGCTCAAATACGACGGATACAGGATTTTGGCCTTTCTGGAAGGAAATCAGGTTCGGCTGGTCAGCAGAAACGGCAAAGACTACACGAGGCATTTCCGGGAAGCTGCCTTTTCCCTCGTCGACTGGGCGGGCGGACGGGCGATGGTCTTGGACGGGGAAATGGTAATCACGAACGCCGAAGGGAAAACGGATTTCCAGGCGCTGCAAAGCTATCTTCGAAATCCGAAGGGCAGCCTTTCCTATATTGTTTTCGATCTTCTGGCGCTCGACGGAGCGGACCTGAGAGGCCGCAGCCTGATCGAAAGGAAAGAAACGCTGGAGGCCCTTATGGAGAATGCTCCCCCGAACCTTCATTACAGCAGGCACCTGCGAGGAAAGGGAGAGGAAAGCTTTCAAGCGGCCTGCCGGGCAAACATGGAGGGGATTGTTGGAAAAAGGGCGGATTCTATCTACAGCGGAACAAGAAACGGCGACTGGATCAAGCTCAAGTGCGATACAAGGCAGGAATTCGTCATCGGCGGTTATCTGCTTTCCGATCAAGAGGGCGGAATTCGTTCGCTTTTGCTTGGCTTTTTCAAAGACGGGGAATTCTATTATGCGGGGCGCGCCGGAACGGGGCTTTCCGGGCGCAGCAGAAAAGAGCTCGAGGCAAAACTTAAGCGCCTCAAAAGAAAGGAGTCTCCCTTCCGGCAGACTCCGAAAATAAAAAAGGACGAAAAAGTGATCTGGCTGGAACCCGAGCTGGTCGCGGAAATCAAATTCGCGGGCTGGACCGGAAAAAATCTGCTGCGGCAGGCCAGTTTCAAGGGGTTCAGGGTGGACAAGGAGCCGGGGGAGGTTCAAATGGAACAAGCGGAGAAAAAAACGAAGGCCGATGAAAAAGCAAAAGAGGAGCCCCCGTCCGAAGAACGCCCGGGGAGGGTGATGAGCGGCGGGAGCATGATCATCGGGGGGATCCGAATTACCAATCCGGACAAGGTGATATTTCAGAGCCCTGAAATCTCAAAAGCGGATGTGGTGCGGTATTACGAAGCGGTGTCGGAGCGCATGCTGCCCTATGTGAGGAATAGGATTTTGAGTATTGTACGCTGTCCGAAGGGGATATCCCAGTCCTGTTTTTATAAAAAGCACCCGGGGCCAAAAAGCGAGGGAATCGTCACAATACCCGTTCGCACCGGCGGCGGAGAACTGGAAGAATATTTTTATCTCGAGAGCGTTTCCGGGCTTCTGTCGGAAGCGCAGATGGGGACGCTCGAGTTTCACACCTGGGCAAGCCGTGCCGACAATTTGGAAAAGCCGGATCTCATGGTATTTGATTTGGACCCGGATGAGGGGATGGAGCCTGGTACGGTGCGGCAGGGTGTCAGGGACTTAAAAAGCATTCTTGACAGCCTTGCGCTCAAATCCTATCTCAAAACCAGCGGGGGGAAAGGATATCATGTGGTCGTGCCGATTCAGCCGTCCGCCGGTTGGGACGCGTTTTACGGTTTTGCCAAGGGCGTTGCGGAAGTCATGGAACAAAAGTGGCCCGACCGCTACACCGCTAACGTCCGAAAGAGCAGAAGAGCAAACAAGATCTTTATCGACTGGATGCGAAACGGCAGGGGCGCTACAAGCATAGCCCCCTATTCCATCCGGGCAAGAAAAGGCGCGCGCGTATCCATGCCGATTGCATGGCGGGAGCTGGACACGGTTGCCCCCGACGGCATCGATATGGAAGGCGCGCTCAGGCGATTGGGAGAGAATCCGTGGATAGATTTTTTCGAGCTTAATCAGCGCCTTAAGGGATAAGATCGCCTGGTTTCCACGTCGTCCGCCTATTCAGCTGCAAGCTGAAAGTCCACCTGACCCGTGGCGGGATTCGCGTCCGCGCACATCACCTTGACGCGCATCCCGAAGGAAAAAACGGTTTTGGTAAACCTGCCGGTGAGGGTCATGCGTTTTTCATCGAAAGCGTATTCGTCGTCGGGAAGCGCGGTGACGGAAAGGAGTCCCTCCACACCGCTTTGAAGGGCGACGAAAAGTCCGAAGCGGGTAACGCCGGAGACAATGCCGTCAAAAATTTCGCCGACATGGCCCCGCATGTATTCCGCCAGGTAGCATTTTTCGATTTCGCGCTCCGCGTTGACCGCGGCCTGTTCCCGTTCCGAGGATTGCAGGGCGGCCTTACTCACGGCCGACTCCAGTTTTTTCGCTTGTTTCCCCTCAAGCAGGGCGGACAGAGAGCGATGCACCATGAGGTCGGGATAGCGCCGGATCGGAGAGGTGAAATGACAGTAGTATTCCGCGGCAAGGCCAAAGTGGCCTGAGTTTTCGCTCTCATACCGCGCTTTCATCAGGCTTCGCAGTACCAGCATGTGGATGAGCGTTTGCTCGGGCTTGCCCTGCGCCTGCCGGAGCACCTTTTGAAGGCCGTAGTTATCCGCATCGGGCAGATCATAGCCTAACGGAGCGAGCAGAGCGCGCAGCGTTTCCGCCTTGTCTGCAGATGGCTTTTCATGGATGCGGTATACGGCGGGGTTTTGCAGCGTGTGCAGATGCCTTGCAACCGTCTCGTTTGCGATGAGCATACACTCTTCGATCAAGGATTCCGAAACACCCTGCACCCGCGCTTCCGCTCCGATTGGTCTGCCGGCTTCGTCACATCGGATATAAGTTTCGCGCGTCTCAAGGTCAAGGCTGCCCCGGCGCAGTCGCTTCTTTTTCAGGACTGCCGCCAGCGATGCCGGNNATGCCAGATCCCGCAGCATAGGAAGTATCTCTACGTACTTCTCTTCCAAGAATTTGTCCTGTCCGGAAAGAAGGATATTGCAGTCTTCATACGTCATACGCTGTTTTGAGCGGATGACGCTTTTTTGAATGGAGTACTCCAGTACTTCTCCCTCCCCGTCCATCACCATAAAGCAGGAGAGGGTAAGGCGGTCTTCCCCGGAATTTAAAGAGCAGATGCCGTTGGAAAGGGCGGGAGGGAGCATGGGAACAACTTTGTCGGCATAGTAAACCGAGGTTCCCCGCTCCCACGCCTCCACATCCAAGGCGGAGCCCATGGGAACATAGTGGCTCACATCCGCGATATGCACGCCGAGCACCGCTCGTCCCATGCCGTCCCGTTCCAAGGACACCGCGTCGTCCAAATCCTTCGCCGACGCGCCGTCGATGGTAAAGATGCATTTATCCCGCAAATCAAGCCGTCTGGACAAAGCTTCCGCGGGCACGGTTTGGGGAATCTGAGCGGCAAACGAGAGCACCTTGGGAGGAAACTCGGTCTTTATGCCGTAGTTATACAAAATGGCTGCCGAGATGGATTCGAGACTGCTGGCCGGGCCGAAGATCTCCGTAATCATCCCCATCGGTGTTCCGCTGCGTCCGCCTCCGAAGTTTATGACGGCAAGGGCTGCCTTATCCCCGCTGCGCAGGCCGGCCCGCTTTCCCACAACGCGAATTTGAGAAGGAAGGCGGTCATCGTCCGGAATCAGCCATACCTCGCGGCCGCGCTTCCATACGGTGCCGGTCACCGTTTTGTTGCTTCGCTGGAGGATTCCGGTAACCGCGGCCGTCCGGCGTCCGTTTTCCGGCGCTGGTCCGTCCGGCAGGCAGGTGACCCAATCATTGTGCCAGGCGTCGCGCTGCGCACGGGGCGGCAGAAAATAATCCGCGCTTCCGTCGTCCGGAATCAAAAATCCATAGCCCTTTCCGGTAGCCTGATAACGTCCTGTGATTTCTTTTTCTTTGTTTTTCATAAGGCACCTTTGTCAGTCGATTTTACGATTTTTTCATTTGCCTAGGATGCCCCAAACCGAGGACGAAAAAACACGGCGTCCGAGACTGCGGGAACGGTTTATAGATTCATTGCGGCAAAATACCCTTCGAAAATTGCTTCTCCGATGCGGCGCGGCCGAACGCAGTCCCCCACCGGCGCCACGATATCGGCGGCGTCATAAATCTCTCCGTATAACTGCGATCTGGCCTCCATGCCCACCGCATAAAGTATGGTTTCCGTTTCAATAAAAAACTGCTTCCCGCCGGCTGCGGGCCGGACAAGAATGCTGTTTTCCAAAATTTGCTCGCAGATCATTTCGTCCAAAAAGGAAATATCAAGCTGTGACGCGGTTTGACGCAGGGCGTTCGCGATCAGGGGGTTGGCGTCGCGCGCGAAGCCCTTGAGCGATTCGAGGACGACGACGCTGCAGCCCCTGCGCGCCAATTCCACGGCGGTTTCGCATCCCGCGAGACCTCCGCCGATGATGGCGACTCTCTTTCCGGGGGAAAGTTTCTTTTCGTAGAACTCGGTAACATGCCATACGTTTGGAAGGTCGATTCCGGGAATGGGGGGAACCTTGGGGGTGGATCCAACCGCAACGAGAATGGCGTCGGCTTCATATGCGGCTATGTCGCGCTTCGTGAGAAACTTGTTCAGCTCCACCCGGACGCCGGTTTTCTCCACCTGTGCAATCAAGTGGTTTTTCAATAAGCGGATATCCTTCTTCAACTCGTCATGGTCCGAAAACTTGAGGATGCCGCCGAGCCGGTTCGTCATTTCCGCAAGGATTACGGAATGTCCCCGTTCGGCAGCCGTGCTGGCCGCCTTCATTCCGGCGAAACCTCCGCCGATCACAAGGACCTTTTTGGCTTTCGGCTTTTTCGCATATTCTCCGTTCAAACGAAGTTCTCTTCCCAAGCGCGGATTTACGCTGCAGGAAACCACTTTTTTCAAAGAAGCGTCGGCCAGGCAGTTCATACAGCGCACGCAGGGAGTAATGTCTTCGGGACGGCCTTCTCTGGCCTTGTTGGGAAGCTGCGGGTCTGCGAGCAGGGGGCGGCTCATGCCGATAAAATCCGCTTTGCCGTCCGCTAAGATCCGCTCGGCTAATTCCGGCGTTGTAATGCCGCCCAATGCGATTACCGGGATGTCCAGCTCCTTTTTCATGTGTTCCGCCCATTTGACATGATAACCGTGGGGGAGAAAGTGGGTTGGCTGGACATGGATTTGCACCTCGGGGATATGGTCAAGGCCGGCGGAAACGTTGACGAGATTGATTTTATCCCGGATCATCCGAATAAAAGCCGTGGACTCCTCAATGGCAAGACCGCCCGCGACCAGTTCAGAACCGCTGACGCGGTACTCAATCAGAAAATCCGGTCCGACTGCCTTTCGGACGGCGTCCACAATAAGCATGGGAAGACGGGCGCGGTTTTCCAAAGAGCCTCCGAACTGGTCAGTGCGGCGGTTCGTAAGCGGGGATAAAAATTCGCCCAACAGCCAGCCGTGCGCGCCGTGGATGACAACGCCGTCAAATCCGACGTTTTTTGCCGTGAGCGCGGCCTGCGCAAATTTATCGACGATGCGGTTTATCATATCGATATCCGCGGCTTCGACACGAACGCCGTCGGGGCGTACGTACGAAACGGGCCCCACCGGGCTGCGGTGGGGCGGGTTGGCGTGGCTTCCGCTGTGATTGAGTTCAATGCTGGCAATCGCGCCGTTTTGTTTGATGGCAAAGGGGAGTTCGTTTAAAAAACCGTAGTTTTCCGTGCTCAGGGTCAAGGGCGCCCAGCGTCCCCGGCCGTACTCCGGGTCGACTACGGTATCTCCGACGGTAACCTGCGCGGCGCCGCCTCTGGATTTTTCAGCAAGGTAGCTGATAAAAAGGTCGCTGGGGATTCCTGTCTCGCCCAAAACGGGTTTTCCCTTGTTGGGGAGAGAAATAATGCGGTTTCTGAACACGTGTGCGCCGACGGAAAGCGGGCGGAACAGATTCGGATAATGCACACCTTAAACCCCCTATGCTTTATAATGGTTTCATTATAGAGGAAGCGTTTTTAGAATGCAATTTTTTGTTTATAATTGAGAAATTGGGAAACCCTAGGATTTTTATCGTAAATTTAGGTTGACAAAAATTAAATTCATGGTATGATATCCGCATCACGGATGTCATATCGTCGATCATGCCATGGCATGATAACAAAATTAAATACGGCAAACTCAAAGGCATTGAAGGAGAGAGTAAGGCTCAGACGAACGTTTCAGCGAGTTGGGGACGGTGCAAGCCCGATACCAGTAGTCCGAACCAGAAAATCACTCCCGAGCTGCGGACCGAACGAAGAAATCAAGTAGGCTCCGACGGTTCCCCCGTCACAGGGAAAGCATATGATGGTACGCTTTTATGGGTGGTATAGCGAGGCTTATTAGCTTTCGTCCCTTTGCGGAACGAAAGCTTTTTTTTATCAATCTTCATGACTGGAGGGAAATGCGGTGGCAAACAAGGAGATGGTGGAGATCCGCTGGCATGGCCGGGGCGGGCAGGGAGCCAAGATGGCCTGTCTGCTGCTGGCGGATGTCGCAGGATTGGAGGGGAAATACGTGCAGGGGTTTCCGGAATACGGACCGGAACGCATGGGAGCTCCCATAACGGCATATAACCGCATCTGCGAAAAGCGGTGTACGATCCATTCCAATATTTACGAACCGGATTATGTGGTTGTGCTCGACGACAGCCTGCTGGGCAGCGTCAACGTAACCGGAGGACTCAAAGAGGGCGGCGCGGTCATCATCAACACGCCATGTACCCCCGAGCAGATGCGTCCGAAGCTGCGCGGGTGGACCGGAACAGTCTGCACCATAGACGCCCGCCGGATTTCGGAGGAGATTTTGGGCCGAAACTTCCCCAATACTCCGATGTTGGCCGCCGTGGTAAAGGTTAGCGGGGCGCTGGAAGCCGATCGGTTTTTAGCGGACATAGAGGAGTCCTTCCGGCATAAATTTGCAGCAAAGCCCGAGGTGGTTGCGGGAAATATGGCCACGCTGAAAAGATCGATGGAGGAGGTGCTGGTAGGGTGATTTTCGCAAAGGATATTAATGAAAATACCCCTTGGCAGGATATGACTCCCGGCGGGGAGATCTATGAACCGGGAACCGCGTGGGCGTTTCATACCGGAAGCTGGCGGACGAATACGCCCGTATTTCATACGGCGGCCTGCAAGCACTGCATGCTGTGCGTTCCGTTTTGCCCGGACAGCGCGATCCCGGTGAAGGACGGGCTGAGGCTGGACTTCGATTACGCGCACTGCAAGGGCTGCGGAATCTGTGAGACGGTCTGTCCCTTCCAGGCCATTACAATGAGGGCGGGAGGTGAGGCCGTATGAACAGCCGCCTTTCCGGCAACGAGGCCGTAGCCTATGCCATCAAACAGATTAATCCCGACGTCATGGGCGCGTTCCCGATTACGCCCTCCACGGAAATTCCCGAATACTTTGCGCAATATGTGGCCGACGGAGAGGTCGACACGGAATACGTCACGGTGGAGTCGGAGCACAGCTCCATGTCGGTCTGCATTGCGGCGGAAGCCGCGGGCGCCAGATCCGTCTGCGCCACCTCCTCCTGCGGGCTTGCGCTGATGTACGAGCTTTTGTACGTAGCGGCATCCTGCCGCCTTCCGATTACGTTGGTCTGCGTCAACCGGGCGCTTTCGGGACCCATCAACATCAACAACGACCATTCCGATTCCATGGGAGCCCGCGACACCGGATGGATTCAGATCTATGCAGAAAACAATCAGGAGGCCTATGATAATTTTATCATGGCTATGCCCATCGGAGAGACGCCCGGCGTACGCCTGCCGGTGATGACCTGCATGGACGGCTTCATTACCAGCCACAGCGTGGAAAACATCGAGCTATTGGAAACGGACGCGGTGCGCAGGTATGTCGGAGAATACCGCCCGGAGCACTATCTGCTGAAAAAGGAAAACCCTTTGGCGGTCGGACCGTACGACATCAGCCCTTACTATATGGAGCACAAGGTCCAGCAGGCGGAGGCGATGAAGGCGGCCAAGGGTCGCATCTTGGAGGTGGCCGCGGAGTTTGAAAA
>DCTG01000012.1:25084-25730 GCA_002329245.1 Clostridiales bacterium UBA1446
GTTTCGTCCTTTCCCGGGAGAGGAACTGGCACGGGTTTTGGCGGGTACCAAGGCTGTGGCCGTCATGGATAAGTCCGAAGGGTTTTCGGCAAACGGCGGACCCCTGTTCGCCGAGACGCGAAGCGCGCTTTACGATCTCAAAAACCGCCCGTATCTGATCAACATTGTGTATGGTTTGGGCGGACGTGATTTGAAAACCGGAGACGTTGAAAACGTGTTTGTCCGACTTTCTAGGATCGCGGCGACCGGAGAAACGGGACCGGTATACGTACATATGGGGCAGAGAGAAAGGGGGAGGTAAGCGGTGAATCAGAATGGCGCGGTTTATAACCTGAAACGCGAAGTGGAAAAGCCGGAACGGCTTACCGGAGGGCACCGGCTTTGCGCCGGATGCGGAGCCGGGATTGTGGTATCCGGCGTCCTGCGCGCTTTGGAGAAAGAAGACAGAGCGGTTATTGTGAACGCCACCGGCTGCCTGGAAGTCTCCACCTACATGTATCCGTACACCGCTTACACGGACAGTTATATCCATTCGGCCTTTGAGAACGCCGCCGCCACCTGTTCGGGCGCGGAAGCCGCGTATCGGGCGCTCAAACGCCGCGGCAAGGTGGAAGGGACCGTTAAGTTCATCGCGTTCGGCGGCGAC
>DCTG01000012.1:25774-25918 GCA_002329245.1 Clostridiales bacterium UBA1446
AGCACGACCACAACGTCGGTCGGTTCCGTACAGCAGGGCAAAAGGCAGAATAAAAAGGATTTGAGCGAGATCTTGGCCGCGCATCATATCCCCTATCTCGCGCAGACCGCCCCCATCGGTAATTTCAAGGACCTGCACACCAAG
>DCTG01000059.1:0-19103 GCA_002329245.1 Clostridiales bacterium UBA1446
TCTACCAATTCCATCACATCCGCAAAGGGTACGGGTCAGGCATTGCCGGCAAAAGAGGGCCGGAATACGCTCCTGAAAAACCGGAAATTATCATAGCATGCTTCTGTGTGAAATGTCAATTGAACAAGGGAGGCCTTTTCGGTATAATTTTGTTGATTTGTTGCATTGGGAGTGTATGATATGAGAATTCCGCGCGTTGCCGCCGCGCATGATCTGTCCGGCTTCGGGAGATGCTCCCTGACGGTGGCGATTCCCATCCTGTCGGTCATGGGGAGCCAGTGCTGCCCGCTGCCGACCGCGTATTTATCCGCGCATACGATGTTCGAGGGATTCACCTTTCTGGATATGACCGGGGAGATGGAAAAGGCGGCCGCGCATTGGAAAGAGCTTGGCGTAGGGTTTGAAGCCATTTATTCCGGGTTCCTCGGCTCGGAGAAGCAGATTGCCCTTCTGCAAAGCTTTATCCGGGACTTTCGTTCGGAAGACACAATCGTACTGGTGGATCCGGTGATGGGAGACAACGGAAAGACCTACCGGACCTATACGCCGGCCATGTGCGAAGGCATGGCGCAACTCGCCCGTTTGGCAAACCTAATCACGCCGAACATTACGGAAGCGGCAATCCTGCTCGGCATGGCGCCTTCCGCCGCGCCGGCCGGGGAGGCGGAGACCATGGACTGGGTTGCCCGGCTGTCCATGGAGGGTCGGCGTTCCGTGGCGCTCACGGGGGTTTCCTGGGAACCTCTCCGGATCGGCGCGGCCTGCTTTGACGCCAAAACTGGCCAAACACGCTTTATCTTTTCCGATCTTGTGGCCGCGCCCGTTCACGGCGCGGGCGATATGTTCGCAAGCGTCCTGTTGGGCGCTCTTCTGCGCGGAAAGGACCTGTTTGAGGCGGCAAAATTAGCCGCGGATTTTGTCCGAGATACCGTGCAGTTTTCAAATGAAATCGGCGTCCCGGCGGAAGAGGGCATGAATTTTGAGCCGCTGCTGGCGGCGCTTGCGACGAAACTTTAATCGCGGGACGTTCCGGTTTCAGAGTCCCCGGCGCGGTAGCCGCGGACTAGAGCAAGGAGCTTCTCCCTCTCGTTGTCCTCCGGATGCCGGATGACATGAAGCAGAAGCCGGTTCATTGCTTCCCCGACGGCGGGGCCGGAAAAGCCGAGCGGGAGAAGATCCCCTCCGCGCACGGCAAGGCCCGACTGGGAAAAACACGCCCCGCTTTCCAAGACGGAGGACAGGGTTTCGAAGACGGAATCGTCGCCGCGCGCGGCGGCCATGGCCGCGGCAAAGCGGCAGGCCGGAATCCCGTGACGAGACAGGGCAAGCCGCCATCCCGCGGCGTTAGCGGGAAGGCCGCCGCGAAGAATGGAAACTGCCGCAAAGCAGGCGCGGATTGTTTTCCCATCCAGACGCAGCCGCGTGAAAAAGGCCGGAAGGTCGGATAGCGCGCCCTCCCGTACGAGCAGGCTGCCGAATCCGGCCCACCGGAGCAGGGGGTCGTTCGGAAGGCTTCTCAGCCGGGAAAAGTCCCCCGGGGAGAAAGAGGAATCGTCTAAGCGGGATATGAGAAGTCCGCGGGAGAGAAACTCCGAGGACAGCTCCGGCCGGGGAGAGCAAAGGGTTTTTTCGATTTCATCCCGCACGCGCTCGGCGGAGAGCCGCGCGGCGAGGCTCGCGCAGGCGGCAATGGCGGCCGCCGTCTTTTCCTCTATGGAAAAACCGAGCTGAGCCGAAAACCGGACCGCCCGCAGCATGCGAAGCGCGTCCTCGCGAAACCGGATCTCCGCCTCCCCCACGCAGCGGATGATTTTCCGCTTCAGGTCGGAAACTCCGCGGAAGGGATCGGTCAGCACCCCGTCGGCGGAAAGGGCCATGGCGTTCACGGTAAAGTCCCGTCTGGACAGGTCCTCCTCCAGGGAGGATAGAAACCGGACGGACGCGGGATGCCGTCCGTCGGGATACTCCCCGTCGCTGCGATAAGTAGTGACTTCGACCGGGCCTCCCTGCGTCAGGACACGGACGGTGCCGTGCGCCGCCCCGTCCAATACGACGCGCGGGAAAAGCGCGGCGGTCTCCTCCGGGTAAGCCGAGGTCGCGATATCGAAGTCGTTCGGATTCCGGCCGAGCAGGAGGTCGCGCACGCAGCCCCCGACCAACACGGCTTCGTGCCGGGCTGAAAGGAGAACGGAAAGAACAAAGCCGACATGCTCCGGCAAGGCGGGAATTTCCACGCTCGCCCCTCCTTTCCAAAGAAAAGCGCCGATTGAGTATCATTTTTTCCGAAATCGGCTATATTGTAAATGCGGCGCCGCGGCATGCGCCGGGTTCGGGAGAATCTTCCGGCGCACTTGCCAGAAGGGGGAAATGGGACTATAATAATGGGAATCCCGGCAAATAGCAATCTTTCGCCCCCTGGGACTATCATAGCATTGATTTGCCGCCGCCGCAATCGGTTCGCTCGCGCTGATGTTCCCGGTATGCCCGAATTACGCTTTCCTCCAGATCCTTCCGGAGGCCATGGCTGATCGGATGCGCAATGTCGCAGTAAGTGCCGTCGGGCAGTCTCCGGGAGGGCATGGCCAAAAAGAGCCGGTCGCCTCCGTCGATCAGTTTGACGTCATGAAGCACAAATTCCTGGTCAAAGGTTACGGAAACCACGGCTTTCAGGCGGGCGCTGACCTCCGTTCTCCTGATTTTAACTTCTGAAATATTCAATCCAACGGCTCCTTTACCGGAGGAAAACCGTCCGCGCTTTTCCTCCCCGCATGCTGCAGCTGAGTCGAAATCAGCTCCGCAGCTATACTTTTCCCGTCCCTCAGGCGGAGTATTCCCATCAAAAAGGAGAGGCTCTATGACCCTCGACAATATACAAAGCTATTTGCTCCCCGGCAGGCACGCGCATCTGGTTGGAATCGGCGGCGTTTCCATGTGCCCGCTGGCCGAGGTCCTTCACGGCATGGGACTGAAAATAACGGGCTCGGACCTTCGGGACGGGAATGCCGTGGAGCATCTGCGAAGCCTCGGGATCGCGGTCGAAATCGGGCATAGAGCGGAAAACATCGCGGGCGCGGATCTTCTCATCCGCACCGCCGCCGCGCATGACGACAACCCGGAGATCGAAGCCGCCAGAAAGGCGGAAATTCCCGTGTTCGAACGGGCGCAGGCCTGGGGTTTTCTCATGCGCGCCTATCCGAACGCAGTCTGCATTTCCGGAACGCACGGCAAAACAACGACGACTTCCATGGTAACGCATATCACCATGGCCGCGGGCCGGGATCCCACGGTCATGATCGGCGGAACCCTGCCCCTGTTGGGCTCCGGCCACCGGGTCGGCGGCGGGGACACGATTATTTTGGAGGCCTGCGAATACTGCGACTCGTTTTTAAGCTTCCGGCCGACGGTCGCGGTGATTTTGAACATAGACGCGGATCATCTGGATTATTTTCATGACCTTGCGCGCGTGGAGCGGTCGTTTCGTGATTTTGCCGCGCTTGTGCCGCCGGAAGGCAGCGTGATCGCCAACGGCGACGACGAGAACACCATGCGCGCTTTGCGGTCGTTAGGCAGAAGACTTCTGACCTTCGGCTTCGGGGAAGGCTCGGATGTGCGCGCGGTGAACGTAAGGCTCGAACGGGGAGGATCCTCGTTCGATGTTATCGCGTACGGCAAGCCATATGCAAGCATTAAGCTCCCGGTGCCGGGCCGGCACAATGTCAAAAACGCGCTGGCCGCCGCGGCGGTTGCGGTTGTTTTGGGGATACCCGGCGAAACGGCGGCAAAAGCCCTGTCCGCGTTTTTGGGCGCCGGACGCCGGTTCGAGAAAAAAGGAACCTTCCGCGGGGCCGACGTATACGATGACTATGCCCATCATCCCGGCGAGCTGCGCGAGCTGCTGACAATGGCTGGCTCTTTGGGTTACCGGCGGGNNGCGCGTTCCAGCCCCACACCTATACCCGGACGAAGACTCTTTTTTCCGATTTTGTAACGGAGCTTTCCCGGCCGGACCTTGCCCTCCTGGCGGATATCTACGCCGCGCGGGAACCGAATGAAGTCGGCGTTTCCTCCCGGGACCTGGCGGAGCAGATTCCGGGCGCGCTCTATTTTCCGGAACTGGAGAAGCTGACGGAGCATCTCAAGGCAATCGCCCGCCCGGGAGATCTGATTCTGACCGTAGGCGCCGGAGATATCTATACCGTGGGGGAAGCTTTGGTGAAGGCGGAAGAAAACGAGGACGCGTAAAGCGGGAGCAAGCAATCGCCGCCCGGCGTTTGACATACCCGTCTGAATCTGCCCTCAGCGTCATACACTTGAAAAACGGATTTACAGGAAGCGGATGATAGAAGCTTGGATAATCGGCCAATCGGAGTATTTGACTCGGGATTAGGCGGACTCACGGTGGTCAGGGAGCTGGTTTCGCTCCTGCCCGCGGAGCAGATCGTCTATTTCGGGGATACCGGACGCGTGCCTTACGGAAGCCGCTCAAGGGAAACGATTATAAAATATGCCCGTCAGGATATGCGGCTTCTCGCCACATTTGACCTGAAGGCGGTGTTGGTGGCCTGCGGAACGGTCAGTACGACCGCGATGGATGAGGTTGCCGCAAGCTGCGCTTTGCCCGTGTTCGGCGTGGTGGAACCGGCGGCAAAAGAGGCCGCGGCCCGGACCCGGAACAACCGGATCGGTCTGATCGGCACGCCGGCGACCGTCCGCAGCGGCGCGTTCGAGCGTAAAATCCTCGCGGCCAATCCCCGGGCAAAGGTTATTGNNTTTGTGCCGCTGGTGGAAAACGGCCGGTTTCTGCCGGGAGACCGGGTAACGGAGATGGTGGCGGAGGAGTATCTTGCCCCGCTGCTTAAGGCCGGCGTGGATACGCTGCTTCTCGGGTGCACGCATTATCCGATGCTCATTGATATCATTTCGTCCATTATGGGGAAGGATGTCGCGCTGGTCGACGCCGGCAGGGAAGCCGCAAGATTTGCCGCCCGGCTGCTGAAGGACCGGGACGCGCTGGCCGATACCGGCCGCCCGGGATCCTGCCAATATCTTGTCAGCGACCGTCCGGACGATTTTTCCCGCCTCGCCTCCCTTTTCCTGCAAAAAAACGTGGAGGGGGAAGTAAAGCTGGTGGATATCGAGCGGTATTGACACTTTACATATGATAGAAAATAAGATACAATATTAGCCTGTATTTTACGGGAAGGAACTTGGGTACGACTTGGTATGGAAAAAGACGTAATAATTTCCATCAGCGGCGTTCAGGCCTTAGTGGATGAGGAGCGCGAAAAAGTGGAACTGGTCACAGCCGGAAAATTCAGCCGGTTCAAAGACGGGTATGCGCTGTCCTATATGGAGAGCGCCTTGGTTGGTCTGGAAGGCACGCGCACCACGTTCCAGGTCGAGAAGGACAAGATTACGTTGGTGCGGGCCGGCAGCGTGAATTCGCAGATGGTGTTTGAAAAGGGGAAAAAGCACTTTTCCCTGTACGAGACCGATTACGGCTCCATGACGATAGGAGTCAGCGCGAAGCGTGTCGATTCCAGCCTCGATGATAACGGCGGCGAAATCGATATCAAGTATTCCATTGAGATCGACCATGAGCTCGCCGGGGAAAACTCCTTCCACATCCAGGTGCGGGAGCCTGCGAAAAACCTCCTGCAATAAGAACGGTTTATTTTGGAACAAAGCTGCGGGAGGTTTTGCCGCGCCCGGCCGGCGGGAAACGAAAAGCCGGTGCCGGCGCGTTTCTTTCCGCGGGCGCAAGCGAAAGGAATGGTCGCATCCATGTCAAATCTGATTCAGGCCGCCAAAGAGGAAGTCGCCGTATTGGCGCAGCGGGCGTATGAAGCAGCCGCCGCGAAGGGGGAGCTTCCCGCCGGTCTGGAAGTCGCCGGCACGGTGGAAATTCCGAAAGACGCCTCGTTTGGGGACTATGCTTCCGGATTCGCCATGGCGGCCGCCCGGCTGATGAAACTGCCGCCCCGGACGATCGGCGAGCGGCTGCTCAATAACTTGGATTTAAAGGACGGATTTTTCCAGTCCGCCGAGCTTGCGGGACCCGGCTTTCTCAACCTCCGCCTGTCCGACCGGTGGTATGCCGCCGTGCTTGCGGACATCGAGCGGGAAGGCGAGCTGTACGGAAAGGTCGACTTGGGCGCCGGCCAGCGGGTGATGGTCGAGTTTGTTTCCGCCAACCCGACCGGCACCATGACGATCGGAAACGCGCGCGGCGGCGTCTTGGGCGACGCCCTCGCTTCCGTTTTGGAACGGGCGGGCTACGAGGTCTGGCGGGAATTCTATGTCAACGACGCCGGAAATCAGGTGGAGCTGTTCGCGAAATCGGTTGAAGCCCGGTATCTGCAGCTCCTGCTTGGCGAGGAAGCCTGTGCGTTTCCCGAGGACGGCTATCATGGGGACGATATCCGCGCGCTTGCGGCGGTTTTTTTGGAACGATACGGGGACAAGTATGTATCCGCCGACCCGGCGGAGCGTCTTGCGGTGATAAAAGACTTCGGCCTCCAATATAATATTGAAAAGATGNNAGGCTGATCTCGAGCGGTACGGCATCCGGTACGACCAGTGGTTCCGGGAATCCTCCCTGCACGAGAGCGGTTACGTGAAGGATACCGTACAGCAGCTCATAGACAGCGGGCACACATATGAAAAGGACGGGGCGCTCTGGTTCAAGGTTACGGACTTCGGCGGAGAAAAGGACGAGGTTCTTCTGCGCGCCAGCGGCGTCTATACCTATTTCGCCGTGGACATGGCCTACCACAGGAATAAGTTCCTGGTCCGCGGCTTCGACAAGGTGATCGACGTCTGGGGCGCGGACCATCACGGTCACGCAATCCGCTTCAAGGCTTCCCTCCCGGCGCTCGGGATTGACAGCAGCCGCCTGGATTTTCTCATCATGCAGCTGGTCCGCCTCGTGCGGGAAGGCGAGACGGTCAAGGTGTCAAAGCGCAGCGGAAAGGTGATTACGTTAGCCGACCTTTTGGACGAAATCCCGGTTGACAGCGCCCGCTTCTGGTTCAACGCCCGGCCGAATACGCACCTCGAATTTGACATGGATCTTGCAATCCGGCAGGACAGCGAAAATCCGGTCTACTACGTGCAGTNNCAGTATGCCCACGCCCGCATCTGCAGCCTCGTCGGCAAGCTGGCCGAGGAGGGATATGCGGTCCCGTCCGCGGCACAGATTGACGCCTCGCTTCTGCATACCGATGTGGAGCGCGCGCTCATAAAATGCCTGTCGCAGTATCCGGAGGAGATTCGTCTGGCGGCAAGGGATTACGATCCCTCGCGCATTAACCGGTATCTCACGGAACTGGCCGGAAACTTCCACCGCTTCTACAACAGCAACCGGATCTTGGGAGAAGAGCCGGGCGTGCTGCTGGCAAGGCTTAAATTAGCGGACACCGTCCGCTCCGTGCTGAAAAACGGACTGAATCTCATCGGCGTATCCGCGCCGGAAAAAATGTAGCAGACAGTAAGGGGTTATAAGACAGGAAAAATTGGAGAAAGGATTGCATATGGACACCATCCCGTTACCATTGCCGTCTTTGTTGGACGGCGCAACCGGAACACGTCTTCAGGCGGCGGGGATGCCGCCAAACGCCTGTACAGAACAATGGATCCTAGAGCACCCCGATATTCCGACCAAAATCCAGAAGGAGTATCTCGCGGCCGGCTCGCAGATCATCTGCGCGCCCACGTTCGGCGCAAACCGCGCCGCGCTCGGGCGGCACGGCCTGGCCGGAAAGGTGGAAGAATACAACCGCCGCCTGACGGAACTGACGAGAAACGCGGTCGGAGAGCAGGCCTTGGTTGCGGGCGATTTGTCGCCTACGGGACTCTTTGTCCATCCGTTCGGGAACGTGCATTTTGAGGAACTGGTGGAGATTTACGCGGAGCAGGTGCGCGCTTTGGACGCGGCCGGGGTCGACCTCTTCCTGATGGAGACCTGCACCACGCTGACAGACGCGCGCGCCGCGGTTCTTGCCGTACGAGAGAACAGCAAACGGCCGGTCATGGCGAGCATGAACTGCGGGGAAAACGGCCGCATGCTCTCCGGGACAGACATCCTTGCCGCCATGATCGTCATGCAGGGGATGGGGGTCGACGCGTTCGGCCTGAATTGCTGCAGCGGGCCCAAAACGGTGCTCGAGCAGATGCGCCGCCTTTCTCCCTACCGTGCGGTGCCGCTGCTTGCCAAACCGAACGCGGGGCTTCCCAAGCTTGTGGATGGGAAAACGGTTTATGAATCCGATCCGGAGGAATTTGCCCTTTACGCAGGGGAACTTGCCGAGGCGGGCGTTCGCCTGTTCGGCGGGTGCTGCGGTTCGGACGAACGGCACATTGCCGCCCTGCGCGCCGCCATTTCCGCCATCGATTTTTCCCGGCTTCCCGCGCCGGAGCAGGACCCCGACCGGATTCTCTGCGCAAGCGAACGGGAGGCATTCTTCCTTTCCCCGACGGTGGACGTGGGCGAGGAAATCGTCTGCGGCCCCGATTTTGCGGAGGATATATTGGACGCCGAAGAAAACATGGGCGTGGTCAAGGTTTTGGTCCGGGACGAGGACGATCTGGAAATCTTCGAGGAAAATCAGTACATGCTCCGCGACGCCTTGTGTATTTCCGCATACAGCCCGGAAATATTGGAGCGGACGCTCCGCTGCTACCAGGGCCGCGCGTTTTACGACGGCACCGGCGATTTCGACCAGGAGTTTTTGCAAAAACTTACGGCCAAATACGGGCTCGTCGTCCTGTAGGCCCCGAAACATAATTGCATGACGCTAAGTATCCATAAGTGGAGCGAAACGTAAGAAGCATGGCGAAAGCCATGCTTCTTACGTTTCGCCGCAAAAGCGCCGGAGCACGAAGCGCGACACGGGCGGCTTTCGGCGCAGCCGACCGTTACTCCCGCATGCGCAGAAGACGCCGCAGCGAAACGCCCTGCGCGCTCAGGGCGACGCAGTAAAACAGCACGCCCGGCAGGAGCGAGACAAGAGCCGAGACGATGCCGGACAAACCGCCCCGGAGCGCCGCCCGGAATAAAAAGTTCGTGCACAGGCCGGAAAACAGCGCCGCCAGACCGGGGGAAAGAAGCCACATGGGAAAGCGCGGACGCATTCCGGTTTCCTTGCACAGCGCAATGCCGTTCCAGACGGAGCCGAGCAGCCCGCTGAAGCAATAGCCGTACAGAAAGCCGTACAGGCCGACGCCCGGCATTCCGGTTCCGACCCAGGTAAAGGCCAAATGAAACAGCTCGGAAACAAGGCCGGAGGCCGCGCTGATATTTTCCCGGCCGAGCCCGTTGAGCATGCTCCCCAGAATGGCGCGAAAACAGTTGATGAGCACGCCGGGAGCAAGAACCGGCAGGTAATCTCCGACGGCGGGATGGTGAAAGAGAAAATCTCCGACGGCTGGCCCCAAGATAAAAAGAAAGGTCATGGCGGGCATGGCTAACGCCGCCGTGCCGAGCAGCGTCCGGGAAACCATGCTCTGAATTTCCTTTGTCCGCCCAAGGGTGAGCGATTCCGTGAGCTTCGGAATCAGAATAATGCTGAACGCCCCGATAAAGGCGGTGGGAAGCACGGCCATGGGAAGCGCCATGCCGAACAGGACGCCGAACGCGGACATCGCCTCGGAAACCTCCATTCCCGCCCGTACAAGCCGCTGCGGTATCATGACGGCGTTTACCGAACCCATCAGGTTTCCCAAAAGGCTTGTCAGGCCGATAGGAACCGCGACGGCGGCCACCTTCCGCCGGAGAAGCGGAGCGGGAACCGGTTCTCCCGCGCCGCCGGCGCCGCGCCGCCGGCGGCGGTAGAGGGATACTAACGTAAAGGTGCTGAAAATTTCGCAGAGAATCATGCCCAAAACAATGAGCGCAACCGTGTTTTCGCTGCTTTGCGGCAGGAAGAGAAGCAGCAGAAGGATTACCGCGCCCATACGAATGACCTGTTCCGCAAGCTCCACCAAAGCCGGGGGGCGGACGTCCCCGATCCCATAGAAGAAATACTTGTGCAGGTTTTCAATTCCGGTCAGCAGGATGCAGGGGAGAAGCAGAAGAAGACCGGTCTGGGTGCGCGCGTCGCCCAATAAAAACACGGAAATCGGGTCGTAGAGAAATATGGTGATTGCCGCGAGCGTGCCGAATAGGGTCAGAAACAAAACCACGCACTGCCGCATCAGCTGCCCCGCCGCCTTGGGGTTTTCCAGGGCGTAATATTCCGCGGAAAGGCGGGAAACGGCTACGGTAAGGCCGACGGCCGAAATGGATAACAGGACTGAGTACACCGGCATCAGAAGCTGAAAAAGGCCCATATTCTCCGCCCCGATCAGACGGCTCAGGCAGATGCGGTACAGAAAGCCGAGAATTTGGGAAGAAAAGCCGGTGCCGGTCAGGATCATCGTGCTGTAAAGCACGGACTGCCTTCTTGTTCTCAAGTGAAAGCCCCCCTTTGGGGACATTCTATTCGGGGAGGAAAGGATTTCATGCCGTGAAAATGAAAGGGTAGAAATGCAAATATTTCCGAAGGGGGAAGCCGCGCTTTTGCCCGGCGGACCGTATAGAAAAACGCTTTTTCCATATCCTTAGATTGGAGGGAAACCCTCGTTTTGCATCTCCGCGCGGGAGCTGAGGGACTGTAACCTTCCTGATTTAAGGTTGAAATCGACGCCGATCGAACGGAGGAATGGAGCAAAGTATGGCAAAACGTTTTCTTGCGGCCGTCATAGCCGTTTTCCTGTTCAATATACCGGCAGGTGCGATCGCCGCCGTGCCGGAGACGAATGCCGGGGCCGTCCTGCTCATGGAGAAGGAGACGGGAACCATCCTGTATGAAAACAACGCCCATGCACGCATGGAGCCGGCCAGCATCACAAAAATCATGACCCTTCTCCTTGTGGTGGAAGCGATTGAGAACAAGGTGATTTCCATGGACGACCTTGTGACGACAAGCGCGCACGCGGCGAGCATGGGCGGCTCTCAGGTCTATTTGGAGGAAGGGGAGCAAATGACGGTTCGCGACCTTTTGAAAGCGGTGACGGTTTCCTCGGGGAACGACGCGGCCGTCGCTTTGGGGGAACACCTGACGGGAAGCGAAACGGCCTTTGTGGCGCGCATGAACGAGCGCGCGGCGGAGCTTGGCATGAACGATACGACCTTCGTCAACTGCACGGGGCTTCCCGCGAAGGGGCACCTTACGTCCGCCTATGACGTGGCCCTCATGTCCCGGGAACTCATCCGGCATGATCTCATCAAGGAGTTTTCCACCATATGGATGGACACGCTCCGAAACGGCCAGTTTGGGCTAAACAACACAAACAAGCTGATCCGCTTTTATCAGGGGGCCACGGGCCTCAAAACCGGGTCCACGGATACGGCGCTCTACTGCCTGTCGGCAACCGCCATGCGCGACGGCATGGAACTGATTGCGGTCGTCATGAAAGCGCCGACCTCCGCAATCCGGTTTGAAAGCGCAAAGAGCCTTTTAGACTTCGGGTTTGCAAACTATACTCTGCTAAACGTTTATCCGGGGGAGGCGATTCCCTCCGTCGAGGTTGTTTTAGGCGAAACGCGGGAGCTGCAGCCGGAGCTGCAGGAAGGGGTGCGCCTTCTTGTAGAGCGGACGGATGCGCCGAAGGTGGAGACAAGCGTTTCCGTATTCGGGCGCGTGGAAGCCCCGGTGGAAGTGGGGCAGAAATTGGGGGAAATGACGGTTACGCTCCGCGGCGAGGTGCTGAAAACGGTCCCGATCATAGCGCCCGAACCGGTTTCAAAACTGACGATGCTGCAGATTTTCGGCCGGCTGCTCAGCACCCTGTTCGAAGGAAAATAAAGAAAAGAAGACCTGCCGCAAAAGCGGCAGGTCTTCTTTCGCGCAGGGTCGGAAAAATTTTCCTCGCGGCATATATTTTGTGGTATACTATCCGCATAGCGGATCGTATATCGCCATATGCCCCTCCCGAGGGCGCGCTTACAATGAAAAAGCTCGGGAAGCGTACTATGATTCTGTGAGGTGTTCGTATGATTCAATTCGACAGCACGTTTGCGTCCGCCTTTCTTCCCGCAAACTGGGCCGCCGTGTTCACGCCGCGTCTTAACGCGGCGCACCGCGCGCTCGAGGAGGGAAGCGGCGCCGGCGCGGAGTATACCGGCTGGCTGCGTTTGCCCGAAACCTGCGACAGGGAAGAGCTCCGCCGCATCAAGGAAGCCGCGGGGCGGATTCGGTCCGATTCCGAAGCCCTGGTGGTGATCGGGATCGGCGGTTCATATTTGGGAGCCCGCGGCGCGATCGAATTGCTGCGCTCCCCCCAGTACAATCTGCTCAGAAAAGAAACGCCCCAGATTTTCTTTGCCGGGAACACCCTTTCCGCGGCAGCCACGGCGGAACTTCTGGAACTTCTGGAAGGGCGGGATTTTTCCGTTAACGTCATTTCCAAATCCGGAACCACCACGGAACCTGCAATCTCGTTTCGCCTCTTCCGCGGCCTTCTGGAAAAGCGGTACGGAAAGGAAGGGGCGCGCGGGCGGATTTACGTCACGACGGACAGGGAAAAAGGCGCGCTGCGGGCCATGGCGGACCGGGAGGGCTACGAAAGTTTCTCGGTTCCGGACAATATCGGAGGCCGGTACTCGGTGCTTACCGCAGTCGGCCTGCTGCCGATGGCGGCCGCGGGGATCGACATAGAGGCAGTTCTCGCGGGCGCGGCCGGGGAGATGGACCGCCTGCGTCTGCGCGCGATGGACAATCCGGCCTGGCAATACGCGGCGGTCAGGAACGCCCTTTACGAAACCGGCAGAAAAATTGAACTGCTCTCCTGCTACGAGCCCTCCTTCCGTTTCATGACGGAATGGTGGAAACAGCTTTTCGGCGAGAGCGAGGGGAAACAAGGCCGCGGCATTTTCCCGGCCGGGCTTGAATTTCCCGCGGACCTGCATTCCATGGGGCAATACCTGCAAGAGGGGGAAAGAAGCCTCATGGAAACCGTCGTGCGCTTTGAACGGGAGCGAAGCAGACTGTGGATCCCGGAAGATGGGGAAGGCGGGGACGGGCTTGAATTTTTAACCGGCAAGGAACTGGCGTATGTGCAGAGGCAGGCCATGGACGGGACGCTGCTTGCCCATACGGACGGCGGGGTCCCGAACCTCATTGTCCATGTGCCGGGGACAGACGAATGCTCGTTCGGCGAACTGGTTTATTTCTTCGAACTGGCCTGCGCCCTGTCCGGATATCTGTTGGGGGTAAACCCGTTTGACCAGCCGGGCGTCGAGAGCTATAAAAGGAATATGTTCGCGCTTCTCGGTAGGCCGGGCAGCGAAGCATTGCGAAGCGAGCTTTTGAAAAAGATAGGGAGAGGCCGGAATAAATAAGTTGAAAGGGTATCGCTAAAATGGTATCATGAAATAAAGGAAAGTATGTAAGACGATTAATTTTTTATAAAGGAGATGGTCGCCATGGTTAAAGTAATCGCAGGCCGCAAAGGGACAGGTAAAACCAAGCAGATGATCGAACTGGTCAACACGGCGGTTCACAGCGAATCGGGAAATGTTGTCTGTATCGAGCGGGGACGAAAGCTGACGTACGATATCCATCATAAAATCAGGCTGGTGGAAGCAAGCAATTATGAAATGAGCAGCTTCTCGTTTTTCCGGGGTTTTATCAGCGGCATGTACGCCTGCGATTATGACATTTCACATGTATTCATTGACAGCCTTCTGAGAGTCATACCGAGCGAAATCGGTCCGGAAGTTGTGGATTTTCTGGACTGGCTCAACACCTTCGGGGAAGAAAACCATGTGAAGTTTACCGTAATGATCAGCGCAGACGCGGAAAGCGTACCCGAGGGGATTAAGAAATATTTCTAAGGAGACAGGATAGCCTGCGTACGGAAGGGGAGAAGGAAGTTGGACAGAAGCGCGTTAAATGATATGACGTACGGCTTGTTTGTTCTCGGGGCAATGGACGGGGCGCGGCCGGTGGGCTGCGTCGTCAACACCGTGGTTCAGCTGACCAGCGAACCCGTCACCGTCGGAGTCAGCGTGAATCATAACAATTATACCAACGAATGCATCAAAAAAACCGGCCTGTTTTCCGTCAGCATCCTCTCCGAGGAGGTCCCGATGGAAACCATCGCCGCCTTCGGATTCCAGTCCGGCCGCAATACGGATAAATTTGCCGGGATGAAAAGCCGGATGAAACAGCCCGGCGTCCCGGTCCTGAGCGAAAACATTTGCGGAACGTTGGTCTGCCGCGTGGTGGAAAGCATGGAACTTTCGACCCATACGCTGTTCATTGCCGAAGTAATGGACGCGGAGCGGGCCAAAGTCCCGCTGCCTCCCCTGACTTACGCCTATTACCTGAAAGTCAAAAACGGTACGGTGCCCAAAAACGCGCCGACCTATATCCCGTCGGAAAAAAAGGAGCATTACGACTGCTCCGTCTGCGGGTTCCGCTATGACGACGGGGAGGGGCCGCTTGAATTTCTCCCGGCCGGCTGGACCTGCCCGCGATGCGGTTCGCCGAAGGACGCCATGGAAAAAGGGACATAACTGTTGCGCCGGGCATATATGCCCGGCGCAGTTCTTTCGCTTGCTATTGCTCATATCTGCCCCCGATGCTCTCATGGGGCCGCTGTTTCCGTCGGCCCCATTTTCCCATGCAAACGTTTTCCTGCGTTCCGGTCTGTAGGGTCCGCCGCCCTCGCCGCGTTTCCGCTTTAAAAAAATATGGAAAACAATAGAACAATTGTTTGCTTTTTTACAAGGTCTATGCTATACTACTGGAAACAATGTCTTGGCAAACGACGAGAAAGGAGGGGGTATGTTGAAACAGCTCACAAAGAAGCAGAAGCAGATTTACGATTATATCCGCGCGGTTCTGTCGCAAAAGGGTTATCCGCCCTCCGTCCGTGAAATCGGGGAGGCGGTGGGGCTCAATTCCCCTTCCACGGTGCATTTTCATCTCAATACCTTGGAGCGGGAAGGGTACATTGTCCGCGAAGAGGGGAAAAACAGGGCGATTTCGGTAATAAGCGTCGCGGACGAGGAAGGGGCTCCAAACAGGATACCGGTCTTGGGCAGCGTCGCGGCGGGCATGCCGATCTTAGCGGAAGAATACATTGAGGATTACATCCTGTTTGACACGCAGGGACGCTCCGGGGAGTATTTCGCGCTCCGGGTCCGCGGGGAGTCCATGACGGGCGCGGGAATCCTCCCGGGCGATCTTGTGGTGGTCCGTCGGCAGCAGGTTGCCCGAACCGGCGATATCGTGGTGGCGCTCTTAGAGGACNNCTCCTGCTCCGAAACGGGGAGGTCTGGCTTATGCCCGAAAATCCGGACTACGAGCCGATCGACGGGTCTCGTGCCGGAATTCTCGGGCGCGTTGTAGCCCTCTACCGCAATTACTGAACTTCGCCGCCCGCCCCCAATTGGCGAAGGATGCCCAAAGATAAAAGATGTCCGAAGAGATGGTCGAACTGTAGGGCCCGATGCCCTCAGAGGACCGCCGTATCTTCGTCCCCATCTTTCGTTGATAACTCTTTCGTGTATTCCGAAAAAGTAAGGCGCGCCGCACGGCGCGCCTTTGTTTTCAGCGTCTCAAGGCTCCTTTCAGGGAAACCGGGCGCAGCGCCCGAGGGACAGTTATGCACAGGGTGAAACCATGGAAAAGGCTTTCGTTGTTCCGCACGCTTAGGGCGCGCCGCCATTTTCTCCTTTTATCCCCGTCCCGCTCGGAGAGGAGGGAGAAAAAATTGCCGGAAAGCCATAATACGCCGGATTATTCGGAAAGCAGCGCCTTATATTCTTCGGGCCGGTTGATGTTGGTCAGGATTCTGTCCCAGTCCCATTCCGGGAAATCGGAGGCCGTAACGGTGCGGAGCCTCACGAGCGGCAGAAAATGATGAAACGAGTTTTCTCCCCGGCGCAGGCAGTCTTCCAGCGCGGGAAGGCAGCTTCTGCAATAGACCCCGAACAGGGGCTCGAGATTCCCGTGCCCGTTTTCCCGCCGCAAAAGGCACGCGTCGTATCCGGAAACGGCTTTTGCCAGCGCCCGCGCCGCCCCGGGTTCGCCGAAGGGCAGATCGACCCCCGTCAGAAACACGGTTTCTGCCTCCGTCCGGGTGAATGCGGCGTGCAGGCCGGCCAGAGGCCCCTGGCCGGGATAAAGGTCAACCAGGCAGAGAGCGCCTTCGCAGTCGAACCGGCCTTCCCGGTCGGCGGAAACCGCAACGGCGTCAAACGCGCCGGTGTAGGTGCGGATCAAATGGGACAAAAGCGTGCCGCCCCGGTACGGAAGCAGCGCCTTGTCGGTTCCCATCCGGCGGGAGAGCCCTCCCGCTAAGATTACCGTGAGCGTGTTCATGGGCGTTTTCCCAAACGGAGCACGTTGACGCACGGCTGCCCCGTTTCCTGATAAGAGGCGAGATTTTTCAGCGCGATTTCAAGAAGCAGCTCCAAGATGCTGTCCAAATGGAAGTTGCCGGCCGCGTGCGGGGTTATGAGAACGTTGGGCAGCATCCATATGGGGTGCTCCGCCGGGAGCGGCTCCGGCTCCGTCACGTCAAGACCGGCGCAGAACTCCGGATTTTTCTCCAGCGCAACGCACAAAGCGTCTAAGTCCACGGCGCTGCCGCGGCCGCAGTTTAATAAAACGGCGTCTGAGCGCAGGAGCGAGAGCCTGCGCCCGTCAAACAGCCGCTCG
Source organism: Clostridiales bacterium UBA1446 (assembly GCA_002329245.1). Classification (GTDB taxonomy): domain Bacteria; phylum Bacillota; class Clostridia; order Oscillospirales; family Oscillospiraceae; genus UBA1446. The sequence continues at coordinate 16,713 of DCTG01000059.1, forward strand.
GTTTCCGGCGTGGCGGGCAGAACGTTTGCCACGATGTCGGCCTTGGGGAGAAGCTCGTCAAGCCGTTCAAGCGGATGCGCTTCGTCAAACCCTTCCGGTATCTTTCTCGTGTTTCGCTTAATCCCGATTACGGACGAGGCGCCGAGCGCGCGCACAAGGCGCGCAAAGGCGCTTCCGATATCCCCCGCCCCCAAAATCAGAACGGTCTTTCCCGTAATCGAGCGCACCTTGCCGCGGTCTTTCCAGAGCGCCTTTCTCTGGTTGTCTCGGTAAAGGTGCATCTTTTTATACAAGGTCATCAGCATTCCGAGCATATGCTCGGAAACCGCGGGGCCGTAGGCGCCGGTCGCGTTGGAAAGCGAGGCGGTCTCCGGGAGAACGCCTGGCGGCAGATATCGGTCGGCTCCCGCCGTGGAAAGCTGCAGCCATCGAAGGTTCTTTACCTGTGCCAGAGGCTTCACGGGGGGATAGCCGAAGATGACGGTCGCCCGCTGCAGCTGCTCGGGCGTAACCTCATGGTAGCTGCTGTAGATATGCTCCGCGTCGGGAGCGAGCCGCTCAAACAGCAGCCGCTGCTCCGGGGAAAGCGGAAACAGATTGACGAACACTTCACCCATACGAATCCTCCTAAAAACCTTAGCCCGGCTGCCCTCCAAGCAGGCGCAGGGCGTCCGCCTCCTCCTGCGGCAGGGGAACGCCGCCGCCCAAGGAGCGGGCGTATAAATGAATCAGAGCGGTATGCTCCAAGCTCTCCATGCGGTAATAGGCCGCCGTCGGCGTGTCGCCGAGCGTCAGCGCGCCGTGGTTGGAAAGCAGAATGCCGTTGTGCCGCGAAACCAGGGGAGCAATTGCGCGCGGCAGCTCGTCCGTGCCCGTCCGCCCATAGGGGGCCACGGGAATTTCGCCGAGCGACAGCAGCGTTTCGCCTAAAATCGGAGCCGTGAGCGGGATGCGGGCGCAGGCGAAGGCCGTCGCCGCGGGCGGGTGCGCGTGCACAACGCCGCGTGCGTCGGGCCTTAAGCGGTAGCAGTGCAGGTGCAAAGCAAGCTCGGAGGAGGGACGGTATCCGTTTTCTTCCCGTACCTGTCCGCGCTCGTCAACCAGCAGCATCATTTCCGGGGTCATGAACCCCTTGCTGACGCCGGCCGGCGTAATCAGAAACAGGTTCTCCGCAAGGCGCAGGCTGAGATTGCCGTCGTTCGCGGCAACAAAGCCTCTTTGCCACAGCCGGCTGCCGAGCGTACAGAGCAGTTTTCTCTCGGAACCATATTCCATCCCGCTTCCTCCCTTCAGGGCGCTTTCGCGCCGCGCTTTGCCGCCTCTTCCGCCTCCAATACGGTATAGGCCACCTTTCCGACCAAGGTCTTCGGAAGCTGTTCCCGAAATTCAATTTCATACGGCATCGCGTATTTGGCGATATTTTTCCGGCAATGCGCCAAGATGGACGCCAAAACCTCAGGGGATTCCTTCACGCCCGGGCGCAGCATGACGAACGCCTTGACCTTCTGTATCTTGTAGGGATCCGGCACCCCGATTACGCAGCTCATCTGCACCGCCTCATGCGCGTCGATCACGTTTTCAAGCTGCGAGGGATAGATGGAGTATCCGGAAGAGACGATCATCCGCTTGATGCGCTGCCGGAAATAGACAAAGCCGTCCTCGTCCATTACGCCCAAGTCGCCCGTGTGAAGCCAGACGCGGCCGTCCCCGTGCCTGCGCAGAGTGGAGGCCGTTTCTTCCGGCTGGTCGATATATTCCATCATCACGGATGGGCCGGAGATGCAGATTTCACCCTCGACGCCGTATGGCTGCTGCTCGGTTGAGCCGGGGGCGACGATCTTGTAATAGGTATCCGGAAAAGGAAGGCCGATGCTTCCCTCCCGCTCGAGATGATACGGGGTCAGACAGCTTGCCGTAACGCACTCCGTCGTGCCGTATCCCTCCCGGATTCTGACGGAGGCGTTGTGTTCGCTCAGAAAACGGTCGAATTTCCGTTTCAGCTCGGTGGAAAGGGAATCTCCGCCGGAAAACACCCCCATCAGGCAGCTTAAATCCACGCCGTCCATATCGGGATTGCGCAAAATGGCTTCATACAGCGTAGGCACGCCGGCAATATAGTTCGGCTTTTGCTTTTTAAGGAGCTTCGCGTAGCTCTTCGCGTCGAAGCGGGGTACGAGAATGCAGCGGCAGCCGCCGCACAGCGCCGTATGAATGCAGACGCCCAAACCGAACCCGTGAAACATAGGCATGACCGCAAGCATGGCCCGCCCCGGCTCCATGCAATGGCCCATCGCCGCCGTCTGAAGCGCTAAGGCGTTAAAATTCAGGTTGGAAAGTAAAATTCCTTTTGTCGTACCCGTGGTGCCCCCGCTGTACAAAATTACGGCGGGG
>DCTG01000059.1:19122-24470 GCA_002329245.1 Clostridiales bacterium UBA1446
GCCGTCTAAAAAGGCTTTCCAACAGATCGTATCCGGCCGCTCCGGCGCCGCGGGAATTTTGCGCCCTTCCGTCAGCCGGTAGCCCAGCCGCTTCACAGGGCCGAGCGCGTCCCGCACGCTCGCGATGATTAATAGCGGAGGCCCGGCTTCGCTCCGAACCGCGGCGAACTTCCCGTAAAACTGGTCCAAGGTAACGGCGGCCCTGCTCTTTGAGGTTTTCAGATAAAAGGCGATTTCCCCCTCGCTGGAGAGCGGGTGGATCATATTGGGGATTGCGCCGATCAGGTTCAGGGCGTAGAAGCAGTCGACGGTTTGCGGCAGATTCGGCAGACAAAGCGTAACGCGGTCGCCCGGCGAAATCCCCTGCGCGCGGAAAGCGCGCGCGCACAGATGGATGCGGGATATCATTTTTGCGAAATCCGTTTTCCGCCCCATAAAAGAATAGGCCGTATAGCCGGGGTAACGGCGCGCGGTTTCCGCCATCAGATCGTACATGCTTCCCTCGGGGTAATCCAGATGATGCGGGACCTCGCCGTAATGTTTAAGCCAGGGGGCCGAGCTGTCCATACAGGTTCTTCCTTTCTTCCGGAACGGGAAAGGGGAAGCGGGCAGCGGTTTGCCCGAAGACCGGAATAATTTGATTATTTTTTGTAATATACTAAAATATTATTACAGGATGTATTATTTAAACGCTTCCGCCGGCTGCGTTTCCGGCAGAACGGCGCCGGTTTCGGCCGCCGGCTCCCGTTTGCCGAGGCGTCCGGCGGAGGCGGGGGATTCGAGAAGCTCCGGGTTTTGGAGGAACTGTTTTAAAATCCGGACGCTCTCCGAAAAATAATACCCGTCTGCAATCCGCTCGTCGAGCGTAATGCCGATGTTCAGCACCTCCCGCGTCTCAAAGCCACCGGCGGTGCAGACCGGCGCAAAATGCCGCTTGCCGATCACGACGAAAACGGAGTTTGTGCCCCAGTTGTTCAAATGGTGGTAGATGGAATCCAGGCCGATGCTGCCAAGGTTGGAAAGAAACACGCTGGCGTAGTTCGGGTCCTCCCGGATAAGTGAATAGGGCACCTTGCCGAAGAAATCCAAGATTCTGAGCATGCGCATCGCGAGCATGAGAAGCGGGCGCGGGAGCCGGACAAAAAGTCCCATCGCGTCGGTGGAGTTGTCCGCGCCGCCGCTTCTGACCCGGCTGACCTCTTCCCAGATCCGGCTGCGGACGGTGTCGACGGTGGTCTCTTCCCCGAAATCCAAAAAGAGCAGGGCTTCCGCGCCGTCGTCGGCAAACCGCCGCTTTGCAACGAAAGCAAGCGAAACCGTATCCCGCTGATACGTGCGCCTGCCGGCAATAAACCGGTTCAGGCGGGGGCGCAGGAAGAGAGTCTGCACGACGGCGGCGCAGATCACATGAAAAATGGTATACGGGTATTCGCCCGCCCCTTCGTTTTTCTGTTTCAGATAGGCAAGAAGGTTCGTAAGATCGATCTGTTCCCGGATAAACGTCTCGCAATCCGCGCGATTGGGCATCAGGTGCGGCGAAAAGGCGTGCATGATGTCAAGGTCCCGAACCAGCCGTCCGTCCCGTCTGTCTCCCCAACGTCTGTTTTTCCGCAAGTGAACGTTCACTCCTTCTTCTTTTTTGTGCCGGCCGGGTTTTCCCGCGGAAAATCCCTTCCCGGCGCGCCCTCGGCTAAGGCTGCGCGGCGGCTTGGGTCGAAGCATGCCAGGCGATCAGAAGGTCCGAGACGGCGCCGTAACTTTCTACACCCAAATCCTGTCCGTATCCTTTCAGATAGGAGTCGTACACCTCGCTGCCGAGATCCGACACCGCGCCTTCGTACCGCTGCCAATAGGCGTTGTTCTGCCGCAGGTCGGCGATTGTCTCCGGCGTCAGCAGAGAATACGCCTCGGCGTACAGATCCGCGCTTTTTGAATACAGGGCGTTGCCTAAGTGAATGTAGCCCAAAAGGTAGCCGGAATAAGCGTAGTTTGGAAGATCGCTTTTGACGCAGGCAAGGATCGCCGCGAAATTCGCCTCGTCTTCCGCGGCGATTCCCCTTTGATGGGCAAGCTCATGCGCGATGGTGGCAGGCATGATGCTGCGCGGCGCGTCCACGTTGATATTGGCCTCTCCGGTAAAGGGGAAGTAAAACCCGGTAAAGGAAAACCGGCTCATCAGCCTGGAAAAAAACACGGGCTTCGGCGGCAGCGCCCGGCTCGTTAAAAAGGGATACTCCCGCTCGACGGCGGGATAGAGATCCGCGCTTTGCCGGAAAAGCGTGTCGATCCCCTCCGAAAAACACCCGGTTTCATCCCGGGGAACCTCGCCGCTGTAAACCGCCGTCTGCGCGGCGAAATAGAGCGTCGTACGGTAAAGCTGCTCCACGGAGGAAGGCTGCGCGTGCAGACCGCTCCGGTCCTGGAACCCGTCCGCGTAGTAATTTGCGCCCCACAGGCAGCAAAAAAGGGTGTATATTGTCAGCGCGGCGCACAGAAGGCCGAGAACCCTTTGCAGCAGAGCGGCGGATTTCCGTTTCGCCCGAAAGGCTGCCCGGATAAAGAGGACGATCCAGAGGCAAAGAAGCAAAATTGCGGCGGCGACCATCGCCTCCGCGACGGAAAAGGGGAAGCTCGCGCAAAATCCGGCCGCGGCGAGTTTGACCGGCGCGGTAAAGGACGCGATCGCGTTCATAACCGCCCTGTTTTCTTTCAGCAGATGAAAAAGAAGAGAGAGAAAAACGCAGGCGCCCAGCCAGACGAAATACCGCTTTTTGATGGTATGCAAGCTTTTTCCCTCCGTTTTCCAGGCGCGGGCGCCGCAGGCCCTTCATGGATGCGCGTTGGAGGTATTATACTCTGTTTTTTCCGCGCGTGCAACTTGTTTGGCTTCGTCAAAAACGCCGTTTTGCCTTCGGGAGCCGGCATTTTGTCCGGCCGCGGCGCTTTCGGGGGGACCTCAGTTTTTTCGCTCCGGCACATAAGAAAGCCCGCAGTGCAGACAATAGAAAGGAAAACGTGAAAAGGCGCCGCGGGCAAGCCGCGCGGCGCTTCCAAAATGGCGCGCCGCCCGCCGACCGGCGGCAGCCGCGGCGCGGGCGGTTGCGCCTGCGCGCGGAACGAATGGAGGTTTTATGCTGAAACGAAGAACCGACCTTGCCATCGAGGCGAAGGAACTCTGGGCGGAAACCGCGGCGGAGCAGACACAATTGGAGGGTGTGGAGGCCCGGGACACAACGCAGGAGGGCTTTTCCGTCAACGTGGTGAAGGTGCTAAACGAGCAGGGCGCCTCAGCCATCGGAAAGCCGGCGGGCACATACGTGACTATAAATCTCGAGGGCCTGGAAAAGCGGGAAGACGATGCGTTCGGAAGGGCTGCCCGGGCAATTGCCGCCGAACTGAAGCCTTTGCTGAGTGTGGAAGACAAGGCCCCGGTGCTTGTGGCGGGACTGGGCAACCGGGACATTACGCCCGACGCGGTGGGCCCGCACGCCGTGGAGCATACCATGGTAACGCGCCATCTCGTCCAGCAGCTGCCCGACCAGTTTGGCTCCTTCCGCCCTGTCAGCGCCGTGGCGGCGGGCGTCTTGGGAACCACCGGCATGGAGACGCAGGAGATGATTCGGGGCGTCATAGAACAGGTAAAACCCGCCTGCCTCATCGCCGTGGACGCGCTGGCCTCCCGCGCGCTCAATCGCGTTTGCACTACGGTGCAGATTACGGATACGGGAATCGTGCCGGGCTCCGGCGTCGCCAACAGCAGGGCGGCCATCACGCGGGAAGCGCTTGGGATACCGGTTGTCGCGGTGGGCGTGCCGACCGTGGTGGACGCCGGCACCTTGGCGGCCGACGTGGCGACGGAGGCGGGCCAGAAGGACCTCGACAGCGAGGCGCTTGCAAAATTCGGCGGAAGCCTGATGGTCACCCCCCGCGATATCGACGCGCGCGTGGCCGATATGGCCAAGGTCGTCGGATTCGGAATCAACCTCGCCCTCCATCCCGGAATCTCCATGGAAGACATCGATATGTTTTTAAGCTGAAATCCCTGTAAAGCAGAAATCAACAAAGAAGTTTTCTCAAAGAGAAACTGTCGGCTTCCGCTTCTAGCTTAGAGCCGCAAATATTACAACAAAAAGGCCCCCCTTGAGGGGGGCTGGCGTGAAGCGCCTGAGGGGTGTCGTCTTACTTGGAAAAGCTGAAAATGTGCACTCGACCGTAGGGGGCGCTGCCTCAGCGGCCCGCCGTTTTCCGAGTCTTCCTCTTCCGGCCGGAAGCGTTTGCTGCTTTCCGGTTTGCACGGCGCGCCGATCTCGGCGCGTCGTTGTTTTTTCTCCTTCACGTCTCATGAGACCCCGGCATCAATGGTGAAACAGCCGCAGGCCGGTAAAGACCATAACAATCCCGTATTTGTTGCAGGTTTCGATCACATGGTCGTCCCGAATGCTGCCGCCCGGCTGCGCGATATAGCGCACGCCGCTGCGGCGCGCCCGCTCGATGTTGTCCCCGAAGGGAAAGAAAGCGTCCGAGCCCAAAGACACCCCGGTTTGATCGCTCAGCCAGGCAAGACGCTCCCCGCGGCTGAGCGGCACGGGTTTTTCCGTAAAGTACGCCTTCCAGGCGTCCCCTTCCGCAAGCTCCTCGCCCTCCCCGGAGAGGAACACGTCGATCGCGTTGTCGCGGTCGGGACGCTTCAGTTCCGGGCGGAAGGGCAGATCCAATACGCGGGGATGCTGCCTGAGATGCCAGCGGTCGGCTTTGTCGCCGGCAAGCCGCGTGCAGTGAATGCGGCTTTGCTGGCCCGCGCCGATGCCGATTGCCTGGCCCCCTTTTGCATAGCAGACGGAGTTGGACTGGGTATATTTGAGCGTGATCAAAGCAAGAAGAAGGTCGGTAGTCGCCGCCTCCGGAAGCTCTTTGTTTTCCGTCACCGGATTGCGTAAGAGTGAAGCGTCAATCCTGCAGTTGTTGCGGCCCTGCTCGAACGTAATCCCGAAGATATCCCTTTGCTCTAAGGGGGCGGGGACATACGCGGAATCCATTCGCACGATGTTATATGCGCCTTTGTGCTTGCTCTTTAACAGCTCCAGCGCTTCCGGCTCAAAATCCGGCGCGATGACGCCGTCGGAGACTTCCCGGGCGATTATTCGGGCGGTGGGAAGATCGCACGGGTCGGAGAGCGCAATCCAGTCTCCGTAGGAGGAAACGCGGTCGGCGCCCCGGGCGCGGGCATAGGCGGCGGCCAGCGGGCTCAGCTCCAGGTCGTCCACAAAACAGGCGCGTTTCAGTTCCTCGTCCATCGGCAAGCCGACGGCTGCGCCGGCGGGGCTGACATGCTTGAACGAAGCCGCCGC
>DCTG01000209.1 GCA_002329245.1 Clostridiales bacterium UBA1446
GCCCGCGTCCATCAGCGCCAGCGTCGAGCCGCATACGCTTCCCTGCGACGTGGAGCCGTTGGAGGAGAGCACTTCCGAAACCACGCGGATGACATAGGGGAATTCCTCCATGGAAGGCAGGACCGGCAAAAGCGCCCGCTCCGCCAGCGCGCCGTGGCCGATTTCACGGCGATTGGTGCTGCGGCTTCCCCTTGCCTCGCCGACGGAGAAAGCCGGGAAATTATAATGGTGCATATACCGCTTGGAGTCTTCTTCGTGAATCGTGTCGAGCTTCTGCGCGCTGCTGGCGGTGGACAGCGTCGCCACCGAAAGCACCTGCGTCTGTCCGCGGGTAAAGAGACCCGAGCCGTGCACCCGGGGAAGCAGGCCGACTTCCGCGGCAAGCGGCCGGATTTCGTTTTTCTTTCGGCCGTCCACGCGATGTCCCTCTAAGAGCCAGGCTTTTACGATCTTCTTTTGCAGCTTATAGGATATTTCGTCTAAATACTTGGTAAGGTCGGGATATTTCTCTCCGAACGTTTCAATCAGTTCGTTCACAAACGCGTTCCAGCGTTCCTCACGAACGTTTTTATCGTCCGTATCCATGCAATAGCGGGCCTTTTCCAGGCCGAAGTCGACAATCTCCTGGAAAAGCTCCTCGTTGAATTCCGCGTGTTCATACTCAAACTTGGGCTTTCCGATCTCGGCGACCATCCGGTTAATGAGTTCAATCTGCTTCTGGATTTCCTCATGCGCCTTCATGATGCCGTCAAACATGATATCTTCCGGAATCTCGTCCGCGCCGGCCTCGATCATGACCACCTTTTTCGCCGTTGCGGCGACCGTGACGTCCATTTTCGAGTTCTTGCGCTGTTCGCTTGTGGGGTTGAACACAATCTGGCCGTCCACATAGCCCACGTTGAGACAGCCGATCGGGCCGCCCCACGGGATATCGGAGATGGCAAGGGCGGCGGATGTTCCGATCATGGCGGCAATTTCGGGAGAGTTGTCGTGATCCACGGATAAGACGGTGGCCGTAATCACCACGTCGTTCCGGAAATCATCCGGGAACAAAGGCCGGATGGGCCGGTCAATCAGGCGTGAGGCCAAGATACTTTTTTCGGGGGGACGGCCTTCCCGCCGCAGGAAGCTGCCGGGAATCCGTCCGACAGCATACAGCTTTTCTTCAAAATCAACCGAAAGCGGGAAAAAGTCCACGCCATCGCGGGGACGCGCCGAAGCGGTGGCCGCCACCAATACCACGGTGTCGCCGTAACGAACCAATACGGAGGCATTGGCCAGCTCCGCCAACTTTCCGGTTTCCAAAATGAGCGGACGCCCGACCAGTTCCATTTCGTACTTTTTCCATGCTGAGAATTCTTTTTTTGTAATGATTGTCATATGCTCCTCCTAACATCATTTCCTGAGGGGCGGACAACTCTTTTAGCACTTGAAGCCACACCCGACGATTCGGATTCAGCTTCAATTGCTAAAGAGAATTGCTCCGCTCCCTTCCAACCCCGGCGGTTTTTCCGCCCGACAGGTTTCTTCCCTTTTCTGCGCTTTGAAATTCGCGGGGGGCAGAAATGCCCCCCGCATGAAAGTCACTTTCTCAGTCCTAACTTAGCGATACAGGCACGATACCGCTCAATATCCTTCTTCGCCAGATAGTCCAACAGGTTGCGCCGTTTGCCGATCATCTGGAACAGGCCGCGGCGGGAGTGATTGTCCTTCGGATGCTGCCGGAGATGCTCCGTCAGCTGCGTGATGCGTTCCGTCAGGATCGCGATCTGCACTTCCGGGGACCCTGTGTCCGTGGGATGCGTGCGGTTTGCCTCGATGACCGATTTTTTCTGCTCTTTGAGAATCATTGCTTTTTTCCGCCTTTCTGTTTTACCCCGTGCGGCTGCGTAACAGGCGGCGGAAACACCTCCGTAAAGAAGGAAGCCTCCTGTAACCCGGCCGCAGGGAAATATCCGGCATATTTTTTGCCGGGAATGCCATAGAAGTCTATCATATTTTCCCGCATATGTCAAAGAAAAATCCCGCCGGTTAAAATTTATTGCTTATTTTTCTTAACGATTCGGAGATCCGTTCCAAAAAACGGCAGTTTCCTGTACTCTCCAAGGATTCGGGAAGCGATCTGAGGCGTATAGCGCTGCTGCAGTTCCTGCTCGCTTAAATTCGTGCTGATGATCGTCCTCCGGCCGGAAACCAGGCGGCTGTTGATAATCTGGTAGAGCGCGGATTGGATAAAGGATGTCGTCATTTCCGTGCCGAGATCATCCAAAATCAGAAGGTCGCAGGCAAGGTAGCGCCTTGTCTCGTCCTTGGCATCCCGCGAATCGTCCGAATCTCGCGAAAATTTCTGCTCCTCAAACTGCGCAAACACGTTGACCGCCGTGTCGTATACCACGGAAAACCCGCGATTTGACACTTCACGGGCGATGCAGGCGGAGAGAAACGTCTTCCCCAACCCGGTCCCTCCGCATAATAGAAGATTGTTTAAATGATACTTTCCGAATTTCCGCGCATAATCCAAGCATACTTCATAAACCAGTTCCATATTCTCGCGCGGGGAAATTCCCACGCCCGGCCACGGCTTATCGCTGTAGAGGTCAAATTCAAAGCTGTCAAAAGACTGGCTGCCAAGATTGAGCAGATTGGAAAGCTCCTTAATCTGTTCCTCCCGGTAAAGCTCCTTCAGGCAGTCGCACATTTCCATTCCCGCATAGCCGGTATCCCCGCACTTTTTGCATTGCGGGCCAAAATCCAAATACCCGGACGGGTAGCCGTATGACCGGAGCAGCTCTTCGCGTTCCGCCTGCAGGTCGAGGTTTTTGTCCCGCAAAACGGAGATGGCGGGCACGGGGTCAGCCCCGTTCTTCAAAGCCGTCCCGATGATACCGATGATCGATTCCCGCAGCTGCGCATCGATCCGGGCAATCCGGGGAATTCTGCGGTAAACCTCCTCCCGCCGCGCTTCCTGTATCGCCTCGTGCCGCTGTTTTTGCTGTTCCAGCCGGTTTATCGCGCGGCGCAGAACTTTGCCGTCGCACGCCATAGAACGCACCCTCTCACTTCCCGCTTTCGCTCCGTTTGTTTTTCACATACTCCCGCATCCACGCAATGGCCTCCCGGTTGCTTGCGGCGGCGTCGGCCGTTCGGCGGGGCGGGGCCGCGGAAGAACCGTCGCCCGTTTCGATCTCTTCGGGAGTGTGCAGACCCTTCTGATGCCAGCTTTTCAGGATGGAATTCAAATACGGCCATTTTAAGGCGCCCGTTTTCAGAACGGTCCGGTCGTACGCGATGGAAACAGCCTCCGGGCTAAACCCCATGTCAAGCCATTCGTCTATGTACCGCTGCTCCGAGGGCACCGGGCTGCGGTCCGTAATCCCAAGCGCCGCGAGAATCTGCCTCTCTTTGCTCCGGCGCTGGTTCTGCGCCTTCAGATAGTGTACCGCGCGCTCCAAGGTAACCGCGCCCTGCCGGTGCCACCTGTAGCCCTCTTTTTCAATCTGGCGCATCNNCCATCCGCGGCATGCGGCCGGCTCCGAACTGGCGCTGACATTCTTCCTTGCAGTAGGTAACGAGCAGCGAGATCACCTCGGGCGGCAGCTGCAGATGGTCGTAAAGCCCGTACAGAATTTTAAGGTCGGTAACAGAAAGCACACGGCCCAGACGGCTCTCCACATCTCCCACCAGCGCGGGGAAGGCGTTATCGCGCTTCATCTCCTCGGCAATCTCTTCCGACGTATAGTCCGGGGGACTGTCCTGCGCCGGAGGGGGGGCGGCGGCCTCCGGCGGGGTTTCGCAGCCGAGAAGTCCCGCTTGCGTCAGCATTGTGAACGCGCGCTCCACACGCTCCGGCTTCCAGCCGAGCGTTTCCGCCGCGGCAATACCATCCGCCGCTCCGTTGCAGCGCAGAAGATATAAATACAGCAGCGCGGCGTCCCCGTCCCGCATGGCAAGCATCCGGTCGACGGTTGCGGCATCGAGCACAAGCGCGGCTGTACCGGGCAGTTTATAGCGACCCAAATCCATCCCGAACCTTCGACCTCCTTTGCATCGTATTCCTATTTTACATGAATTTTCTCCGCTCGTAAATATAAACCTATTTTCGACACCCCGTCCTAAAAATACCGCAGGCCGGAGCGGCCGCTCCTCTCTCCGTCCCCCTAATATTGAACTGTCCTACACGTTTTGGAAGCGGGAAGGGTTCCGGTAGAGATCCCCGCTCGCCCAAATTTGCTTGACAACCGGAGGGTAGTAGCTATAAAATGAAAAAGTTAAGGACATTTTGAAAAACTTGAGGGACGTTTTTCAATTGATTCTGAACTGTTTTCATGGCTACTGCGCCATATTTATTGAGTAAAAACGGAGGTGTGCTGACCCATTATGACCGGCGAAATACTAACCGGCGTCATCGCGTTTGTGGTGGCGGTTGTCATAGCCTTTCCATTGGGTATCAAATATCGCAAAACAGTATCCGAGAAGGAAATTTCCAGCGCTGAAGAAGAAGCAAAACGAATTATCAACGAATCGATCAAAAGCGCCGAAGCGAAAAAGCGAGAAGCCCTTGTAGAGGCAAAAGAAGAAGTCCTGCGCCTGAGGAACGAAGCCGAGCGTGAAATAAAGGAACGGCGCCTTGAGCTCCAGAAGCAGGAACACAGGCTGCAGCAGAAAGAAGAGAATTTAGACCGGAAGTTAGACTCCATTGAAAAAAAGGAAGAAAGCTTGGCCGCCCGTCTGAGCAATGTGGAAGCCGCAAAAGCGGAAGTGCTGACCCTGAAAAAACGCCAGCTTGAAATTTTGGAAAAGATTTCAGGTTTTACGGTGGAGGAAGCCAAAGCGTACCTGATCGCGCAGCTGGAATCCGAGGTAACGCACGAGGCGGCCGTGAAAATTAAGGAGATCGAGCAGCGGTTTAAGGAAGAAGCGGACAACTATGCGCGCGAAGTGATTTCCGTCGCGATTCAGCGATGCGCCGCGGACCATGTGGCCGAAGTGACCGTATCGGTCGTTCCGCTTCCCAACGATGAAATGAAGGGACGTATTATCGGGCGCGAAGGACGCAATATCCGCACGCTGGAAACCCTCACCGGCGTGGACCTGATTATTGACGACACCCCCGAGGCCATTACCGTATCCAGTTTTGACCCGGTGCGCCGTGAAATTGCGCGGCTTGCGCTGGAGAAGCTGATTGCCGACGGGCGCATCCACCCGGCCCGGATTGAGGAAATGGTGGAAAAGGCGCGCCGCGAAGTGGACGCCGTCATTAAGTCCGAAGGCGAACGCGCCGTTTTCGAAACCGGCGTGCACGGCCTGCATCCCGAGCTGATCAAGATTCTCGGCCGTCAGAAATACCGTACGAGCTACGGCCAGAACGTGCTGAACCACTCCATCGAGGTCAGCCACGTCGCCGGGCTGATTGCCGCCGAAATCGGCGCGGACGTCGCCATGGCAAAGCGCGCGGGCCTGCTTCACGACCTTGGAAAGGCCATTGACCACGAGGTGGAAGGCTCCCACGTCACCATCGGCGTGGACCTGGCGCGCAAATACAAGGAGGACGAGCAAATCGTCCACGCAATCCACGCGCACCACGGCGATGTGGAGCCGCATACCGTAGTCGCCTGTCTCGTGCAGGCCGCGGACGCGATTTCGGCAGCCCGCCCCGGCGCGCGCCGCGAGAATCTGGAAAACTACATCAAGCGTCTGGAAAAATTGGAGGAACTGACCGGCGAATTCCCGGGTGTCGAAAAATCCTATGCGATTCAGGCAGGCCGCGAAGTGCGCATCTTAGTCAATCCCGAAGAGATTTCCGAAGACGCCATGGTGCTTTTGGCACGCAATGTGGCAAAAAAGATCGAAAGCGAAATGGAATATCCCGGACAGATCAAAGTCCATGTCCTCCGGGAGACCAAGGTTATCGAGTACGCAAAATAAGAGCCGACTGAAAGCCGGGGAATCCCCCCGGCTTTTTTGTCTTTTTTTTGCTTTTTCAGCCCGGTCATGGTATCATAAAACAAGCCTCGAACGCGTTGAAATGACCGCGCGGGAGTATCGTGGTTTTGGTATTCCTTTCATGCCGGCCGGCAAGAATACGAATATGCGTTTACTTTATGAAATGGGAGATTTGTATGAAGCTTACCGTCCTTGCCGTAGGAGATATCGTAGGCGACGCGGGTATCGACTACTTGGAGCGCCGGCTTCCGGCCTTAAAGCGTTTGAAAGCTGTGGATTTCACCGTGGTGAACGGGGAAAACGCCGCCGGATCCGGTATCCTGCCGCGGCAGGCCGAGGCGATCTTCTCCGCCGGCGCCGACGTGGTCACCTTAGGAAACCACACGTGGGGCAAGCGCCAGATCATTCCCCTTTTGGACGACAACCGATATCTGCTGCGCCCCGCCAACCAGGCCCCGCAGCTTCCCGGCAGGGGCTGGGGCGTTTTTGAGTGCGGCAAATGGAGAGTCGGCGTTTTGAATCTGATCGGCCGCTGCGGCATGGACTTCGGTCCCGAAAACCCCTTCACGCTTGCGGACCGGATTTTAAAGGAAATGGACGCCGACGTGCGTCTGATTGATTTTCACGCGGAAGCGACCTCGGAAAAAGCCGCTCTGGCGTATTATTTGGACGGGCGCGTGTCCGCGATCTGGGGCACCCACACCCATGTTCCCACTGCCGACGAGCGGATCTTCCCCCGGGGAACGGGGTTCATCACCGACTTGGGGATGACCGGCCCTATGGAGTCCGTAATCGGCGTCCGGCCGGAGCAGAGCGTTACCATGTTTTTAGGCGGACTCCCCGGGCGGTTTGAGCCTGCGTCCGGCCCCTGCAAATTGGATGCGTGTCTGTTTGAAATCAACCCCGGAAGCGGGCTTTGCACGGCAATCGAGCGGCTGAGCGTACGCGACTGAACCGTTTGGCCCGGAGCGGGAAAGGAAGGAGATTATATGCTGACCATCGTTCATGCGGCGGACCTTCATCTCGATTCGCCCTTTGCCGGGCTGCCGCCGGAACTGGCCGCCGAGCGGAGGCGGGAACAGCGGGAGATTCCGGCGCGGATTGCGGACCTCGCAAACAGCAAAGGCGCAAACCTTGTTCTCTTAGCCGGCGATTTGTTTGACGGCGAAAACGTATATGCGGAAACCGTTGAAGCGCTGATGAAAGCGCTTGCGCAAATCAAAGCCCCGGTTCTGATTGCCCCCGGAAACCACGATTATTTCAGCCCGCGTTCTCCCTATGCCCGGCGCTGGCCCGGAAACGTCCATATCTTCCAATCGGACGGCATAGACCGGGTCTTTTTCCCGGAGCTAAACTGCTCGGTTTACGGCGCCGCGTTTACAGCCC
>DCTG01000152.1:0-833 GCA_002329245.1 Clostridiales bacterium UBA1446
GGCTACATCAACGCGCACGGCACCAGCACGCCGCTCAACGATAAAACGGAGACAAAGGCAATCAAGCTTGCGTTGGGCGAAAGAACGGCGAAAACCTTAGTCAGCTCTTCCAAGTCCATGACGGGCCATATGTTGGGGGCCGCCGGGGCGGCGGAGGCAATTGCCGCCGTTTTAGCGCTCAGGGAAGGGATCGTTCCGCCCACGGTAGGCCTGAGGGAACCCGACCCGGAGTGCGACCTTGACTATGTCCCGAACGAGGCGCGGCGCGCGAGGATAGACCTTGCCCTCTCCATCTCCCTCGGTTTCGGGGGGCATAACGCCTGTATCGCTTTTAAGAAAGCGGAAAGCTGAAGAACAGAGGCATCCCCGGAAGTCTTGGCAAGGATTTCCCGTATTGCGCATCCTGCCAGAAACAGGCTCCGGCGGGGGCAATATCCTCTTTGAAATGGGGCGGCGGATTGAACAGGGAAGAGATTATGAAAATTCTCCCGCATCGGGACAATATGCTGCTGGTTGACGANNACCCGGTTGTGCCCGGCGTAATTCTGTGCGAGATGATGGCGCAGGCTGCGTGCGTGCTGCTTGCCGGCGGGCAGATGGAAAAGGCCACGCCCTATTTTACGGGGCTTGACAACGTACGCTTTAAAAACAGCGTCAGGCCCGGCGACCTGTTCGAAACGGAATGCGTCATTACAAAGTCCAAGGGATATTTTTATTTTGCCAGCGGGAAGGGCTGCGTAAACGGCAGGCTGTGCGTCAGCGGAGAATTTTCCTTTGCCGTTGTCACGGAAAAGTAAGCGGAAAACCGGCCGGATGTGATGGCAAAAGGCGCC
>DCTG01000152.1:862-4823 GCA_002329245.1 Clostridiales bacterium UBA1446
GCGCCATAAAAAACTCGATGTCCGAATCCACCGTATCGATTCCGGCGATGCCGAACTTGTCGACTAAAACCTGGGCCACATGGGGGGAGAGGAATCCCGGAAGCGTGGGACCGAGGTGGATGTTTTTCACACCCAAATACAGCAGGGCAAGAAGGACGATAACGGCTTTCTGCTCATACCAGGCGATATTGAAGGCGATTGGCAGCTTGTTGACGTCCTCTAAGCCGAACGCTTCCTTGAGCTTGAGCGCGATGACCGCCAGCGAATAGGAGTCGTTGCACTGTCCCGCGTCCAATACTCTCGGAATCCCGCCGATGTCGCCGAGCCCTAATTTGTTGTAGCGGTATTTTGCGCAGCCGGCGGTGAGAATAACGGTGTCCTTCGGCAGCGTTTCGGCAAATTGCGTGTAATACTCTCTGGACTTCATTCTGCCGTCGCAGCCGGCCATTACAAAAAACTTTTTGATCGCTCCGGATTTTATCGCCTCCACAACCTTGTCGGCCAGCGCCAGCACCTGGTTGTGGGCGAAGCCGCCGATGATGCTGCCGGACTCAATTTCATCGGGCGGGGGAAGCGTTTTGGCAAGCGCGATTATCTCGGAAAAGTCCTTTATGCCGTTTTTATCCGCTTCGATATGCCTGCAGCCGGGATACCCGGCGGAGCCAGTCGTAAAGATTCTGCTTCGGACTTGCTCGCTTTTCGGGGGAACTATGCAGTTGGTGGTGAACAGGATCGGTCCCCGGAAAGTCTCGAATTCCACGGTTTGTTTCCACCATGCGTTGCCGTAGTTTCCAACGAAATGGTCATATTTTTTAAAGGCCGGGTAAAAATGGGCCGGAAGCATCTCGCCATGGGTGTAAACGTCCACACCGGTGCCTTTGGTTTGCTCCAGGAGCTGTTCAAGATCGGTCAGATCATGGCCGGAAATCAGGATCGCCGGATTTTTCCGGACGCCGATATTGACCGTTGTGATTTCGGGATTTCCAAATCTCGAGGTATTGGCTTCGTCCAGCAGTGCCATGACCTTTACGCCGTGTTCCCCGGTTTTCAGCGTCAGCGCCACAAGGTCGTCCGCGGTGAGGGAATCGTCCAAGGTCGCCGCCAAGGCTTCGTAGATAAAAGCGTAGAGGTCAAGATCTTCCTTCCCGAGATTCTTTGCGTGCTCGGCGTAAGCCGCCATGCCTTTTATGCCGAAGGTAATCATCTGGCGAAGAGAACGTATGTCCTCGTTTTCGGTTGAGAGTATGCCGACGAAGGCCGCCTTTTCTAACATGGAGTTTCTTGTCGTTACGATAAACGTGGCCGCGTCGTGGAGATTTTCCGCGGAAACGGACTGCCTGAGCGTGTCTCTTGCGGCAATCATTTTAGTAATCTGTTTTTCAATTGCGCCGTCGTCAAAGTTTGCGTTTGTGATCGTCATGAAAAGACTCGAGAGCACCTCATGGTTCAGATCGGCAAGTTTGCCGGTATCCGGCTTCCCCTTGACGACAATTTCCGAAATGCCCTTCACCGTGTAAATCAGAAGGTCCTGAAGCTTTGCCACCTCCTCGGTTTTCCCGCATACGCCGCGTACCGTGCAGCCCTTTCCTCCGGCGGTTTCCTGACACTGATAACAGAACATGCCCATTTTGTTTTCCTCCTTCTTTACATTCATCCTGATTCTATTGCGATTTTTCGCAGCGGCGGCCTTTCCTGCACTCGGCTCCAAGGATTCGGGAGGCGGGTTTTAGCCGGTCCTTTTGGTTGGCGCGGGAATTTCAGCGCGCAGCCTCCCGTTAAAATGGATGCATGAATCGGATTGATGAAATGATACGGCACGCTCCCATGTTTTGTCTGTTGTAGATACAACAAAACAAAATTATTTTCCTCAGCTTCTCCTTAAGCGACGAAATCGTAATACAGATTCTTGGAACGGCTGAAGGCAACCAAAAAACAAATCGCCGTGACAATCGTCACAAGGATGCTGATGATTGCCAATGCAGGGATTGGCAGAGAAAGGAGGGAAAGGATGCTGAACACCGCAAGAACCGTCCATGTGGATTTCAGACTCTGTGCGTTAAAAAGGGCATTGCGGTTTTCCTCCATTTCTTTTACGCCCATGACGATGTGATAGGAAATATACAGGGAGACTATGGTGGACAGGATGGCGAGAAGATAAGAAAAAACGCCTAACTCTGCGGTAAAGCCGACCAAATCCATGAAATACAGGATGGCGGAATATATGGCCATCCCGGTCGCATGAGGTTTGACCTTCAAAAAGAGCGGGCTTTCCTCGGCCATGTCAAATAGCCCGCTTGACAGGATGAAATAACCGATAAAATCCGGAAGCAGGCCGATTTTTGAATTTCCCAAATTGAGATGAAAGTCCAAGAAAATAAGCAATAAACCGATAAATATGTTTTTCATCAGATCCGTTTCCTTTCTATATTGCACCGGCTTGTAACCGGCTAAAAATACTTTTCAATACAATTATACACGGAACGATTCCTGCCATATATAGAACGGTGAAAAAAGCTGAGAAGACATATGACACGGGCCTTTACGGCATAACTATCCTATGATAAAATGAGACAAGCTTATAAACGAAACGGGCGTAATAATATAGCATGGCGTATACTTGGTTGCCGCGGAGCGGGAAAAGCGAATCTGGATTGCGAGACTCCTCTCTATGACTTTACGATGAAACGGAGCTCCCGGAAGGGCGTTGCCGTGAAGATTAGCTGTTATAAAGGAGATGCGAAAATGATCAGCAGGTATAACCAGTTGGCGCCCGTTGTTTTCGGCGCGGGCGCGGTCAAAGGAGTCGGAGAGATTATAAAAGAAATGGGCTGTCGGAAAGTACTCTGCGTGTACGACGGCGGAGTGAAGGCGGCCGGGCTCAGCGCGGCGGCGGAAGACAGCCTTCGCGCGGCCGGAATCCCCTTTGTCGTATTCGATCGGGTGACCTCGGAGCCGCCCTGCGAACTGATCGACGAAGGTGGCGCGTTTGCCCGGGAGAACGGGATTGACTGTATCCTCGGCATCGGCGGCGGCAGCAGCATGGACGCGGCCAAGGCAATCGGCATCCTGATGGGCGCGCCCGGTCCGATCGCGCAGTACTTAACGGCGCCTCCCTCGAAGATGACGTCTCCGGTTCCTATTATATTAGTACCTACCACGGCCGGCACCGGCAGCGAGGTGACGCAGGTAGCCGTCATTTCCAATAAAGCGCTCAACGCAAAAATGGGTGTATTTATCCATGCCTCGCTGGCGATTGTAGACCCGGAACTGACACGCAGCGTGCCGCCGAAAATCACCGCGATAACGGGATTGGACGCGCTTTCCCATGCGGTTGAGGCCGTTACGGCGAAAAATTGGAACCCCCGTTCGGAGGTGCTGGCCTTAGCGGCGATCAAAAAGATTGCAAACTGGCTGCCGGTTGCCTACAAGGATGGCGGCAATATGGAGGCCCGCACCGAAATGAGCTTAGCCAGCAACTGGGCGGGCATCGCCTTTGCCGACACCGACTGTCATTACGGACATGCCGCCGCGGACGGCATCTCCGCCGTGATGCATACGCCCCATGGGCTCAACTGTGCGTGGGTTACGCCCGAAGTCATCGAGCTGGTGGCGCCCCTGATGCCCGGCAGGGTTCAGCTGATCGGGGAAGCGCTCGGCCTGCGCTTTACAAACGGAGAGAGCGCGGCGGAAATCGCCTCCGCGACGGCGCAGGCGGTCCGCCGCCTGATGCGCACCGTGGATATCCCCTCCATGCGCGAAATGGGCTTTTCCGCCGAGCAGGCTGCCGAAGCGGCCGCGGAATCCATGAAGAGNNGAGTCCTATAGAGATTACAAACGAGATCGCGGCCGATATGCTTCGGCGCGTCTATGAAAACTATGTGTAAAGAGTTTCCGTAAACAGAATAAGGCTGCTGCGTTGCGGCGTTGCGCCGCGACGCGGCAGCCTTAGCCGCTTTGCTCG
>DCTG01000131.1 GCA_002329245.1 Clostridiales bacterium UBA1446
CCGGGAGGACGGGACTTACGAAGAGCTGATCCGTAAGGGAGGGTATTTCGCCGAGCTTGTCGAGCGGCAGCGGTTCGTCAGCGAGCGGACGGAGAACATAACATGAGCCGAGGAACATTATTCTACAATTTTTTCTGAATCCTGAGCTGCTTTGCAAAGTCGTTCGTATATATTGATATCCAACAAAAATAAAAAGGAGAGATGATTTATGTCACAGGAAAACGTAAAGCTGTTTTTAGAGGAACTGGCTAAAAATGAAGCGCTGCGGAAGGAGGTGGGGCCCATCTCGTCAACGGAGGAATTAGCGGCGGCAGCAGCCGGGGCAGGCTTTCCATTCTCAACCGAACAATACGAGGCCTATAAGGCGGTTGAAAGTAAAGCAGAGCCGGTCGCGCTCCCGGACGAAGAACTGGACAAGGTTGCAGCTGGAGGAGTGTACGTCAACGGCTATTTGCAGACTTTTTGCTGGTATGGCTGTAACCAATTCTCCAAGCGTATAAATGGTTTGGATAATGGACGGTGTAACAATTGTAATCATTGGGATTGTTCTATCGGCACCTGGAGTGACTGGGGTATATGCCTAATAAATAAGCAATAAGACNNGGTAGTTATTGTATACGGCCTTGGCGCTTTGACAGAAATCCGCCGCCTATAATGACCGCCGGGGGTGATTTCCCATAAAAACAGAAGGAGCGAAGACATGTCAAAGGAAAACATCGCGAAATTCCAGAATGCACTTGCCCAAAAACCGGAACTTTCAGAGAAGCTGAAGGACGCCCGTACGCCCGAAGCTCTTGTTGCCGCCGCCAAAGCGGAAGGCTTCGATTTCACGGCGGAAGAACTGAAGAAGTATGGGAAAGCCGCCGATGCGACCGCCCAGGCTTATACTGTTTGCGGAATCGATTTAAAGTGAAGGGAGGAAAGACCATGAGCAAAGAAAATATTGAAAAGTTTTACGCTCGTTTGGAGAGCGACCCTGCCCTGCTGGAAAAAATCGAGGGAGAGCAAACGGAGCAGGCCCTGCTGCGCCTTGCCAGGGACGAAGGCTTTGATTTCAGCGATGAGGAATTGAAAGCATACTTAAACGATGTGAAGAAAAAGACAAGGCTTTCGGATAACGAGCTGGCCGGAGTATCCGGCGGGATGACGGACGAGGCGGGATGTACGATTGTGACCATAGGTTATGGCTGCGAGCATTGGACGGCGACAGATGCAACGTGGTGGGCAACTGCCGGGCACTGCGGATCCTGTCGCTGGAAAAAGGGGGCCACGGGAGGCTTCCCTGGCCAATACCTAGGTTATGATATCTGCACATACAATTGTCATCTCAACGGAACGTATTGGTACCCAAACCGCTGACAATGGGGGGCGGTCTNNATTTTCGGGGATTCAGAAAATCAAATTGGCCGGCGCGGAAAAAAGGATCTTCGCCAAATGGGGGGCGACCTACAAGCAGCAGGCGCAGCTTTCCTACGATCCCCCGGCGCTGCTCAAAATCCAGCCGATCTTCGCAGGCGTCAGTTCACAATTTTTTTGCTGTATTCTAAGCTGCATCGTAAAGTCGTTCGTATATATCAACATCCAACAAAAATGAAAGGAGATATGATTTATGTCAAAAGAAAACATCGCGAAATTCCATGAGGCGCTCGTCCAAAAGCCGGAGCTTTTGGAGAAACTGAAGGACANNCCGTACGCCCGAAGCCGTCGTCGCCGCCGCCAAAGCGGAAGGCTTTGATTTCACCGTGGAGGAACTGGCGAAATCCGGGAAAGCTGCTGTGCCCACCAGAAAGCTTGCCGATGAGGCTCTGGGCCAGGTCGCGGGCGGAATGGACACTGGCTGTGCGAATTGGATGCCGTACAGGAGCGCGCCGCGCACGACAGGAGATTGCGATACGTGCATGCATTTCCTTTTTGCTTTTTCTGGCTCTTGTCGACTGAAGTCAAAGTTCTGATTGATGAATCGAATAATGTCACAGGAAAACACCGAAAGACAATATTTAAAAATTTGGAGGTAAGCGGAATGAATAGCGGCGACGCGGCACAGCGCGATCTTGACCCGGAGGACCTGGAAAAAGCGGCCGGCGGGGGCAGGATTGGTCCCTTGAGCTACTATGTGAAATGTGAGTATGCCTATACCAGCCACTGCAACAGTTGGTGCTATTTATTCAACACCTTCAGCTGTATCGACGGATATTATGATCCGCACGACGAGAATCTCAGAAGGCCATTTTAGTGTTCAGGCTTTCATGGTGCAAGACTGACGATACCACCTTTGGGAGGTAAATAATGCGCAACCTCAACGAGTACGATTTTTCCAAGGGGTCCGGCTTTAAGGACGCTCTGCTGAAAAAATGCCTGTTGTGCCTTGCGGCGGCGCCGGCGGAACAGATCGGCGACGACGAGCTGGAATACGTTGCCGCGGCGGGGACAAGCCGTGATGAAACGGTCTGTCCCTGGCCGCTGCGGCCCTGCGAAAGCTGCGCGCACTCGCTACCCGGCCCTGCCGGAGAGTGCGCCCTGGGCTTTCGGAAGCGGAAGGAGAGGTCCGATGTTTAACCTTCAGGACCCCTCCTGCTTCGAACAGATTTATGAGGAATATTTCCGCAGGATCTACAACTTTGTATTCTGTCGGCTATTACATAAAGAGCAGACCGAGGACGTGGTCTCCCAGATATTCTTGAAGGTGCTTGAAAAGACGCAAAGCTACGACGAGCGCAAGGGAACCTTCAACACGTGGATTTTTACCATCGCCCGCAACACTCTGAACGATTTTTACCGGCTGAGAAAGGTCACGGTTTCTCTTGACGACGGCTGTTTTACCGAACTGTCGGTCGATTTTGAGGAGCAGTCGCGCCTGATCGCCGATGAGGAACTGCGGGATCTTTACTGGGCGCTGACCGCGCTGGATGCAAGAACGCGGACGGTGATCACTTTGAAATATTTCGGTGAGTTTACCAACCGGGAAATCTCGGCGCAGACCGGCATCAACGAGAGCACGGTTTCCACCCTGTGCCTCCGCGGCATCGGCAAGCTGCAAAAGGCCATGGAACCGGGTTCACGGCAGAAGGCCGCGCGGGTTCAGAGCCCTTGAATTTAATGATTTTACCGGATCAGACGGAGGTAGATCAATATGAGACTACAAAGAAAACGGATTGCTTTTTTGCTTGTTCCATCGCTTATCCTGTCAATCCTATTTACCGGCTGCAGCGCCGGGGAGAAAGCAAGTTCTCCTGTAAATACCCTGAAGTGGGTGGCGGCGTTTGAAGGCGGCACTGCCTACCGGACGGCGGACGATNNAATCTCTCCGGCTCCTGGGAGGAGATGGGCCGCCAGTACGGAAAACTGGTCGGGGAAGATTTGAAGGAATTCTACGGTGAGATTACGCAGGATATCGTAAGTCGGGGTATGAGTGCGGATGAACTGCTTAAGACATCCAAAGAATTTTCGGACACCCTGAATGACAACATGCGGGAGCTGATGAAAGGTATGTCCGAGACCTCGCGGCTAAGCTATGAGCAAATTCAGCAGCTGAACGCCGGCATGAGCACGCTTCCCGACCTGGTTTTCGGTCAAGAGCCTCCCGGCGCCTGCAGCGCCATTGTTGTTTCCAGGGATTACACGACCGATGGTAAGCTGATTTTCGGTCGAAAC
>DCTG01000136.1 GCA_002329245.1 Clostridiales bacterium UBA1446
ACAGCTCCCCTCGAGGGGAGCCTTTTTGTCTGTGATTTTATGTTCTTTCATTGTAACGGAGGAGTGGTATGCATAGTTGAAGGAAAGGCCCCTGCCGATACACGGGGACAGGAAGAAGAAAGAGCGCTTCGCAGCCGTTAATCCACCTTTGGATAAGACTCCTTTACAAGGCGGTTTCAGCGCTGTACGTTCAGCCACTTTGCCTGCGCGTTGTACCACCGCAGGTAGATAAGGCCGGTTACAACCCGTTTGGGAACCAGCTTTCCCAACGAGCCGAGCAGCCGGTTCACTTTTCCCGGGATATAGACGCGCTGCCCGGCAAGCGCTTTGGCGATTGTGTTTTGCGCCACCCGTTCCAGGGGATTCGTCGTCAGGCGCCCCCAGAGCCCCTGCGCCTCTATGCCGCGGATTGACCCCTCCGTTGTGGGAAGGCCGNNNAAGGCTAAGGAAAAGTCTAAGAGAAACCGCTTGGAAGCCGCGTAAATGGCTTTGAGCGGCATGGGAAAGAGGGAAGCAAGGCTCGAGACAAAGACAAGATAAAACCTTCCCTCCCCTTCCCGGCGCGAGAGCACCTCATGGGTCACGCGCAGGGTGGCGGTCACGTTTACGTTCACGATGCTAACCAGCTTGTCGCAGTCCCGCTCCAAAAAACCGCCCTCGAAGTCGACGCCCGCAATGTTTAAAAGCATGCCGAAGCGAAGGTGAAGCCGGTCCACGCGGCGCATCAGCTTTCTTACGTCCTTCTCGTCCGTCAAGTCGCAGGCGGAGATGCGAACGTCTGCGGGGAACCTGCGGCGAAGCCCGGCCTTCAGGCGTTTGAGGCCGGCTTCGTCCCGGTCGGTGAGAAAGAGGTCCCACCCCCGCTGCGCGCAGGCGACGGCAAGCGCGCGGCCCAACCCGCCGGCGGCGCCGGTGATAAACACTCTCATACCGGCGCTCCCTCCTCAAAGGCGATGCCGCACAGCGTTTCGCTGAGCGCAAAGAGCCGCCTTGCGTCCGCCTCGCTTTCAGACCGGCGGCTGCCGCGCCGGGCCGTGCAGTCTCCAAAATACAGTCCTTCCGGATGCTCTTTTTGCCCGCACAGCCAAAGATAGGTCTTCGCGGCTTCTTCCGGCGATACGCCGCCCCTGCGCCGCAGCGACCAGAAACGACTCGTAAGTCTTCCCGTCCGCTTGCACCCGATGGCCGTATCGACAAGACCGGGATCGACCACGAAAGCTTTTATGCCGAGCCGCTTTGAAAAACGCCTGTTGAACTCGGCGGCAAAGAGCATGTTGCAGAGTTTGGACTGCTTGTAAGCCAAAAGGCAGTTGTAGCGCCGCTGAAACATGATGTCGTTCCAACGGATCTTCATCCATTTGTGAGAGTTGCTCCCGGTGAGGATTACGCGTGCCCCCGCCCCTAAGTACCGGAGAAGCCGGAACGTCAGCAGGAAACCGGCAAGATGGTTCAGCGCGAATTGCTGCTCGTATCCCTCCTCCGTGGTGGAATACCAGCTTGTCACGAAGCCGGCGTTGCTGATCAGAACATCAAGCCGTCCGCCGCAGGCTTGCTCCAAATAGGTCCCGATTTCCCCGGCGAGGCGGTTCACCTCCCGCTGCTGCCTGAGGTCTGCGCTGAAAAACACAATCCGCGCGTCCGGGTTTTCTTTTAAAACGGCGGCCTTGGCCGCATCGCACCGCTCCGCCGTTCTGCCGCAGGCAAGCACATGCCAGTTTGCACCTGCGAGCAGGCGGGCAAGGGCGAGCCCGATTCCCGACGTCGCTCCGGTGATCAGAACGGTTTTCATAGCTCCGCCCATCCCTCATAGCCGAACCAGCCCAACGCGTGCCAGAACGGCTGCCAGTCCGTGTACGCGAACATCGCGGCCATCCCGACGACGCTTGTCAGGACGAAGCCGATGAGGGAAAACACCGCCGCGTTTCGCAATAATCTGCGCCTTTTCCCGGTGAAATGGATCTGCCCGGCGGAAAGAGGCCGGCTTTCCCCCGAAAGGAGGGATTTTTGCCAGGAAAGGTAGCGCCTCGTCCAGGCGGAAAGGTAGAGCGCGCAGACCAAGGTTCCGGCGAAGCTCAGCACGGCAAGGAAAAGGCAGGAAAGTCCGAACAGGAGCGCCCCGAAATACGGCATTTCCGGCAGCAGGGAGGCGACGTTTATTTTCAGAATCAGCGCAAGCCCGACCGCCGCGCAGGCCGCCGAGAACACACCGACGGCGAACACCGCGAGCGCGAGCACCAGCCAGAGCATCCCCGCGAAAAGGCCCGAAAAGACAAGCCCCGTCTTTAATACCGCGCGCCTTCCGCCCTGCGCACCCGCCGCCCCGGGCGACGCGCTCTCCGCATACTGCGCCGCAATCTCTTCGGGGCTTCCGAGCTTCGCGGCGATTTCCTCCTCGCTGTAGCCGTCCGCCAGCTTATAGGCAAAGTGCTGCTCATACTCTGCTATGATGTCGCCCAAGTCCGCGACATTTTTTTCCTTCAGTTCTTTTTCCAGCCCGGCCAGAAAAGCCTGCTTATTCATCGTCCTTCCTCCTTACGATTGCGTTTACGCTTTCGACAAACCGAAACCACTCATCCGCCATGCGGCGGTATTCCTCCTTGCCAAGCCGGGTCATTTTGTAGTATTTGCGCGGGGGGCCGCCGCTTTCCTCGCTGAGATAGGTTGTAACCATGCCGTCGCTCTTGAGCTTTCTCAGGATGGGATAAATTGTACCGTCGGAGATATCGATCATGCCCGAGATGGACTCCGATATTTCGTACCCGTACCGGTCCCCCCGGTCAAGCAGCGATAGTACACAAAGCTCCAATACGCCCTTTTTATATTGGACGTTCACCGGACCGCCCCCTTTTCTTTACGGATAATATAATACCGCATTTTCTTTACTACTATAGTATATATAATAGTTTGCATTTGTCAACAGGCAGGCGAAAATATTTTCCGGCTTTTGCGGGGATGCTTTTGGAATCCAGGAAGATAAACGCGGGAAGGGTTGCACAAATTGTTGCATTATGTTAAAATGTCCGCAAAACGATTCTTTTCCACCGATTTCTGTCCGATCGCCCGGCATTTTGCAGAAAAAGCGGAAGACAGGCAGGTTCTAAGGCCGGTTCCGGCCTTTGTCCGGAATCCAATCGGGTAAAGCTTTAAGTCGTTTCTACCACGACAGGGGGAAAGCAAATGGATACAGGCAGGTTCCGGAGCGCTGCTTTCGGAGGATTTCACCGGCAGGACGTCCTTGACTATATCGAGTATTCCACCAAAGACTTTTCGCGTCAGCTGGAGGAAAAACAAAAGACCATCGACTCGCTCCAGCAAAGCTGCGATTCGCTCTCGGGCGAGGTCGCGCGGCTTCAGGAACGGCTGAGCGAAACAACGAAAGCGGCGGAGGACGCGACTGCGCTCCGGGAGCGGCTTTCCGCCCTTCAGGAGGAGCGGGACACGCTTGCCGACCGTTTGGACGAAGCGATCTCCCGTTTAAACCGGATCGAACCCGACTATCTCCAGTTTGAGGCGATCAAAGACCGCGTCGCGGAGATCGAGCTCAACGCGCACAGCCACGCCGCGACGATAGAGCGGGAAGCCTATGAAAGAGCGGTTAAAATCGGCGACGAGCTGAGCCGGACCTTAGCGAGCGTGCGGGAGGAATATCAGTCCTTAAAGTCCTGCGTGGCGGACGCGTCCGCCCACTTTCGCACCGACCTGGAGAAAATCTTCTCCGCGCTGGACAGGTTTTCCGGTTTTTTCGGCGAAGTGGAGAATACGCTCGATCACCTGCTGACGGAAACACAAACGGAAACGGGCTGTGAGCCTTCCGGGCTTTCCCAAACGCTTCCGGAAAGCGAACAGGCGCAGACCGGTTTTGAAAAATCCCTTCCGGACAGTAACGAATATTTGCCGGAAACTGCAAATCAGGCTGCAAAACCCGAGAACGGGGATTCGTCCGGCGAGGATTCACCGCAGGAGACTGAGACGGAGCCGGAAAGCACCCGGTGGCAGGC
>DCTG01000022.1:0-4224 GCA_002329245.1 Clostridiales bacterium UBA1446
AATCTATTCGTAGGAATCCTCGATCGCGCCGATCAAACTGCAAAGCATCCGGTTGCAGGCGACGTCCGCGCCGTACCGGTCTCCGAGGCGGACGATATAGCCGTTCAGGCTGTCAATTTCCGTCTTCACTTTCCGCTCCACATCCTGCAGGGTGGAAGACCGGTGCCCATAGGTCGGCGGGAGGATCGTTTCGTAAAACTCCTTTTGATAGGCTTTTGCGTCCGGCCAGAAGGTGGAACAGCCGGCGGCCTTCATGACGCCGAATATTTCCTCGATCAGACGGTTCATAATTTGGGTCGCATCCCCGCTTTCGGCTAATTTGCCGTAGGGGACGCGCAAAACCGCCCCCAAGGGGTTGAGCGTGCAGTTGTAGAGCATTTTTGCCCAGAGCAGTTTTTCAATGTCCTCCCGCACCTGAGTCGGAATTCCGCCGGCCGAGATTGCCGCCGCAAGCGGCGAGAGCAGGGCGCTCTCGTCTCCGGTAAGGCTCCCGATTCCCGCAGGTCCGGAGTAAACCGTAATTTCTGTCCGGTTCAAAGCGGCTTTCTGAAACCCGATGCAGATATAAGCGAAGCAGACCTGCTCCCGGCTGAAATACTTTAGATAGGCGCTCTCGTTGCCAAGCCCGTTTTGCAGGAGCACGATTCTCCCGTCCGGCTTCAGAAGGTTCCGGACGGCTCCGAGCTCCGCCGCGAGCGCTTCCGAGCCCGTTGTTTTGGCGGCGATTAAAACAAAATCAAACCCGGTTTCTCCCGCGGCCGCCGGGCTTTCCGATACGCGCACCCGGTCCGCCGGAACCGTTACGTCCCCGAGCAACCCCGTCCGGCCAATCCCCTGTTCGGCGATGATTCGTCCCGTTTCCCCGCGCGCGACCAAAACCGGCCTTTCCCCGCCCTGATAGAGAGCCGTGGCAAAGCCGATTCCTACGGCACCGCACCCGATCAGCATAACTTTCATCTTGATGTCCACTCCCGTCGGGGAAATCCCCCGTGATGCCCGCAGGCTTGAACCAAAAACTTCGTCACTTTCCCATGCATTGTAATCCTTTCCAGCGCCCGCGTCAAGCCGGTATGCCCCCTCCGCTTCCCGTTTCCAGCCTTCCGCTGCGGTTTCAGCACCAGCGGATGTTATAACGGACGAAAATTCTTCCAAAATGTTGACAGGAAGCTTGACCGTGTGGTATCATTCAAAAAATATCAAAATGCCATGATAAGGAACGCGAGCGAAGACGGCGCCCGGTTTCAGAGAGCCGCCGGGTGGTGCAAGGCGGCGCCGGAGTCTTTTGCTTATCCTCCTTTAGCAGTCCGCCGAACAAGTAGGTAAGCGGGAACGGCTTCTCCCCGTTACCGGAGAGCGCATTTGAGCGGATTTTTGCAGGGCCGCGGCCAAAACGGCCAAACTGCATTCCTATGATCCGCGCGATGCAGGCGACCAGCCGAAAATTCGGCTGAAAGAGTGGTTGCGAAGACGTATGCTTCGTCTCTTTGGGAGACGGGGCTTTTTTGTTTCAAGGCCGTTTGCCTGCGCGAAGAAACGAACAAACGCCGCGCGGAGGAATGGCAAACGAGAAACAATCGTAAGGTCTTGGGAAGAAACGGAGGGCTAAGAATGGATTTGCATTTGAGAGATATCGAGCGGGCGGCTGAGCGCCTGGAGGGCGTGGTGCACCGGATTCCCGTGGAACGCTCTTTGACTTTTTCGCACCTGAGCGGAAGCCATCTGTATTTAAAATATGAAAACCAGCAGAAAACAGGTTCCTTCAAAATCCGCGGCGCGTACAACAAGATCGCGCGCTTGTTGGAAGAAGGCGCGCTTCGCTCCGTTCTCGCGGCTTCCGCGGGCAATCACGCCCAAGGCGTGGCTTACGCCGCCAACGCGTTGGGCGTCAAATCAACGATCGTGATGCCGAAAAGCACGCCGATTGCAAAGATCCAAGCGACCGAAGGATACGGAGCGAAGGTAATCCTGCACGGGGATAATTATGACGACAGCTACGCCTTTGCAAGGCACCTGGAGGAAGAAACGGGAGACACCTTCATCCACCCCTTCGACGACCCGGACATCATCGCCGGACAGGGCACCGTCGCCTTGGAAATCCTGCGGGACCTGCATGCGGTGGATACCGTTTTAGTGCCGGCCGGCGGAGGAGGACTTCTTGCGGGCGTATCGTTTTACCTGAAAACCATCAACCCCCGCGTCCGGGTCATCGGCGTGCAGGCCGAGGGCGCGAACGCCATTGTGCGCTCTTTTCACGAGCACGGGATAGTGCAGCTTGACCGTGTGCAGACCATCGCGGACGGCATCGCCGTCAAATCGCCGGGCAGCCTTACATTCAACATAATCAGCCGTTATGTTGACGACATGGTAAGTGTGACGGACGATGAGATTTCCGCGGCGATTCTGCTTCTGCTCGAGCGCTCAAAGCAGGTTGTGGAGCCCGCGGGCGCCGCCGCTCTCGCCGCAGCCACAAGCGGGCGGCTGGACATTGCCGGCCAAAAAGTGGTTTGCGTGCTGTCCGGGGGCAACATTGACATGAGCTTTATCCACCGCATCATTGAAAAAGGGCTTGTGAAACGCGGCCGTCAAATGAAATTCCAGACGGTTATGTTGGATATCCCCGGAAGCTTGGAGCGTTTCGCCCACGTCGTCGCCGAGGCCGGCGCCAACATCATCATGGTGCAGCATGACCGCCTGCACGCCAACCTCAACTTAAACGAGGCCATTTTGCATATCGCCTGCGAAGTGGGAAGCGAGGCACAGGGCAGACATTTAGTCAGCCAGCTTGAGCAAAACGGATATCACGTGACACTTGAATAAATCCTGAACTTATTATAAAATTACGGGAACGAGCCGCGAGAAAACGACAAGGTTTTCTTGCGACGACCAGCGGGAGGCACATGGATGAAACTGACCGGAGCACAAATATTGGTTCGTACGCTGATCGAGCAGGGGATCGAATTGGTATTCGGTTATCCCGGCGGGGCGGCGCTTAACGTTTACGACGCGCTTTACGAAGCAAAAGATCAGATCAGGCATGTTCTCAGCTGCCATGAACAGGGCGCGGCGCACGCCGCCGACGGCTACGCCCGGGCAAGCGGAAAAACGGGCGTGGTATTCGCGACCTCCGGCCCCGGAGCCAGCAACCTTGTCACCGGCATCGCGACGGCCCACATGGATTCCGTGCCTATGCTCGCCGTTACGAGCAACGTGGCCAGTACGCTCATCGGCAAGGACAGCTTTCAGGAACTGGATATCGTCGGCATCACCCTGCCGATCACCAAACATAATTTCATCGTGCGGGACGCTTCCAAATTAGCCGATACGGTCCGGCAGGCCCTCGTTATCGCGCGCTCGGGCCGTCCCGGTCCTGTGCTCATCGATATACCGAAAGACGTAACCGCCCAGATTGCGGAATACGAACCGAAGACGCCGGTTTCCGCGCGCCCCTCTCCCCGTCTCAACGACGAGGATATCGAAAAGGCTGCTCGCCTGATTGCCAAAGCCAAAAAACCGCTGATTCTTGCGGGGGGCGGCGTGGTTTCCTCCGGAGCCTCCGCGCAGCTTGAGGCGTTAGCCGAGCGGATGGACGCCCCGGTTTGCCTGACTATGCCCGGCATCACCGCGCTTCCCTGGAACCATCCCCGGAATTTAGGGATGATCGGAATGCACGGCACGCAGGTTTCCAACCGCGCGGCGGTCGAATGCGATCTGCTGCTTTCCGTGGGAACACGTTTTTCCGACCGGGTAACCGGAGGACAGAAAACTTACGCTCCCAACGCGGTGAAGATACAGATTGATATCGACGAGGCGGAGAACGGGAAGAACCTGATTCCGGATCTCTTTTTGGAGGCGGACGCGAAAGACGCGCTTACTGCGATTGCCCTCCGGATCGAAACTAAGAAAAACGACGAATGGATGCACCGTCTCATTCGCTTCAAGGCGCTCAACCCCCTGCCCGAATCGAACAGCGGGCCGGGCGTCAATACCCGCGACGTGCTGAAGGCCGTGAGCAGCATAGCCGGGGAAAACGCGATTATCGTCACGGACGTGGGGCAGCACCAGATGATTACCGTGCAGTATTACCGTTTTGTAAAGCCCCGCAGCTTCATCAGCTCCTGCGGTTTGGGCACGATGGGCTTCGGCATGGGCGCCGCGGTAGGCGCGCAGCTCGCTTCCCCCGGCCGTCCCGTTGTGCTCATAACCAGCGACGGCAGTTTTCACATG
>DCTG01000022.1:4268-5426 GCA_002329245.1 Clostridiales bacterium UBA1446
ACGCCGAACCGCGCCACGGACTTTGTGAAATTAGCCGAGGCGCTTGGCGCGCACGGTCTGCATCTGCAGCGGAAAGCGGACATTTCCGCCGTATTGGAGGAAGCCCTGCACTGCGGCGGCCCCTGCCTCGTTGACTGCAGCATTGACCGGGACGACAACGTCTTCCCCATCATCCCCCCCGGCAAGGGAGAGGAAGACACGATCTATTTCGACTGAGGCGGCGGGAATCCGCACGTTTAAACGTAAGCGGGAAAAATATCCCTGCACACGGGAGGTTACAATGAACGATTGCATTTTATCGGTCCTTGTGTCAAACTATTTTGGGGTGTTGACAAGGGTTACCAGTTTGTTCGGCCGGCGGGGGTTCAACATCAAAGCCCTGACGGTGGGCGAAACCGAGGATCCGGAGTTTTCGCGCATTACGATCGTCACCGAAGCCGACGAACAGATGGTTTCTCAGATTACCAAGCAACTGGGAAAGCTCGAAGACGTGAAACATGTCGCCGTCCTCTCCCATGGGCCGCTGGTCGGCCGGGAGATGCTTCTCATCAAGCTGCACAGCGACCCGTACGACGCGCTGATGCAGGCCGTTACCCGCGGGGCGCGGCTTCTTTCCATCGGTTCCGGCTATGTGATTTTTGAGTATACCGGGAACAGCGCGCAAATCGACGAGTTTATCCGGGAAATGCGCGAATTCAATATAATAGAACTCTGCCGCACGGGCCTGACCGCGCTGCAGGACGAAAAAGATTCTATCTATCAAAAATAAATATCGGAGGGAACTAAGTATGGCAAAAATGTATTATCAGGCGGACTGCGATCTCAACCTGCTTTCCGGGAAAACCGTGGCGGTCATCGGATACGGCAGCCAGGGACACGCGCACGCGCAAAACCTGCGGGACAGCGGAGTAAAGACGATCGTCGGGCTGCGCCCCGATTCCTCCAGCCGCGAAAAGGCAGAAAAGGACGGGCTTACGGTTCTCGAAACCGGAAAGGCGGTCGCAGAGGCGGACTTTGTCATGATCTTGCTGCCGGACCAGATTCAGGCCGACGTCTATGAGGAGAGCATTCGCCCCAACCTCAAGGACGGGTGCGTGCTGATGTTTGCGCACGGGCTGAGCATCCATTTTAACCAGATCCTCCCCCCGTCCAACGTCG
>DCTG01000098.1:0-15098 GCA_002329245.1 Clostridiales bacterium UBA1446
TCCATTTTTTAGGGTGCATATCAGTTGCGACATGATACTCAGCGGCGGGGCATTTAACTTGAAAACCTATGAATTGTCGAGCGGTTTGAAAATCGACGGTCGGGTGGTAAAGGATAATCAAACACATGGACTCGGCTCGAACGACGAGAAGCACCTTGAATGGTCATATGCCNNACAAGGACTGGATCGGGGCGTTTTACGATACGATAAACAACGGAGTACACTCGAACAAACTCAATGACAAGGCTAAACGCGGACGATTGGGCATCGGTGCTGGCACTGATGGTGTACAGTTCGTTGCTATAGGCGAATCAGAAAAGGCATACAGGTGCACATCGACAACATTCATGCTGACATACTTCAAGGGGTGCAAGCATGCAATCAATGAGGACGGGGGCTTTACCGTACAATACGACACTCCGTTCGGTAAGTACACGAGCACAAGAAGGGCTCCGTGGTACATCTGCATATGGCTCGTCAATCCGCTGATTTCGTTTCAGGTATTTAATGTTCGGACTTACTTGGCCGTCCGTGATAAACCGTCGTTGGTGTACAAAGAGCTTGGCAGGCTTCACACAGGCGATGTTGTCCAAGTCAGGGCATGGTCCGGTAACTATGCTGAGATTGATTACCATGGGCGGAACGCATATGTGACTGGCAAATACATTAGAAGGGTTCTATAATCGAGACAAATTACATTTGACACTGTTAGCAATGTCACACTTAAAGACACTTTATATGTTATCCGTACCATCAATTTTATGTTTTTTTATTGTGAAGATATCTGTTATAATGCTTTTATATAGACGAAAGAAGGTTGTTACACTTGTATGAGGAATACTATGAAATACTTCCGGATGTTGACCGGTATCTCAATCGCATAGGCATGAAGCGACCAAGAGAACTAAATAAAGAATATCTGGACGAGCTTGTGTTTGCTCATCAATGCTCGGTGGCATTTGAAAACCTGGATATTTACGACCTTCATAAACCTATTTCTATAATCCCCCGCGACTTATTCGATAAGATCGTTGTAAGAAAACGCGGAGGGTATTGCTTCGAACTTAACGGGCTATTTGTGCTGTTGCTTCAGGCTTTGGGCTATGACGCGTATTCCTGCCCTTGCAGGAGCGCAAGACCCGGCGTTGTTGTTCCGCAGCCGGTCCGTCACAGAGGGATCATTATCCGTTTGGAAGGGAAATATTTGTTCTGCGATGTGGGTTATGGAGGTCCGATGCCGCCCGGTTCGCTGGTCCTGGAAGACGGCATAAAACAGGTCGTGAGGGGAGAAACTTTCTGGTTTGAGCGCAAAGAGGAGTTCAGCTGGCTTCTGAAGAGACTGACAAAAGGCAAAACCGATATGGGGATGTCGGGAATAACTGACGGGAACGACGAAATACATGAAGCGGACGTATTGTACATATCTCAAGCACCATGGGAGCCGATCGACTTCATCCCGCCCAATATAGCGTGCTCGGAAGGGCCCGATGCGATTTTCGCGCAGAGACGCATGCTTAATCTCCGCAAAGTAGACGGACATATTGCGATAACAGGTAATCTGTTCACTCAAATCAAGAACGGTGTTAAGGAAACCCGTGAGATAACCGAAGAGGAAGCGCTGAGGATAGCAAAGGACGAGTTCGGCTTAATATTATGATTTTCGCTTTGTGTTCTGCGAAAATAAAGAACCCACCATTGTATCGATGGTGGGTTCTAAGTTTGGTGGAGACAACAGGACTCGAACCTGTGACCCCCTGCGTGTGGAGCAGGTGCTCTACCAGCTGAGCTATGCCTCCGAATCCCAGGACTGCCTGCCGCGGCTAAGGGGGGTTCGTTTGCGGTCTATTCTTTTTTACCACATCTGCAAGCCGCTTGTCAACCTCTTTTTGTCCGCCACAGCGCAATCTGCGAAAGGAAATTCCTTGTGCTTTCATTTTGGGGAGGACGGCAAGATATCTCCCGAAGCATGGTTGGGATTTTTGGAACCCATCATAGCGACGTGACGAATGAAATGCTTTGCGGCGGGAGACAATTCCTTTTCTTTTATATAGCACAGGCAAACCTCGGTGCAAATCAGCGGTTCCACCTCCACGATGGCGATGTTGGAGCGATTCGCGGAAGAAACCAGTTTTTCCATGATAAGCGCAATGCCCATACCCTTTTCGACCAGGTCGATTGCATTTTCGGCGCGATGGCTGGTATAGGCAACCCGTGGTTCAAATCCCTCCTGACGGCAAACCTTGACGCATAAATCATACAGCATCGTGCCTTTTTGCAGCATCAGCAGATCCTCACTCCGAAGCTGGCTGAGAGAGATCGATTTTAACTGCGAGAGCGGATTGGAGGAAGGAATGACAGCCACGAGTTTGTCATCCGAATAGCGAATCCGGAAAAATTCGTCCTCACTCTCTCCACAGGACCGCAGAAAAGCAAGATCAATCTTTCCCGCTTTGAGCAGTTCCCTCAATTCAAGCGTATCCCCTTCCAAAAGCTTGAGGGTTATCCCGCCGTGTTCCTTTTTAAAGCGCAGGATGACATCCGTAATGCCGTATTGCGGCATAACCGGGATGGAACCGATTGTCACGGTGTTCTGCTGCATTTGAAACGTATTGTATGCCAGACTGTGATATTCATTCTGAAGCTGTGTGATCTTATTTGCAAATTCCAGAAAGTGATTTCCGAAATCGGTTAATGTAACCTTTCGGGTTGTTCGATCGAAAAGGGGCAGACCAAGTTCATTCTCCAGGACCTTGATGTGTTTGGAGAGAGAAGACTGACAGATGAAAAGTTTCTCGGCTGCCTTCATAAAACTGCCTGTCTGAACGAGAACCACGAACTCTCTTATGTAATCAATATCCATTCCATTTGCTCCATAAAAAAATTAGCATTCTATTTTAGAATAAATGAAGACTCAAACTGAATTGATAAAAACTGACAAATGGACTATACTGATGGGTAGAACAATATGTGATATTGAACAACATTGAGCCGCCTTTCTTCTGTATTATACAAGCAATGGAGGAATCTGTAAACACCAATATTTGAGAGTACATACAAACCCTTGAATTGAGCAGTTCCAACAGTCTTAGCAAAAAGCGAGCCGGTCAGCTGTTATAGCTGTCCGGCGTCCTGAGGTATACGGGAAGCAACGCAAAGCGGTGATGCGGCAGCCGGGGAGCTTCAAGGCTGCATCCGAATCTGCCCTCCCGGGCGCTTTGCGAAAACAAGGAGGATTACAAATGACAGTAAGCCCCATAGCGATAGGCGTCATAGGCGTGATTGCGCTTCTGGTGCTTTTATATTTCGGGATGCATATTGGAGTGGCGATGGGCCTTGTCGGCTTTGTTGGTTACTGGCTTTGTCTCGGGAACATAAACGCCGCTGTCGGCCTTTTCAAATCGGTTCCATATACCACTTCCGCCTCCTTTAATCTCTCCGTAATACCGATGTTTATCCTGATGGGGCAGCTTGCCTACTACGGCGGTATCAGCACGGAATTGTACGCGGCGTGCTACAAGTTTTTAAGCCGCCTCAAAGGCGGACTCTCCATCGCCACCATCGTAGCCTGCGCGGGATTTGCCGCAATCTGCGGCTCTTCTACGGCGACTACGGCCACGATGGGCGTGGTCTGCATGCCGGAGATGCGCAAGTACAGCTATAAGGATTCCCTTTCGACCGGAAGCATTTCCGCCGGCGGAACCCTTGGAATTCTGATCCCGCCCAGCGTCGGTTTTATCCTGTATGGCACGAGCGCGGAGATCGGCATTGGGAAGATGTTTGTTGCCGGAATAATCCCGGGCATTATTCTCACCTTCTGCTATATCGCCGTCATCATGGTAATCTGCAGAATTGACGATAAGGCAGGACCAAAGGGGCCGAAGTATTCCACCCGCGAGAAGTTTTCGGCTGTCCGAGGCTTGTTGCCGGTCATCTTTCTTTTCCTGCTGGTCTTAGGCGGTATTTTTGCCGGATGGTTTACGCCCAACGAGGGAGGCGCCATCGGCGCGGCGGGCGCCTTTCTCTTTATGCTGATTAACGGAAAGGCTACGTTCCGGAACATCCTGTCGGCGCTTATGGACACAATTACAACAACCGCCATGATTTTTCTCATCATGATAGGCGCCTACATATTCGGATATTTCCTGACAGTCTCCGGCTGCCCGACCGCGCTTGCCAGCTGGGTTTCGTCTCTGAGCGTTTCTCCTTATATTGTGCTTGGATTTATTCTTCTGCTGTATGCCATTTTGGGTTGTTTTGTGGATTCTCTGCCGCTTATCGTCCTGCTGGTGCCGATCTTCCTGCCGATCGTTGAGATATTGGGTTTCAGTTCAATCTGGTTCGGCGTTCTTATGGTAATGATTATGCAGTTGGGGCTGATTACGCCGCCCGTTGGCATGTGCTGCTACGTGATGGCGGGCGTGGCCAAAGACGTGCCGTTAGGCACAATCTTCAAAGGTACGGCGCCATTTATCATCGGACTTATCGTGGCGGTTCTCGTCGTCATCATGATACCCGAACTTGCCCTGTATCTTCCGACGATGATGCAGGCATGAGTTCTGCGCCGGCCTTGCCGGATCTCTCCTGTTATGTAAATGTTGTTTCATATAAAAAACTATCAAATCATAAGGAGGATAGAACCGTGAAAAAACTATTTGCGCTGCTCCTCGCCCTTGTGATGTCCCTTTCGTTGATTTCATGCGCCGGCAGTTCCCCGCAGAATACGGCTCCCGCATCTCAACCGACAAGCGCCGCTCCCCCCGCGGAAACCACACAGCCCGCGCCCAAGGACGATACCGTATACAAGCTCAAGATTACGCAGCACGACCCCGCCACCTCTGCAACAGGTCAGTTTCTTGAAGAATGGGCTTCCCGCGTGGAGAAAGCCTCCGACGGGCGCCTCGACATCGAGATTTTCCATGGCGCGTCCGTCTGCGGCCCGAAGGATACCATTGACTTTGTCTCAAACGGAAGCGTTGATATCGGCTGGGGCCTCCAGTCCTTTTACTCCGGCTCTTTCCCCGGGTCCGAAGCGATTGCCCTTCCGATGTTAGCGCTCGAGAACGCGGACAAGTCCAGCTATGTTTTCTGGCATCTCTACGCCGACACCGATTACCTCAAAGAGGAATATGCGGATTATAAGGTCCTCCTTCTGCACGCAAACTGCCAGTCTCCCATCGGAACCAAAAATGTAAAAATCAATTCCGTGGAAGACCTGAAAGGGATGAATATCCGCGGTAACGCAGGGCCTCCGCAGGAATTCATCAAGAATTTCGGCGCATCCCCGGTCGGTGTCGTGATCGGCGAACTTTATGCGGCAATCGGCAACAACACCATTGATGCCGTCATAACGGACTGGCATGCCATCGAATCCTTCAAGCTATTCGAGCCCCTTCAGTATTATTTAGACGAGAACATCGGCGTATCCGGTTATTTCTTCCTGATGAACTGGGATTCCTACAATAAGCTTCCCGCCGACCTCCAGACCGTCATCGACGAAAATTCCGGTGAAGCCTGCCTCGATTACTGCGGCCAGTTCTGGAACAATGTCGAGAAAAAGTGCAAGGAAAGCATCGCAAACGACAAGGGTGAGATCTACAAACTCAGCGATGCGGAACGGAGCAAACTGCAGGCGATTGCGGACCAGACGATAAATAACTGGGTCGCCGCGTCCAAGAACGGGCAGGCAATCTATGATAAGATCAACGAGCTGATCGCGCAGTATGATGCGAAGGCGAAATAACGGCTGCGGCGGAAGCGTATCCTTTTATACCTGATTTCCTTTGGGAGGGGTGCCCATGAACAATATTCGTAATCAAGTCGGCAGATGGATTAAAGCGGCAAGCTACCTTGGAATGGCGATTACCTTCGTGCTCGTCTGGATCACCACGATCGACGTTGTTCTTCGAAAGGTGAGTAATTTCAGCATTCTTGGCAGCTATGAGCTGACCGAGATCGGCATGGTGATTCTGATATTCCTTGGGATTGCCGCGCTGCAGGTGGATCGGGGCCACGTACGGGTCGACATGTTTGTGAACAAATTCCCCGGCCGCGCAAAATATATTACGGAAGCGGTTGTCCTGCTTGTTGAAACCGCCGTCATGACGGGTATGACAATCTGCGCGTTTCTCAAGATATTCGACAACTATCACAAGGGCATCTCCACCTCCGTCCTGCTCATCCCGACCTATCCGTTTGTTGCGTTTATGTGCTTCGGACTGGGACTCTTTTCTCTGCTGCTGCTGTTAGACACTGTTTTAACGTGCATCGATGCGGTAAAGTATAAAAAGCCTGAAACAAAGAAGCATTAAAGCGGAGTCAAAACGGGAAAGGGACCGTCTCAAATCTGAGACGGTCCCTTTCCCATTTAGGTGGTGACCCATTGCGCTAAGCATCGAACACCCGAAGCGGTTGAATCTGCTATATCTTTTAAGGTTATGGTGCTGTTTTCGCCGCTGTAATTGAATGTCAGTGTTATCTTATCGTCAAAAACGAATACGGAATTTATGAAAGTATCAATGATGCGTTTTTGTGCTTCCGTTTCGGTGAAGTCCAATTTGTCAGCGCCACCAACAAAGCGGCGCCAGCTGTATATTTGGGGCTATCGCTCGTCTGCAGCCCTCTTCCGGCCCGGCCCGACTGTCCAGCGATAGGGGTTAAGCTACGCAGGTGGTGGTTGTTATCGTGCGCGAGTCGGAACCGCCGTCTTTCCCGGCGTATACGGTTACGACGGCCCGATAGGTGTCGCCGGGAACGCCGGCATAAGAGAAGAGCCCGGAGTGGAAGCCTGTGTCTGTATCGATCATCTCGGGATTCGTAGCGGGGGTATATGTATGGACCACAGACCAACCGGAGACCACCTGCCGCTGCACCAATATTTTGGTTGAGCCGATCTCATCCATGATGCCCGTGCCGGACACATCAAAGTAGATCCTTACGATGCCGCTGCCAGCGCTCCATATATCAGCGGTATACATATTCAAATATAGGCTGGCTTGCGGGCGGATCGGTGCTGCCGTCACGCCGGCGGGCACTGCTGCGGTTGCCGAGCCGATGCAGAAAGCGAGGGCCAGAACTGCGGTCAGGATGCGATTTGCGGTTTTCTTCATAGTTATCTCTACCTTTCTCTATAAATTGAATCAATCATTTGGACGAGGGCCTGTTCCGTAATATCTCCACTAATGGAACATAATAAAGCCCCGGTTTTCCAGGACGCCTGCACAGCACCAAAATTCGACATGATGTAGTGGGTTGTCCTGTTTTTCTCGTAAAGAGTAACCTGGTTCTCGTCTTTTTCGATGGCAGAGTCGCTTATGTCGCCGGCAGCAGCGTATTGATGGACGGAATACAAAATGGTCTTATCCCCTTTGGAACAAACATAATTCAGAGTGACTCTATGCTCGTTTGCCGTGGTTTTTAACTCCGTCGTCTCGAATCCTTCCGGCCACCAGGTCGGCACGATCATACCTGTAATACCATGAGATGCGAGGGCCTCCTTTATTGCCGAGTATGACTGGTTTGTATTATCGGGAAGGGGAGATGCCGCACCTTCTGCACTGTCCGCTGGGGCCAATGATTCAAAATGAAATGTCTCGGCCGACCATCGTGCGATTGCCCCTAATACATCAATTCCGGCTGCTTGGGCCACCAGTGATCCGATCAGGATGGTCATGACAGCAGCGAACAGTATGATGCGCCGAACACGATGTTTGGCTTTGGTTTGCAGTCTGAGGGAAGGTTGGAAGGCAAATGGAGTCTCTTCATCATTCTCGTAGAGAGAGCCACCATTTTCTGCAACGGGCAGATAATGTTTTTTGAACGAAGCAAGGGCTGCTTCCGTATCGGGCAGCCGCCCGGTCGGATTTTCTTGCTCTCTTCTCTCTATCACCTCCAATACACGGAGGATAAAATCGGAAGCGGCTTCTCCGGTTCTTTGCGCAATCCTGAGCAGCTCCTCCAACTCTTCCGTGCCGAGTCGTTCCAAGTCCGGTTTGTTCTGTTTCGGATGATCGCGCCTGGTTTCAGACATCGTATATCTCCCCTCTACTCAATATGTACGGAAAATGGCAAATGGGGACATGAATTTAAAATAATTTTTTTTTCCGGCGACAGATTGTTGCGAAGGGCTTCTCTGGCCCGCTGGACCCGTTTTTTGCAGGCCTCCAGGGAAATGCCGAAATGCTTCGCGGCCTCCAAAAAGGTATGCTTTTCCAGATATATCATTTTCAATAATTCAAAATCCGCATCTGAAATCATGCCGTGATATTGCAGGTCCGTATCGATTTCATCCGCTGCGCTTCCCAATATCTCGTCTTTATATTCCACCGTCTGCCGCAGATAGGAATAGATGCTTGTNNATCACGTTCTTGAGCGTATTCATCAGCCAGCCGGGAGGGTTGCCGCTGCTCAGAACCTGCCCGATTTTGCCGCACGCGATGCAGAACGTGTCCTGCACCGCTTCCTCGCCCAGATCGGGGTCCTGCAGGACCGCCCGCGCATAGAGGAACAGCTTCCGGTAATTCTCGCGGTAGAGCGTTTCCAGCTGTTTCATTTCCTGAGACTCTTCCGTCAGCATCCTTTCACCGCCTTAATTTTGTAGATTTTTGGTGGTTAATACAATTATAACTATATTATCGGGACATAACAACCAACCGACTATAAATGTCCGGCAAAAATAATTTTGTTGGACATGTCCCTTTTCGGCCTTTTCCATACATATGTAGGGTAGGAGTTCCTGATAGGAAACCGGAAAGGGGTGAGTCCCATGGGCAAGAAAGTATAAGTAAAATCAGTTGGTGTGATTTGACAGATCAAGAAATATATAATAATATGAAAGGGGATTTTACAAATGAAAAAGCGGATACTTTGCGGATTTCTGGGCGTAATGTTGCTCTGTTCCTTTGCCGTTCTCCCCGCCGGAGCGGTGGAAGATGATCAAGCTATCCAGGCTGTTGAATACGAAGACTTCTCTTTTGATATTACTGTACCGCCGGAAGGAAATGAACCAATCAGTAAAGTATTATATTTTTATGAAAAGGGAGTAACTGAAGAAGGCACTTTACAGTTAGGGGTTACGGATAACTTGCCTGCTGGAGTTGAGGCAATTAACTTCTGGATTGTCGATATGGTACCTACAGGTTATGCTAGAACATACGCGCCGGAAATTACAGTTCCATATGATATGGCTGTAATAACTTATTTTGAAGCGACATTAGACTTCGATGATGGTACGTATGGATGGACATATTTTTCTGGTTCTGCTACTGGCTTAACCATGTATTATGATTGGAAGACTTATAGCAATCCAGGTACTTATACTGTTACGGTCTCAGAAGGTACAATGATTATGCAAGGAGAGCCTGAGAGAGTATATCCAAGAGATGCTTACGCAATCACAATAGATCCAAAGACTATATCTGTTTCATAAGAGAAAAAAACCTACCAAGGCTATGTCTCCGGGGATATAACAATCCCCGGGGATATAGCTTGTCCAATAACATTTTCAACAAAAGCCTTTGCCTTTCGAATTAAACTACTTAGTTGAAGAAGGTGTTTAATCATAAAAAAAATAGTTTTTTTGTCACTCATTTTTATCTTGCTACTAGTTGGATGCAATTCAGGAGAAAGCGTTACTGAACCGGATATTATCCAGACGCAAGGCAAATCGTCTGAAGACAATGGCGACAAAGGACATCCTGATTTTGGAAATAGTTTCTGGGGCGACAACATGGAGCAGGTTTATACACAGGAAAGCGGCGGACTATGGCGGCTTTACACTGCGGTATCTGAGTTCGGCGGTTTAAGCGCAGCTCCATATTTTCAATTTGATAAAAATGGAAAGCTTTGCAGTGGAAGTTATACGAATTTAAAAAATCCAGACATGGATAATTTTACGGCTTATAAAACTGCTAGAAAGTATTTGGTCGGTTGCTACGGAGAACCTATGGAAGAAAATTTTTACGATATCAACGGCATTGTGCTATCATCTCTGGAAGAAGCTGCAAATACCGGTGGTTGGGCAGAGGCTAAATGGTATATTAAAACTACCGAGAATGACAATAGGACTCGCGTTAATTTGAGACTGGTGCGGGACGGGAGTGTAAAGGTCGATTTTATCGCTGAAGAAACGGGAATGATACAAGAAAATAAGCCGGATTTTGGGAACAGTTTCTGGGGCTGCAGTAGAGAAGATGTGTATAAAAATGAGGGCGGTGGTCAGTGGCAGCTTCAAACTATATATGAGTTTGCGGGGGCCTTAGTACCTACATATTTCGGTTTTCAAGAAAAGGAGTTACTCCTGAATTTTGGGTATTATGACCTTACAGAATCCGACATGGATGGTCTAACTAAAAATGAAAAGTATGAAACCGCACGGGAGTATTTAACCGCTCTAAATGGAGAACCTGCTATTGAATCCTTCATCGGTCAAAATACAAAGCTGCCTTCCTTGGACGGAGCGGAAGAAGCATATGCTATATGGTACATCAAAACACCTCAAGGCGATCGAAAAAGTGTTGTTGGTCTATCATATAAAAATTCCGGTATATTGGTATCGGTTAA
Source organism: Clostridiales bacterium UBA1446 (assembly GCA_002329245.1). GTDB lineage: Bacteria > Bacillota > Clostridia > Oscillospirales > Oscillospiraceae > UBA1446. The sequence continues at coordinate 10,558 of DCTG01000098.1, forward strand.
CAGCATGTAAGCTTTAAACGCCCATATGAATAAGCGGTGCCATCGACACATCATGTGGCGGTGGCACTGGCTTTATAGTTGGCCTGGACGGCTTCTGAGCAAGGCAGCAATCCGACGAAATCGTCCGGTGGCATATTTGGGGCATTCCGAAAAATGTGCGTGGGATAAGCATATAGATTCAGGCCGTTTTCTTTTGCTGTCCCTATGATGCTGAACATGACGGCACTGGCTCTGGCTCCCCGTGGCGTGTTGGCAAACAGGAAGTTCTTCCGGTTGATGACGAACGGCTTGATGCTGCGCTCCGCCCGGTTGTTGGAAATCTCCAGCCTGCCGTCCGTATTATACTCAATCGGATGCTAATAATCCCATCGTAGTGGTGCCTTAATATTGGCGGTTTTTTCTACATGCCTCAATAATATTTATTCTGATTCCATATAGGGGAGGTATTTACAACCTCCCCTATATGGCGACTTAGCTCTATCTCTAATTCTCCTGTCAATATAGCCGGCTTGATGGCCTGATATTTTACGATATTCTGCCCAAAAATATGCGCTGACACCGTTCTACGCGATGATAAGATGAAGCTGGAACGTCGGCGCGTCAGTGGAGAGTACCGAATTGAGATTACCGGGCAAAACCTATGGTATATCGCCAGGAATTTCTCCGACATCATTGCCGAGCGGATTAATTACAATTACCGTTACTTTATCCCAACCGGGGAAAAGGGCAAAGCGATTATCTCTAAGATCATGGAACTAAACCCCGTGCTGGAAGTGCGGAAGAAGCTCATTTCTCCGGATGATGAGGACGATGCAAAGATCAGCACGGACCCGACAAAGCAGGACATAAAATCCAATGAAACTTCCATCAACGCGAGCAGACTTCCAGCCGTGTTCAGCAAGGTTCGCTTCCAACCGTATACCGTAAACCTGGATATCGGCGGCGGGAAATTTGACAACGTGACGGATTTTCTTGCCTCGCAGAATGTGAAAAACTTTATTTATGACCCGTATAACAGAAGCCCGGAACATAACGCTATGGCGGCTGCCGCAACCGAAGAAGGGCAGAGCGATACCGTTACGATTTCCAATGTGCTCAATGTTATTCGGGAGCAATCTGCGCGTAACGAAGTGCTTGCAAACGCTGTAGACGCTGTAAAGCCGGATGGGACGGTTTATATTACTGTCTATGAAGGCGACGGCAGCGGCGTCGGGAAAGAGACTTCAAAAGGATGGCAGGAAAATAGGCTCACGTCCTCTTATATCCCGGAAATTAGGAAATATTTTTCCGATTTGACGATAAAGGATAAAGTGATTTATGCACGCGGGCCGAAGAAAGACAAGTTGGGGAATACAGATGGGCTTACCGGATATGGTATGCCCATGCTCCCCGCTGCGACAGGGAAAAACACTTCCGGAGAAGCAAAGCGGGCCTCGGAGATTGTTTCAGATTTTGCCGACAAGCTCAACGCATTTATTCGCAAGGACCGCGTTTCTGCCGGACGCATTGGGGAATTCAATCGTAAAACCCATATGATTCGCATTAAGAAAGCGAACGATATCCCGACGCTCTCCCATGAAACCGGGCACTTCTTAGACAAACTTTTCAATCTCAGCGGAACGGCAGACAGGGTAACAAATAAGCAGCTTGAAGCCCTTGGAGCTGCGACCTCTCGCAAGAGCTATTCCCCGGCGCGGAAGCGCCGCGAGGGAGTGGCGGAATTCCTGCGGCGGTATCTTACCGGAGACGAAGAAACACTCCGGACTGAATTTGCTCTGGCATATGAGCATATCACCGGCAAGCTTCCGGACAATATCATGAAAGCTATAAACGAGCTGAAGGATGATATCTGGAACTTGACGAATCTCACTCCTTCCGCCCGTGTCCGTTCTTCCGTTGTTCTCCCAGGGGACAAGGTTAGAAAAGGCCCCGGCATTGATATCAGGTCGACATTCCGAAAAGTGTATGCCGGTCTTGTCGATACGACCTATCCGGTTGAATGGGCTGCCGGGAAGCTTTCGGGGCCGGAAGCGCAGGAGCATATAAAACACGAACTTTCTGCCATGCGTGGCTATGAGGGCGCTGCCTTGTTTTCTCTGAATCCGGACGGGAAGCCAGGCCATTATCAAATTAACCTAAAAGGCGAGCGCGTAGGTGAATCTTATTACGATATTTTGAAAGCCGTAAACGGAAGCGAGGAAATGCTTTCGGACTTTGCGGTTTACAATGTCGCGCGCCGTGCAGAGGATTATTTTAATAGGGGCTTGGAGCTGCCTGATTCACAGGAAACCTATGAGGCTACCGTCGCGGAAATGGAGAGAAAATATCCGCAATTCAAAGAGACATTTGAAAAGCTGGTGAAATTCCGTGCGAATAACCTCCATCTGCTTGTTGAGGGCGGGATTATATCGGAAGATAAATACCATGAAATTTTAGCGGCAAATCCGAACTATGCCCCCCTGCAGCGCATACTCGGAACATATAGAAAAGAAACCATGGGGCGCGTCTCCCTTCGCACTGGTTCAAGCCGGGCGATCGGCGGCAGCAAAAAAGTAATTCATGAGCTTCGCGGCGGCGGTGAGGACATTATTAATCCCATCGAAAGCGATATCAACAATATATTCCTGTACCTCTCCGCGGCACAGAGGAACTATATCCTCATTGAGCTGGCGGAAATGGCAGATAAAGCTGAGGGCGCCGGGAACATCATGGCAAGAGCTAAGACAAAATACAAAATGACCTCCTTCAACCTGTCTCAACTGAAAGGAGAGATCGAAAAGGCGCTTGGCGTCCTGACAAACAATGACTTCGATGTACATGCCCGTGTATTTCAGCCGAACTATATGGCTGGAACAGATCAAGTTGTAATCTATATGGATGGTGAGCCGGTCCTATATGATCTCGATCATGAATTGTATCTTGCCTTAACGGACGTGTCCCCAAGGAGCGGGAACATCATCCTGCGTGTTGCGATTGCCGCCTCGACGCTGCAGAGATCAGGAATTCTCTTTACCCCGCGCTACATATACCGAAATCTCGCTCGCGATACGCTTCAGAACCTTATCGCCTCCGAATCTGGGCTGAATCCAATTAACATCTTGGATGGCCTTATCTCCATGCTTCAAAAAGATGAATGGTATCGCCTTGTCCAGCGCAGCGGCGGCACGACGAACTTCTTTACCGTAAACGACCGGAGATTCGCCCAGGAATCTATTGAAGATATCCTCTCGGGGCGGAGCAAGGCCGCAAGGTATTGGAATAAAATTAAGCACCCGCTTCGGACAATGCAGGATGCTATAGAGATTGGAGAAATGGCCGGGCGTCTCGGTGATGTGAAAAGGGCGCTGAAAGAACTCGGAATTAATCCGGAGGAGATGGAACTTGATCGAGAAACAGTGAAAAAAGTAATATATCAAATGCGGGACCTTTCCGTAGACTTTAAGCGGATGGGCAGATGGGTTAGGAAGTATAACGCAAATCGTATCATTAACTTCCTGAACTCAAACCTGCAGGGCATGGATAAACTTGCGCGCATGTTCAGCACAAAAGAAAAAGCCTGGCGAACGGTGTTCCGGTCTTTGCTGTATATCACCCTGCCGACGCTGCTGCTTGCATGGATGTGCCGCGACAATGAAAACTACAACGATCTGCCCTGGTATCGAAAGGATTTCTTCTGGAACGTCCCGCTCGGGAATCCTGAAACCGCGACCTTCTTCCTTCCCATACCTCGCCCCTGGGAGCTCGGCGTCATTTTCGGCGCTATTCCGGAACGTCTTTTCGATATGGCGTATCACCGCAATCCAACTGCTTTTGATGGGCTCGGAGAAACCTTCACACAGCTCTTACCCGACATGATGCCCGCCCTGTTAGAGCCGCTGTATCGTGACGCGACCGGGAAGAAGTGGACTGGCATACCGATCTTGAACTCAAAGGATGAGACGTTAAGCGCTACTCACCCGGAACTGCAATACAATCAATATACGTCCGAAGTCTCGAAGGTCATTGCCGGTTTTGCGGTAAACCTCCCGCTTGTTCCTGAATGGATGAAGTCTCCGAAGCGCCTGGACCAAATCATAACAGGATATTCCGGCACAATCGGAAGCATAACGCTCACAAGTATAGATCAGCTCGCCGGAACGAAGGAGGGAATACCGTTCTTCTCAGGATTATCGCAAGGTTTCGTTTTGGACGCGACAGAAAATCCGCGCTCAATCGACGACTACTATACATACAAGTCAATCTTGGAAAGCGACTATGCTGCCTACCTTGTGACTGGAGAGCATCCGGATGATTATGCTCCTTGGCTCCTTGAAGTGTTCCGCAAGGTTGATTCGGAGATTACCAAGGTCAGGAAGGCAGAGAAGGAGATCGAAAAAGAGCCTGCTTCAATAGAGAGAGAAGAAGCGCTTTTGGAAATCCGGATGCGTGAAATCCAGCTCATGCGGGCGGCCAACGCGATATATGAAAAAGAGCGCTTCGAGAAATAATAAAACAGGGAGCCGGTATTATCGGCTCCCTGTTTCTACTGTAATGGCGAAGAC
>DCTG01000098.1:15197-38717 GCA_002329245.1 Clostridiales bacterium UBA1446
AGCCAACTGAGCTATGCCGCCATAAACCTCTTTTTTGCGAGGCAAGGAATATTATATGGTATGAAGCTTTAATTGTCAACTGCTTTTTTACGGGTTATGTTTTCCTGTTCGGAAGAAGTGCGTTTCCCCGCTTTGCACTCTGAAGCGGAAAGGAATCCCCCAAAAAACGGGGCGGCGCGTAAATCTGCGCCGCCCCAAGAGGGTAAAAAACAAAGGAGGATTAATACATGTCGCCCATACCCGGAGCTCCGCCGGCCGGAGGAGCGGGAGGCTGGGGCTTATCCGCCACGAGCGCTTCTGTGGTCAGAACCATGGAGGCCACGGAAGCTGCGTTTTCAAGCGCGCTGCGGGTGACCTTGGTGGGGTCTACGATGCCGGCGGCGATCATATCGCAGTAGGTTTCATTGTAAGCGTCGAAGCCGTAGCCAATCTTGCGGCTGTTCTTGACCTTTTCCAGAACAACGGAGCCTTCCATACCGGCGTTGATCGCGATTTGACGGATGGGTTCTTCCAGAGCCTTGGCGACAATCTGGATACCGGTTTTTTCGTCGCCCTCGGCCTTGGAAATAAGCTTCTCCACCGCGGAGATGGCATTGACGTAGACGACGCCGCCGCCCGGGACGATGCCTTCTTCCACGGCCGCGCGGGTCGCGTTCAGCGCGTCCTCAACGCGAAGCTTCTTTTCCTTCATTTCGGTTTCGGTTGCCGCGCCGACTTTGATCACCGCAACTCCGCCGGACAGTTTTGCAAGGCGTTCCTGCAGCTTCTCACGGTCATAGTCGGAGGTGCTCAGTTCAATCTGGTTCCTGATCTGAGCGATCCGGTTCTTAATGTCGGCGGAATTCCCGGCGCCGTCGATAATAATGGTGTTTTCCTTCTGTACCTTGACCTGGCGGGCTTTGCCGAGCTGACTTAAGGTGGTTTCCTTGAGCTCATAGCCGAGGTCGGAGGAAATCACTTCGCCGGCCGTAAGGACCGCGATATCCTGAAGCATCTCTTTGCGCCGGTCGCCGAAGCCGGGGGCCTTTACGCAGACAACCTGCAGCGTTCCGCGCAGCTTGTTGACGATGAGGGTGGACAGGGCGTCTCCTTCCACGTCTTCCGCGATGATCATCAGCTTTTTGCCGGCCTGCACCACCTGCTCAAGCAGAGGCAGAAGCTCTTGTATGGAGCTGATTTTCTTGTCGGTAATCAGGATGAGCGGCTCGTCTAATACGGCTTCCATCTTCTCGGTATCGGTTACCATGTAGGGAGTGATATAGCCGCGGTCAAACATCATGCCTTCGACAATCTCGCTGTAAGTCTCGGCTGTTTTGGACTCTTCCACTGTGATGACGCCGTCATTGGAAACCTTCTCCATGGCTTCGGAAATCAGCTTTCCGATGCTTTCCTCGCCGGAGGAAATGGTTCCGACACGGGCAATATCCGCGGCTCCGTTTACCCTCTGGGAATTCGCCTTGATGGCTTCCACGGCGGCGTCGACGGCCTTTGAAATGCCTTTCCGCATGATCATGGGATTGGCGCCGGCGGCCACGTTCTTAAGACCTTCCCGGATAATAGCCTGCGCCAAAAGGGTGGCGGTAGTGGTGCCGTCGCCGGCTACGTCGTTCGTTTTGGTGGAAACTTCGCGCACGATCTGCGCGCCCATATTCTCGAGGGGATCTTCCAGTTCTATTTCCTTCGCAATGGTGACGCCGTCGTTGGTGATCAGCGGGAAGCCGAACTTCTTATCCAAAACTACGTTGCGGCCCTTGGGACCGAGGGTGATTTTAACGGTATCGGCAAGCTTGTTGATGCCGCGCTCAAGCGCATGGCGGGCTTCTTCGCCGTTCGCAATGATCTTTGCCATATTGTTTCCTCCTACATATTATTCCACAGTGGCTAATATATCGTTCTGCCGGACAATGGTGTATTCCTCGCCGTCAATCTTGACCTGGGTTCCGGAGTATTTGCTCATGATTACCTTGTCCCCGACTTTGACGGTCATGACGACTTCCTTGCCATCCACCATGCCTCCGGGGCCGACGGCTATAACTTCAGCCACTTCGGGCTTTTCCTTCGCCGCGCCGGTAAGAATAATCCCGCCCTTTGTGGTTTCTTCGGCTTCCGTCATCTTCAGGATGACTCTGTCCGCAAGGGGTTTGATTTTCATAAAGTTGCCTCCTTTGACTATTTGAAGTGGTTTTTGCCTGACTAAGCAATCAAGTGGTTTAGCACTCATTTAAAGAGAGTGCTAAACCACTACTAATAATAAAGCAAGGACTGCCTTTCCGCAAGTTTTAAAATAGGCACAATAATCCTGAATTAGCTTAAAAATGAAAAGGAATGAAATATTAGCTGATTCACAGCGCTGATAACGCTGTTTTTCTAAGAATTTCTATGAATATCATACTGGGAAGGAGGAGGCCAGGAGAGGCATTTCGGATAGAAAAAGCGCAGCTTCCGGTCGGAAAGTTTGCAGGTAATTTCCTTTGCCCGGATTTCCTCGCCGTCTAGGTTAACCCGGCTCTCCCGGTCGCAAAGGATGCGCATTTCCCGGCCCCGCAGGCTTGTGATAATGTGGGGGTAGTCCTTTGCCCTCCCCTGGGCATAGTGCTTAACCACCCTGATCGCCGTCAGGCGCGAGACGGCCTTGACGATCAGAAGATCAAGGAGCCCGTCGTCCGGGCGCGCTTCGGGTGCGGGGTGAAAGCCTCCGCCGTACCACTGCCCGTTGCAGGCGCACAGAAGCGTAAAATCGCCTGAAAACCTTTGTCCGTCCACCTCTACCTCGTAAGGGCGGTGAATCCCTTTAATAAAATTAGAGAGAAGCGAAAGCTGATAGGCCATTGTGCCGCTGACAAAAGGCAGGCGCTTGAAATCGACCATGCCCAAACCGATCCTTGCGTCAAGCCCCACGGAACAGATGTTGACGGCGAAGCGCCCGTTGCACTCCATCAAATCCAGCTCGGTTTCTTCAGCGTCCAACAGTTGTTCCGGCGTAAAGAAAGCGGCCGCGTCAGGTCCGAATACTTTGACAAAATCGTTTCCGCTGCCGATCGGAATGTGCGTAATTGCGACATGCGGGTAGAGAGCCGCTCCGTTCACGGCCTCGTTGAGCGTGCCGTCTCCGCCGCAGGCGTAGACCCGCAGCGGGATGCCCCGTTCGGCCTCGCGCTGCACCGCAAGGGTTGCGTCCCCCCGCCCTTTTGTCAGGACGGAGGAAAAATCGAGGCTTTTCCCGGAAAACGATTCCTCCGCCTGTTTGAGCAAAGCGCGGCTCCGGTCGGTTTTTCCGGCAGCGGGGTTAATCACGAAAAGGTGCCTTGTTGTCATCCATGATATCCTTTCGATGCGGTGAAAAGAGCGGGTATTTCGATCGCCTCTTGTTCCCGCGGGTAAGAGTATGGCGGAGAGAAGGAGAAATTTGCCTGCCGCAAAGGCGGGCTTATCCGTTTTCGTACATATACAGGTTGCATTTGAGCATGCCGTTGTAAAGCTTTCTGCGTTTCTTCGCCTCGCGGCCGAAGGCGCGCTCAAACTCCGTGTGGGAAGAGAGGATGAAGAGCTTCCAACCGTGCGGAAGACGGCCGGCAGCCTGCCCAAACGAGCGGTATAATCCTTCTGCTTCCGCCCGCTCCATCATACGCTCGCCATAGGGGGGATTGGTTACAACCCTGCCGTAGGGCGTGTCGCGGAAAAAGGAAGCCGCGTCGGCAACGGAAAAACGAATCAAGTCCGAGACGCCTGCCTTCCGCGCGTTCTCGCGGGACTGTTCCACCGCCGCCGCGTCGATATCTCCGCCCCAGATATCGTATTGGCCGCTGTATTCCCGCCCCCGGGCTTCTTCCGCCGCGTCCTTCCAGCAGCGGAAGGGGATGCTCTCCCATTTCTGGGCGGAAAAGCTTCGGTTAAGACCGGGGGCTATATTCTTGGCGATCAGGGCGGCTTCGATGGGGATGGTTCCCGAACCGCAGAAGGGATCGCAAAACGGATCCCGCCCCCGGAACCGGGAAAGGAGAACCAAACCGGCAGCCAATGTTTCCCGAAGCGGGGCGGCTCTGCCCACCGCGCGGTAACCCCGTTTGTGCAAACCGGCGCCTGAGGTATCCAGGTACAAGGTTGCGGTATCCTTCATGATGGAAAACTGTATCTGATACAAAGCGCCGGTCTCAGGCAGCGTCGCGGTGCCGAACTTTGCCCCCAGCCGCGAAACGACGGCTTTTTTCACGATCGACTGGCATGCGGGAACCGCGTGAAGCGCGGAGTTTAAGCTGTGGCCTTTTACGGGAAAAGCGGCGTCCGGCGGAAGATAATCCTCCCAGGGGAGGGCGCGCGTGCCCTCGAACAGCGCGTCGAAGGTCTGCGCGGGAAAAGAGCCGAGCGTAAGCAGCACGCGTTCGGCGCAGCGCAGGTTCATATTTGCGCGGGCAATGTCGGCCGCGCTGCCGGAGAATAAAACGCGTCCGTTTTCGGCCTGCACTTCCTTCATGTCAAGACGTTTCAGTTCATCGGCCACCAAGGCTTCCAGTCCAAAAAGACAGGGAGCCGTCATTCGGAGAGATTTCATACCCGCACCACCTTAATGTGAATGAGTATATCTTATTTTTCCGGAAGCCGCAACCAAAAATGCGTTCTGAGCGGCTCGCTTTCTTTAAACGGGTGATGCAATATGCCCAATTCGTGCAGATACTGCCCGGATTGGTTCAAATAAGTGCGGGAAATAGCGGATATTTCCCTATGTTTTTTCTCGCGCCTATGGTATACTAAGGCTATAAACCCGTGTGACAGGCCCAAATATGCAATTGCTTGGGAGGGGTTTTTATGAATATGAGTATTATCTGGCTGATCGCGTTCATTGCGTTTTGTGTTCTGGAAGCTGCAACTTTGGGACTTACCTCCATTTGGTTTGCCGCAGGCGCGCTGGCGGCCTTGATTATTTCCGTATTGGACGGCCCGACCTGGCTGCAAATCACAGGCTTCCTGGTCGTATCCTTCCTTGCGATGCTGCTGATTCGTCCGTTGGCAAGGAAATATCTGACCCCGCGAAATACGCGGACGAATGCCGACCGGGTAATCGGTACCGAAGGCGTTGTCACGGAAACGATCCGGAATCTTGACGGAGTCGGCTTAGTCTCTGTGGGAGGAAACGTCTGGACGGCCCGGTCTGATCACGGAGAAGTGTTGGAAAAAGGGACGCTGGTCCGCGTTTTGCGGATTGAAGGGGTCAAGGTCTATGTGGTTCCGGTGGAACAGAATGGGCTTGCGGAGGAAAATCAGGAATTGATTGCGAAAGGAGAGCAGGAAAAATGAGCATCTTGCAGTCCGTAGGGGCATATTTCATTTGGATCGTGCTTGCGCTGATCGTATTGATTATCTTAGCGAAAAATATCATTATCGTGCAGCAGTCAAAGGCATATGTCATTGAACGTTTGGGCGCGTTTCATTCGGTTTGGGGTGTCGGAATCCATTTTAAAATTCCGTTTATTGAACGGGTGCTGAAGGTCGTATCCCTGAAGGAACAGGTGGCGGATTTTCCGCCTCAGCCGGTCATCACGAAAGATAACGTCACCATGCAGATCGATACGGTTCTTTACTTCCAGATTACGGACCCGAAACTGTATGCGTACGGCGTCGAGCATCCGATGTCCGCGATTGAGAACCTTTCCGCAACCACGCTCCGAAACATTATAGGCGACTTGGAATTGGACCAATCGCTGACCTCGCGCGATATCATCAATACCAAAATGCGCATCATCTTGGACGAGGCAACCGATCCCTGGGGAATCAAAGTAAACCGTGTCGAACTGAAAAACATCCTGCCCCCGCGTGAAATCCAGAACGCCATGGAGAAGCAGATGAAGGCGGAGCGCGAGAGGCGCGAATCCATTCTCCGTGCGGAGGGGGAGAAGGCCAGCCAGATTCTTGTGGCGGAAGGAGAGAGGCAGTCCGTCATCCTGCGCGCCGACGCCGCCAAGCAGGCTAAAATTATGGAAGCGGAAGGCCAGGCGGAAGCAATCCTGAAAGTGCAGCAGGCGCTTGCGGAGTCTCTTAAGCTGCTCAACAACGCGAACCCGAACGAACAGGTCATTAAGATCAAGGCGCTGGAAGCGTTCCAGGCTGCGGCCAACGGGAAGTCCACAAAAATTATCATTCCCTCGGAGATTCAGGGGCTTGCAGGATTATGCGCTTCCGCGAAAGCTTTTTTTGATGAGGACCCCGAGCAAAAGTCCAAAAAACCCGCCGCGCCCGCGGAAGGAAACAAGGGCTGAAAACCTACTTACCCCGACGCAGCCGGCCGGAAACAAGCATTATATTTGGGAATAAAAGAGGGCTGCTTTGCGCTTTTCGGCAAAGCAGTCCTTTTTTATTCTCGCAGCCGGTCCTCCAGCCAATCCAAGATGTCCGCATAAACCTGCTCCCGATTGCTCTCATGAAGCATTTCATGCCGTCCCTTCGGGTAAAGCCTTACCGTAACGTCGGTGCAGCCCGCCCTCCGGAAGGCGTTTGCGGTGCGGTTTACGCCGCGGCCAAAACCGCCTATGGGGTCCCGGGCGCCGGAGAGCAGCAGGATGGGAAGCTGTCGGTTCATTTTCATGAGATTTCTCGGGGATTGATTGAAACGGATGCCGTCCAACATCTCTGAGAAGAGGCCCGCGGTCGGAAGAAATCCGGTGAGCGGATCGTTTCTGTATTCGTCGACGGCGGCCTTGTCGGAAGAAATCATGTCGATCATGGCGCCGTGCAGCATCACTGTCCGGTTTCGGGAAGTGCAGGTGAGCTGCATCAGCCGGGGGCTCCGGTAACGGCCGCCATGNNAAGCATTAGAAATTGCGGGGGGAAACTGCCCGTGCCGCTCAGAATGACGCCGCGCAGCCCGGTTCGCCATCGGATGAGATAGGTGCGGGCCATAAAAGACCCCATGCTGTGCCCGAACAGGAAACAGGGAAGCGCGGGGTATCGCCGGCGCATCCGGTTTGTGAGTTTCCGCATGTCGTTTGTAACATGCACCCAGCCGTCCGAATCGCTGAAGTAGCCGAGGTTTTCTTCTCCGTCCGCGCTTTTTCCGTGCCCGAGATGATCGTTCCCGAAAACGACAAAACCATGTTCGGCAAGGAAACCGGCAAAGGCGTCATATCGGCCGATATGTTCCGAAATGCCGTGGGCGATCTGCAAAATTGCACGGGGGGACTCTTCCGGCAGCCAGGTCTTTGCATAAATCCGGTTTTTCCCGCTGCTGGACTGAAAATAAAACTCATTTGTATGAAACATAACGTTCCCCCCTTTGACAAGTGTATCTTCGAAAGCGCAAGAAGTCAACGGAGCAAACTACGAAGCGTCAAGGCTCCCGGGCTGTCGATGCGTCAAAGGAAAAATGGAGGTATTTTCATGAACCGGAGTCTATGTATTGTGTTTTATGAGGGAAATTGCTATAATCGGGTTGCATTCTTCGTTTCCTTCGTTTCGGACACTATTATGACGTCTTTAGGAGTTGCATGATAACTTGGATAATCACATTGTTCCGCCCGTTTATTCCCAGATCGCGCTTGATGTCGCGTTGCGGATTGCACGCGGAGAACTGAAAGAAAATACGAAAATATACGGCCGCTCCGTTATGTCGTCGGAATACGGCGTTTCTCCCGAAACCATCCGAAGGGCAATGAAACTCCTGGAGGATATGGAGATTGTTGAAATCAAGCAAAACAGCGGCGTGCGCGTCATCTCGGCGGAAAACGCACGGCGCTATGTTGAGAAGTTCAGCAGGCAGAATGATATCAGGACCTATCAGGCGAGCTTACACGAGCTGCTTGCGCAGCAGGAGGCAATCGGGCGGCAGATTGCGGAAGTCGCGGGCTCCATCGTACGAATCAACGAAAAATTTTCTGAAATCAACCCGTTCCACAATTACGAGGTCAGGGTTCCGGCCAATTCTCCCGTAATCGGGAAAACGCTTGGGGAGCTGAATTTCTGGCAGCAGACGGCTGCGACGGTGATTGCCATCCGGCGCGGGGAAAAAATCATTTTGTCCCCGGGGCCTTACGCCTCGCTTCTGGCGGACGACATTGTGATTTTCATCGGCGATCTGCGCTGCATTGAAACGGTCAGCTCGTTCATCGGGCAGTCATGAAGGGAACAGCAGGAAAGTGAAAACCGAGGCCCCGGACAGCGTCCGGGGCCTCGGTTTTATTCTGCGTTTTTAGATGAGCATGTAAATGCTGCCGGCCGCGTGATATTCCGGGCTGTCCGGGAGCAGGGATGCCCTTGTAATCAGAATCCTGCTGGAGAGGGAAGGGTGGCCGGCCAAGGCGACGATGTTGTCAAGGCTTCCCTGAGTGACGCTTTCCCCGCGAATAATATATACCTTCGTCGCGTCGCTGCAGGAGAGGTATTCTTCGCTGAAGGCCGTGCTTCCGGCCGATGCCTGCATCACGGGACCTAGGATGAGGCCGGAGCCGAGCTGGGAAGCGGCCGCCGGGGCGGCGGGAGTAATGCGGGAGTCGATCTTCCAGGTTCCGTCTAAGGTAAACGGCACGTTCGTCACAAGGCCGGTCCGGCTGAACGCGTCGGATTTTGCGTTGCCGGTAACCTCAATTTCAGTCACCGCTCCGTTCAGGAGCGCCGGGTACCGGTAGACGTGGCGCCCGCTTTCATAGGTAACGGTAGGGCTTGTCCGCAGGATATAGACGTCGTTGCCCTCAAGTCCGGAAACGGCGCCCTTCAGGAAGGCCACGGCTGCCAAGCCGCCGTTTTCGTAGGTAAAGCAATAGGCTTCGTCTCCCGCGGTGTTGACGGTCGGAACTTCCGAAATTCCTTTGAAGGGACGGAAGGTCCCGTCATATTCCAGCACGAACCGTGTGTTTGCGTCCGCGACCGTTCCGCTGTTTAAAAAGGCGGGGGATTTGTTTACGACCTTTGTCGTGCCGTACCCGGTCGGCAGTTCCGTAACCCGGTAGCTCCCCGCGCTCGTCAGGGTATAGGAATAGATTTTCGGCTTGGAAGCGTCCGCGTCCCTAGCGGTAATCGCGGCGGCCCTAAGCGCGGCTTCCACGTCCGCGCCGTTTTCTTCCACCGAAAGGGTCGTACCGGAAACGGTCAGAGAATCAATATTTACAATGGAAGCGCTTCCGCTGTCCAATAGCACCTTGGCGGGAAGCGTGTCCTCTAAGGGCGAATGTGTTCCGACGGCAAGGAACATGAGATAACGCGCCGATTCGGCGGACTTCTCCAAATAAACGATAAATCCCGCGTTGTCAAAATAAAAGGTATAGTCCGTTTCAAATGCAACGGCTGCCGGGAGGGAGGCATCGCCGTCCGCGTTATAAACGGTAACAAGGGCGGAGCTTTTATAGTTTTTGCCACCGGAGCCGACAAAGTCGAAGCCGATCCGGTCAATCGCCATCTGCTTGGAGGAGGCCCGCTCCACAAAATAGCGGGAGCCGACGGCATAGTACAAAACGATATCGCCTTTTCTTACCGATTCCGCGCCCGTAGCCTCTTCGAAGGTAAGCCCCGCGATGTCTAGCGCGCCGGTGGAGGTGTTTTGCACAACAAGGGTTCCCTCGCCGAAGGCGGAATAGCCCACGACCTTTCCCACGCTTTTTCTTGTAATCAGAATATAATCCGCCGTGCCGTCGTTTGTTCCGGAGCTTACTACGGAAACTTCGACGCCGTTTCCCGTCATGGCGTGCAGATCGCTCCAGGAGGAAACGGTGCCGCTGAGCACGCAATTTGAGACGACGGCCGCCTCGAGCCGTTCGATGCCGCTTGTTTTGAGTGCCCTTTCCAGATCGCGGGCGGAGTCGAATGCCGAAACATAGGTTGCCGTAACGTTTGAGGCGGATAAGACGGGAGCGCCGAAGACGGTTTGGAATATGCCCCCTTCGTAATTTTTCGCGTAGAGAATCACCCGCCTGCCTAATTGTGCGGAGCCCGTGACAAGTTTGAAAGAGAGATCAATATCCCGGTCGCCGTCCGTGTCCAGTCCGGTTACGCCCGGTTTTTGCAGGGTGGAGGCGCCGCCGACGGCGGAAGAAAACTCGTTTGCAATGATTACGCCGACATACTTTGCCGCGCCGAAGTATTTGCTGAGTATCGTCTCGGAAGTGTCGGCTGTTTTGTGGACGGAGACGAGTTTGCCGTCCACGGTGACCAGTACGGTGCGGTATTCCACAATGGGGGCTTCCAGGGCGTTGTAGAACATCTGCGCGGCGTTGTCGCGTGTCAGCCCGGCGTCGAGAGCAAGGCCGCTCAGCGCTTCAAATAGGTTTTTTTGATTTGCGGCCATCGCCGTATGAAGCGCCCAGCTGCTCCCGGTGAAGCCGGATAGATTGGCGCTGTAACCAAGCGATATGAGGATCATTTTTGCGGCTTCCACGGCTTTTACGGTATCGTCCGGCCGGAAGGGACCGCCCGCTCCCTGATCTCCGGAAATGACGCCGAGGCGATAACAATATGTAATGTAAACCTCCGCCCAGTGGCCCGCCGTGTCGGAAAAGGGCGCCTTCGCCTCGTTGCCGGCGGCGGGTTCTTTTCCGCCGGTGAAGGCAAGGCAGATGAGCTTGGACATCTGCGCGCGTGTGATAATGGCGTCCGGGCGGAAGGTGCCGTCGTCATATCCGGCGAAAAGTCCTAAGGAGGTAAGAGAGTCTACGGCTTCGGTATGCCGGATGTCTTCCGCGTCCGGATATGCCGCGTAGGCGGGAGAAATCAGGAGGCTGCTCAGCGCGGCGATAAGAAGCACCGCCGCCAGCGGGGTTCGGATTCGTTTCATTGCGGGACTCCTTATAGAATAAAAAATTGAGGGAGGCGGCTTTCGCAGCCTTCCCCAATTTCACTATAAGAAGCGTCCGGTTTTAAGTCAATGGGCGGGCGGGATTTGTAACAGAAGAGAAATAAGCGTGGCAAATCAAGCCAGCGGAATAGCCCGTTTGCGCATTGATGCGCCCTAAAGGTCCTTGGGTGAAATCCATAAGATATCCGGCAGGCTTTTTNNGTTCGCCTGCAAACGAGCGAAAAACAAAGCCGGGCGGATGACGGGAAGGCTGTCCGTTTGGCGCGAAGGAAAACTCCACCGCTGCGAACGGGAGCTTTATGCCCGTGCCGGTGCATTTATAGTAGCTTTCCTTCAGTGTCCAGAGCGAAAAAAACCGGCCTTCCTGATCGAGGCAGTTCATCCAGTCCCCGTATTCCCGTTCGCTCAGAATCCGGCGGGCAAGACCCGGGCGCACCGGACGATATCGCTCAATGTCCGCTCCGAGGGGGACGTCCGAGATGCCGCAGAGAGCAAGGCCCCCGGAATGGCTGTAATTAAAGCAAATCTCCGGACGATCCGGGAAATAGGGCTTGCCTTCGGCCGTTCGCTCCATGCGCGGCAAAGAATGTATGCCGAAAGCCTCGCGAAGTCCATACAGCAGAAGAGCGGGAGCAAGCCGCCTGCCGTCCTGGCCCTCCGCGGCAAAAATCCAAACCGCCATTCTGCTCCCCCTTCCTGATTTTCCGCTGATCTGGGCATACTGAGCATATCACAGCCGGAATGCTTTGTCCACAAACAGGACAAAATGGAATGCTTTGTCCGCAAACGGGACGAAAGCCGCAAACGACGCGTTTTGGAAGGAAAACCGGCGCAGATCAGTCCGCCCCGCCGGAACTTTTCGACAATTGTTTCGTCCAAAAACGAAAAAGGAAAGGAGACGGATACCATGAGAAAGTTATTGGCATTGCTGATGAGTATTTCCCTGTTGGGAGTGCTTTGCTCCGGCTGCATGAAGGCTGCCGCCGTTGTTGACCTCACCAAAGGGTATGAGCCTTCGGGCGTTGCGGCCGAAATGCCGCCCGGCGCGGAGGAAGCAGGCCGGACGTTCGCGCTGCGTCTGTTTCAGGCCGCGGCCTCGGGGAAAGAGGAGAATCCCGTTATTTCACCTTTGTCCGTAATGCTTGCGCTTGGCATGGTCGCAAACGGGGCGTCCGGCGATACGCAAAGCGCTTTCGAAACGGTGCTTGGCGGCGCCGCCCTGAACCTTGAGCAGATCAACGCGGCCTGCAAGGCGGCGATGGAGCGGTATGAGACCCGGGTCGGAAGCACAAAATTCCATATTGCAAACGCCATATGGATTCAAAATGAGTTCAAAGTGGAACCGGACTTCCTGCAAAAGAACGCCGACTGGTACGAGGCGGGAGCCTTTTCCGCGGACTTTTTGGACGGCAATACCGTGGATGCGGTCAACAACTGGGTTTCGGCGCAGACGGAAGGCCTGATCAAAAAGATGGTTTCGGAGTTTAGCCCGGATACCGTAATGCTGCTGATGAATACGATCTATATGAACAATACGTGGAGAAGAACCTTCGACGCGGAGAAGACCCTCGACGCTCCCTTTTCCAAGGCCGACGGCAGTTTGGTTACGGTTCCGTTTCTGAATAACGGCACCCGGCAGGAGAAGTATATTGACGGCGGACGCGAGACCGGCGTATTGCTCCCCTATGACGACGGCCGGTTTGGCTTTGTGGCGCTTCTCCCGGAAGAAAATACTCCGGTTCGCGAATATATTGCTTCCTTGGACGCGGATAGAATGTATAAACTGATTCAGGCCGCGAAGGAAACGAGTGTCAGGCTGTCCCTGCCTAAGTTTGAGGCGGAATATACCGCCACGCTGAACGAAGCGCTCTCCGGCATTGGACTTGGCATCGCGTTTGACCCCAACCGTGCCGATTTTTCGGGCATCTCCGCCGGGCAGGGGCTCTATATTCAGAACGTGCTGCACCACGCCGTTTTAAAAGTAAACGAAAAAGGCACGGAAGCGGCGGCCGCGACCGGGGTTGCCGTTGGTGTCACCTCCGCACCGGCCGACGATTTTATCACATTGACCTTCAACCGTCCGTTTGTATACGCCATTGTCGATCTGGAAACCGGCCTTCCGATTTTCCTCGGCGCGCTGGAAAACCCCCAATAACGGAAGCGTAAACAAAGACGGATGGAAAAAGCAGAGCAGCGCCGCAGGCAGTTAGCCGCGAGGCGCTGCTTTGCTTTTTTAAGTACGGATTAAGCGGGAAACGGATTGGAAGCGAAAAACCGCGCATTGGGGAATAAATTTCTGGCCTTTCCGCTTTGCGGAAGGTATACTGATACTAAAGATATCCTTAGCTCATAAAGGAGGAAAGGGAAAGAAAATGCACAGCGAAACTGCGCGGTTTTCCGCGCTGCTTGCGGACCTCGCGGAAACAATCCGGGTACGGGCGGCGGAATATCCGGCGCTCCAAAGGAAACTGCGGGAGCACGATCTGGTCGCGCAGATCATGCTTGCGGACAAATCGGAAGGCCGGTGGTTTCGGTTTGCGGGCGGAACCGTTTCGTCCGAAGCCGGAGTCAGCCGGGAAGCGGCCGTTACCTTGTTCTTTCAAACGCCGTCCCTTGCGGAAAAGGTGCTCACGCCCCGCAGGGATTACCGCGCCTATGTGGAGGGCCTGAAAACGGGAAAATTGGGGCTGCTTGGCCCGGATATTGAGGCCGTTTGGTTTGACGAGCTGCTCATGATGGCGCTGGAAGCCCCCCTCCATTTCGGCGGGGAAAACGGCTGCGACATGGGGAACGGAGTCCGGCGGATGGTTTCCGGAACCACGGGCGGGGCCTTGTTTGTTTATGTGAAGGATGGAAAAATCATCCGAATGACCCCGATTGAGTTTGATTCGGACGACCCGGAGCCCTGGGTGATTGAGGCGCGGGGCATGCAGTTTTCCCCGCCGCGCCGCACGACGATCAACACCCATGGAAGCGGGTGGAAGGCACTTGTCTATTCAAAAAGCAGAAACCTTTACCCGATGAAGCGCGTTGATTTTGACCCGAACGGAGATCGAAACCCGCAAAACCGCGGCATATCCGGCTATGAGCGCATCNNGGCAGCGGGCTTCTCACCATACCTGGGGAAATGTCGGGTATTTCAACAGTGCCAGCAAACGCTTTTTCAATCTCATAGGCGCGACGGAATGCCAGCATAACCCGGACAGCTGGGAGGGCTGGGTCTTCGGAGCGGTGCATCATTTCGGGCATACCATGAAAAACGGCATGGCGGAGTGGTATTCCACCGTGGAGGATTGCCTGAAGCATGCGGAGATGGTCGTATTCTGGTCCAGCGACCCGGAATCCACCGCGGGGCTCTACGGCGCCTTTGAGGGAACCATACGGCGGGAATGGCTCAAACGTCTCGGCGTGGAGATTGTCCATATCGACCCCTATTATAACCACACCGCCGCCTTTTTGGGCGGGAAATGGCTTGCCCCCAACGTCGCCACGGACGTGGCGCTTGCGCTGTCTTTAGCCTATGTCTGGATTACCGAGGATCTGTACGACAAATTTTTTGTGGAAAATCGAACGGAAGGCTTTTCCGAGTGGAAAGCGTATATTCTCGGCCATACCGACGGGATTCCCAAAACGCCGCAATGGCAGGCGGAAATCACCGGCATCCCGGCGCGCGAGACCTATGTCCTCGCGAGGAAATGGGGTACGAAACGGACCTATCTTTCGGCGGGGGGACTGCCCGGTTTGGGCTGCGCCTGCCGAAGCTCCCATGGGACGGAGTGGACAAGGGCCATGGTCTGCCTCATGGCTATGCAGGGTTTTGGCCGCCCGGGCGTCAATTTCGGCGGCTTGCAGTCCGGCGCTCCCCTGGATACTACGTTTTACTTCCCCGGCTATGCGGAAGGCGGCATTTCTTCCGACACCGTATCGACCTTCGCCCTCTATGATCTCTATAACCGGATGCCCAACCTGCAGGGAACCACCTCGGTAAGCCAGACCATACCCCGGCTCCGGCTGCCCGAAGCCGTTCGGGACGATCAGATCGCCTGGTATGCCCACGGTTTCCGCAGCATGGAGGCCCAGTTTGTCCAGCGGAGATACCCGTCGCCCGGCTATCCGCCCTGCCGGATGCTGTATCGGTACGGCACCTCGAACATGGGGACGCAGCCGGAGTCCCACCGCTACGCGAAGATGTACCAGTCGGAGCATTTGGAGTGCGTCGTCAACCAATCCATTTGGTTCGAGGGGGACGCCAAATACGCCGACATCATCCTGCCGGCCTGTACGAATTTCGAGCGCTGGGATATCAGCGAACTGGGGCACTGCGGGGGCTATGTGGAGAAAAACTACCTGCAGAACAACTACCGCATGTTCCTGCTGCAGCATAAGTGCATCGAGCCGCTCGGCGAGTCCCGTTCCGATTACCAGATCTATTACGACCTGTCCAAGCGGCTTGGCTTAGGCAGGTATTACGGCGTGGGGAGCACGGAACTGGACTGGGTCAAGAGAATCTTTTTCGCCACCGACCTTCCGGAAAAAATATCATTTGAGGATTTCCTGAAAAAAGGATATTACATCTTAGAGGCGCCGAAGGAGGAACAAAGAACTCCCGTTGCGTACAACTGGTATTACGAGGGGCGGAAACGGGACGTGCCCGAGCTTGCCCCCATGCCTTCGGAATACAAGGTGGATTTCGGCACCGGGTTTCAGACCCAGAGCGGGAAATTTGAGTTTGCCTGCAGCAGTTTAAAACGGTTTGATCCGGATGACCCGGATAGTCCGGTAATCTGCAAGTACATACCTTCCATTGAGGGCAGGGAAACGAAAGAACTCTATCAAAAATATCCGCTTCAGCTCACGTCGCCGCACCCGCGCTACAGCCACCATACGATGAACGACGGCAAGGACGGCTGCGCAAACGATATTCCCTGTCACAGGNNTCATTGACGGGCATTATTACTGGATTGTCCGTCTCAATCCGAAGGATGCAATCGCGAGAGGACTCCGGGAGAACCAGCTTGTCGAGGTCTTTAACGACCGGGGCAGCGTCCTGTGCGCGCTTCACGTCACAGAGCGCGTGCCGCCCGGAACCGCGCACTCCTATGAGGCTTCCGCCGAGTACTGTCCGTCCGGCGCACCCGGCGCCTCGCCGGAGCGGGGAGGCTGCATCAATACGCTCACGTCCAAGGAGTTCAACATTCCGAAGGCGCATTCGATGAGCGTCAACTCCTGCCTGGTTGACGTGCGCGCCTGGAAGGGGGAGAAGGCATGAAGCGACGGTATTTCATCATCGATGTGGAGCGCTGTCTGGGCTGCTTCAACTGTCTGCACGCCTGTAAGGACGAACATGTGGGAAACAGTTGGCTGCCGGTCACGCTGCCGCAGAAGCTGCACCAGCAGTATTGGATTACGACAAAGGAGCGGGTGCGCGGACAGCATCCCATGATCGACGTGGCGTATCTGACGGAACCATGCAATCACTGCGAGCATGCCCCGTGCGTGGAAAAAGGCCGGGGTGCGGCATACCGGCGGGAGGACGGAGTCGTCCTCATCGATCCGGAGAAAGCGGGCAGGGAGAGCAATTTGGAAGCGCTTTGTCCCTATGGGAAAATCTCATGGAACGAAGAAGCCGGCGTTTATCAGAAATGCACCTTCTGCGCGCACCTGTTGGACCAGGGCTGGCAGCAGCCCCGCTGCGCGCAGTCCTGCCCCATAGGCGCGCTTCGCATGTACACGCTGGAGCCGGAGGAAATGGACGCCATGGCGGCCGCGGAGGGATTGGAGCTTGCGCATCCGGAGCATAGAAAAACCGGGCCGTCCGTGTTCTACAAAAACCTGTACCGCTGGAACAGGTGTTTTATCGGCGGGACGGTGGTTTCCGGCGCCGGAGCGCAGGAGAGCTGCTTAGAGAACTGCACGGTCTCTCTGAAAAAAGACGGGAAGCTGCTCGATACGCGGCGGACCGACGCATACGGGGACTTCCGCTTTGACCGGTTGGAGCCGGGAAGCGGGACATACGAGGTGGAGGCCGCGGCGGAAGGCTTCCGTTCCGCCGCGGTAAAGGCGGAGTTGGGAGAGAGCGTCTATTTGGGGCTCATCCGCATGGAAAAGGAACGAATATAAACGAAGTGAACGCCCCGGCTTGGCCGCAGCCCGGCCAAAGGACCGCTTTCCCTTTTCCCGCCGTAAAGCAGACGGGAGATCTGCGCGGGATATTCAGATGCAAAAACAGCGCTTGCGGGAACTGTTTTCCCGTAAGCGCTGTTTTAGATTCCGAAAGAATATCCGAAAATCAGCCTCTTCTGCCGCGGCGGCTTGACCCGCCTTTCTTGTCGATGTAGCGGTTCAAATCGGACATCTTGCTGTCCGAGGCCTGCATAAACTGCTTCAGTTTGTCCTCAAAATTGGATGCATCCCGGCCTTGCGCCTGAACGGACGAAGAGGAATTATACGCGTGCTTGGGAGGAAACGGACGCGGAGAAGCCTGACGGGGCGGAGCCTCCGTTGCCTTTTTTATGGAAAGGCTGATGCGGCCGTTGGGGTCGATGCCGATAATCTTGGCGCGTACTTCCTGCCCTTCCGCAAGGTGCTCCCGGATATCGTTGACATAGGAGTGGGAAATCTCCGAAATATGTACCAGTCCGGTTTTTCCTCCTTCGAGCGCAATAAAAGCGCCGAACTTCGTAATTCCGGTTACCTTCCCGTCAAGAATTGTACCAACGGCAAGCTCCATGTTAAAAAATGTATCCTCCCTTAAAATTGGATCTGTATTTTGTTTCTCCTCAATTGATGTTATAAAACACCTTTTCGTCCGGAAGAACAAGGCCCAATTTGTTTCTGGCGACTTCCTCCATCCGCGCGGGGTCGTCGCTGTTTTCTATGTCTTCGGCAAGATTGGTATTGGTTTGCTTTTGTTCGGCTATCTGCTGCTGCAGCTGGTCGCGCGCCGACTCGGCCGCGGCAATCTGGGAACGAAGATTCAGCAAAGAAATCGCCGCGTAGATCAGCATGGCTAAAATGACAATTTTGGTAAGAAAACCTGCCCGCTTCAGCCGCACCTTCGCTGCCTCCTGTCTTTGTCAAGGCGCCTGCGATTTTTCATCACTGAACACAATGTGTGTTTTATTCTATACCATTTTGTGAAATAATGAAAGACATTTTTGAATTTTTCCAGTGTTTTTTTCGAAAAATTCCAGGCTGTTACAATTGGGATCGAAAGAAAATGCAATAAAACAACGAGAAAATCCGCAACCTTATAGCCTAAGCGCAGCATGAAACTGCTGAATAAAATAAAATAAAGAAACGCTCCGATGCTAAGACCGAGAATCATAAAAATCCGCAGCTGTCCGTTTCCCGCGAGTAAGGCATAGGAGAAAAGAGCGACGGTGACCGCAACCCAGAACAGAAGATCCAGCCCGTCGGAAAAGAACCGCCGGGCTGCCCGAACGCGCAGAATTCGAAACAGGTCGTAGAGCAGGCCGGCCGCCATGCCCAATACCACGGCGCCCCCAAAGGCCGCCGCCTGTCCGGAGATCGATATTTCCATATCGCGTCAGCGGAACAGGCGGGAGAAAAGCGATTTTCTTTCCGATGCCGCCTGTTCGTAGGTGAGGGATTCAATCATGCCCTCCACGCACAGCTCCCCGACGTCAAGACTCAGGCGCGTGATATGAAGGTCCTGGCCCCGCGCCACCAGCACGCCCTTTGTGGTGTCCATGACGATGATGGTGTCGTCAAAGCTTTCCACTTCCTCAACGCCGGTTACGCTCAACTTTTCACGCCCTTCCAAAATAATATGATGCGCCGACTCCAGACGGGCTTTTTTCTCGTCATATACCATTGATGTACCCCCTTTTGTTTGCCGAAAAGATTGGCATGGTTTGTACGCAGCATAAGTATATGGAAAGGCGGGGCGGTTCAGAAGCAAAAAGATGATATCGAGGGACTGGCCGGAGAAAAAAAGCGGCGCCTCCGGCAGGAGGCGCACAATAACAGGGTGCGGGATAAAGGAATGAGTCCACTTATGCCGAAGCGGATTTTGCGATCCTGCCCCGGCCGGTGAAGACAGGTATATAATACCTGATTATACTAAAAATGTCAATTATTTTTCGCGGCAAAAATTTATAAAGCAAAGACTTTTCCGCTTCGCTTTTCCGGGAAACTGTGTTAAAATAAAACTGTAAAGCAATCCGTCGCCGTGAAAGGGATGCTTCCCTGGACAGTGAAAGGAGAGGATTTTTGTGAAGTTTGTGTTTACGGACAAGAAGGTAGACCTGCCCGAAAAAGTGCATCAGTATGCAGAAAAGAAGATCGGAAAATTAGACCGCTATTTCAAGACGGAAGCCGAAGCTTTTGTCACCTTCAGCGTGGAACGGGAAAACAATAACGTTGAACTGACGGTGCATGCGGGCAGCCTGATTCTCCGCGCAAATGAGAAGACATCCGATATGTTTGCGTCCATAGACGCCGCGGTTTCCTCCGTGGAGCGCCAGATGCGCAAAAACAAATCCCGCCTCGAAAAGCGGCTCCGCCAGGGCGCCTTCGAGCGCAGTATGGATTCGGTAAAGTCCAGCTTTGTCGCGGATGTCAGCGAGCCTGAAACCTATGATGTCGTCCGCACGAAGCGCTTCCCACTCAAACCCATGACGGTGGACGAAGCGATTTTGCAGATGAACCTTCTCGGACACAGCTTTTTTGCGTTTCGCAATCAGGATGACGACGGCGCCTTTGCCGTTGTCTATATCCGCCAGAACGGCGGGTACGGACTCATTGAGGACGATACCTAAGGGATTCATGCTCAGCCGAGAGGCAGAGCGGGAGAACAGAAACGCTCATAAAATCAAACGATTCGAAAGCGGCACCCGGGATTTCGCCGGGTGCCGCTTTTGTCGGAACAGATGGAAGACAGCCGTTCCCCGCTTTCGTCTCAGCTCCGAGCCGATTTTTCCTGCCCGCTGTTTTTCGGACGGGAAATTCTTTGGGCGGGGGCAAAAGCCGCCCCTTCCTTTTTCTCCTCGGTTTTTTTGTCCGCTCTCGCGCGGCGTTTATTCAGCTTCAGGACCAAAACGGTACGGTCGTCCTTGGGCGCGCCGATGCGCTGGCTCTCCTCCAATATTTTTCTGGCGAGCTCCCGCGGGCTTTCGCCCTCCCATTGCCGCGTCAGGTCCTGGATCCACTGGTCTTCACCGCCGCCGGTGATGCCGTCGCTGATGAGAACCGTCAAATCTCCGGCCTCCAAACGAAACTGCGTGATATCCGGGGCGGGGGATTCGTCCGCGGTCAATCCGGCCGGCAGGGAGCTTCCGGAAATTCGGTTCACCTGCTGCTCCTTGCGGATATAGGTCGGGGCCGCGCCGTATTTGTACACGCCGGATTCTCCGGTAAAAAGATCGATGCGAATCAAATCGATGGTGGAAAATCCGCCTTCTTCTTCCCAGCGCAGGGCGAGCGCGGAATTGAGCGTCTTCAGCGCCGGTTCCGGGGCGACGCCCGCCCGTAAAAACCGTTCCAGCAGCCGTACCGCAAGATTGCTTTCGCTTGCGGCTCCGGGGCCGCTGCCCATGCCGTCGGACAGGATGACATAGAGAATCCCGTCGTCTGTTTTAAAATAGGTGCCCGCGTCACCGCTTACCGGTTCCCCGTCCTTGCGCCGCGCGGCGATGCCGATTGTGGCCATCAACGGCTCTTCCTGGGTTAAGATCATTCGCAGATTTCCCGGCTCCTCTAAAATCAGCGGTTTGCGCATGGGAACGCCGAAAATGGAATTCAGTTTCACCTGCTCTTCTTCTTTTTTTAAAGCAAGCAGGTCGGGGGCGGCTATCTCCGCGCGCAACCGGCCGCGCCCGTCCTGAAACACCGCCGTATCCGCCTCTATCCCCCTGCTTTTCAGATACTGCCGCAGCCGGTTCTCCGCATCCTGCTCATAGCGCATTTCTTCCGAAAACTCGGCAGCGGTCATTTGGAGGATATCGGATAGTTCGGAATATTGCCGGCAGACGGCGACCCGGTTTTCCCGCAGGCGGTTTTTGTACTGTTTCCGGCAAAGGTGGGCGGCGTATTCCTCGTTGATTGCGGCGAGGAAGGCGGGAAATTGGATGCAGCGACTGGAAAAATGGACCGGAAAATCGGCTGCCTCCGCCCGGCCCCGCTCCTCCATGTTTGCGGTCGCGTCGTTGAGCGCATTGAACGTACTCACATATCCCTGCTGCCAGCACCTGCCCCAGAGAGAACATTTCTGGCAAACGCGGCCGGCCGCGCGATCAAAAACGGTTGCCACGTCGTTGTCGTTGATGCGTTCTCNNTTCTCCGAAGGAAGAGCGCAGCGTTTCCGAAAGTTCACGGAAAGCGCCCGCCGCCCGTTCGAGCCCTTCCCGGGCAAAGTCCATGCGGCGCAGATACGGTCCGCTTTTCTGCTCCCGCTGAAAAAACTGCCCTAGAGCGTTCATCCCGCGTTCCGGGATGAGAAGGAAAAGCACGGCGGCAATCAGCACTTCGTAAAGAATTGCGCTGCCAAGTCCGCTTTTCATGGCCCAAAAAGCGGCGGCGGCGCTTCCCGTCAGAAAAACGACGGCGGCAATCACCCTGCCGCGCCGGAAGAAAGCGCCCGTTAAAATCCCCGCCATTCCAAACAGCATCGTGTAATAATAGGAAGCGCCCCCGGTTGCGAGATCCGTTGCTAGGCCGGCGGCAACCCCCAGCGCGCTGCCCGCCCCGGCTCCGCCGTGGTACGCCGCCAATATAACGCCAAGGGCAGCCGCGATATGCCCGATAGAAAGCCCGGCAATCGGACTGATTCTTGCCAAGGGGATAAGCAGGGTAACCCCGAAAATCAATAGACTGATGATTTGAATCCGATTCAGATTCCCACGGCTGCTTTCCGAGGCGCGCACCTTTGCCGCGATGCGGTAAAAGTAAACCATGCACGCCGCCAGCAGGACTTCCGTTGCGTAGCAGGCGGCCGAAAGAGCGCTCCAGCCGTCCGAAGACTGGTATACGAAGCCGATGACAGCCGTAAGCAGGCCTGTTGCCGCCGGCATAAACCAGGCGCCTTTATACAGGCGGACGTCGTAAAGAGCAAACGCAACCGAAAATATCAAAATACAGGTTGCCGAGTATTTCAGCGCCTCCGCAAAAGACAAGGCAAGAAAATAGCCTAAACAGGCGCCGAGCAGGCTGCAGAATCCCGTCAGGCCCGCTCCGGAAGCGCCTACAAAACTGAGGCCGAACGGAGCGTAACCGCCTAAAATCGTGCCGCTTGCCAGCACGGCTCCCAAACAAAACCGCATGCCGCAAGCCGAAACGCGCATAAGCCACCCCTTCCGGAGCACAACGGCGTCCTCTTCGATAAATTCCTTTCGGAAGCGGGCCGCCCGGCCCTCAAACCATGTTGTCCGCATGCTTTTACCCTCCCGGCTTTGGGGCTTGTCCCCCTGATGGTAGAAAGAATTATAATCCCAAATAATGGAAATAAATAGTCGTTAATTGTGGCCGGCAAAAATATCGGTTCCGTTTTCCCGCCCGGAGGGGAGAGAATACGAATGGAGAGAAAAAAGTTGTTGCATTTCGGGAAAATCCATGCTATCATACTTTGTGCGCCTTATTTGGGGCAACAATCGAGCTAAAAGAGGTGAACATACATGAAGGAAGGCATCCATCCGAAGTACGAACAGACCACAATCCGCTGCGCCTGCGGTGAAGTGATTGAAACCGGTTCCACGAAGAAAGACATCAGGGTTGAGGTTTGCTCCAAATGTCACCCCTTTTTTACCGGCAAACAAAAGATGGTGGACACTGGCGGACGCGTCAGCCGCTTCAATAAGAAGTTTGGTTTGGACAAGTAAGATGCAATCAAAAACCCGCTCCGGTTTCGGCGCGGGTTTTTCTCATTATGCAGTGGATTTGCAGCCCTGCCGAAGACAAGGTTCGGCGAATCGGAGGCGGATATGGAACAACTGGAAAAGATCAATCAGAACCGGGCTGTGCTCGCGGGGCTTTCTTCTCCGGCCTTGAGCCGGTTTGAAAACGCGGACGAAAAAAGCATGGAAGAGCTTTCCGCGCTTTTGGAGACTGCGGGCGGCACATGCGTCGGATCCGTGCTGCAGCACAGGGAAAAACCCGAAGCCCGCACCTTCATCGGGGAAGGAAAGGTTGAGGAGATCCGCGCGTTTGCGAAAGCGCAGCAGGCGGATATGGTGATATTTGACAATGAATTGTCTCCCTCGCAGATGCGCGCCCTCTCGGAGGACCTGGAGCTTCCCGTGATGGACCGCAGCGCTTTGATCTTGGATATATTCGCAAAGCGGGCCATGACAAAAGAAGGACGGCTTCAGGTGGAACTGGCGCAGTATCAGTACCTGCTGCCCCGGCTGACGGGCATGTGGACCCATTTGGTGCGCCAGACGGCGTCTGGCGGAAGCAGTCCGATCGGAACGCGCGGCCCCGGGGAAACGCAGCTTGAAACCGACCGCCGGCATATCCGGCGGAAGATTGCGAAGTTAAAGGAAGAACTGGCCGAGGTGCGCAGGGTGCGCGGCACCCAGCGGGAACGCCGCATCAAAAACGAGGTGCCCGTCGTTGCCATTGTGGGGTATACCAATGCGGGGAAATCGACTTTGCTCAATTGCCTGACCGGAGCTGGGATCCCGGCCAACGACCGGCTTTTCGACACGCTCGATACCACAACAAGGACGCTGGTCGTCTCGGATACCTGTACGGTTCTTATTTCCGATACCGTCGGCTTTATCCGCAAGCTG
>DCTG01000098.1:38747-50318 GCA_002329245.1 Clostridiales bacterium UBA1446
TCATCGACGGCTCCAATCCAGAATGGCGGGAGCAGGCCGAGGTTGTGGAAAACCTGATTCGGGAATTGGGGGCGGAGGGGACGCCGCGCATCGACGTATTCAATAAGGCCGACCTGTACGGGGAAGAGATCCTGCCGCACGGGCCGGATATTGTTTCTCTGTCCGCAAAGACCGGCGAAGGCGCAGACCGGCTCCTGCTGAAAATCGGAGAGCGCTTGGACACCGCCCTTCGGAAGGTGAATTTGGAACTGCCTTACGGAAGAGGCGACTTGCTGGATCTTATCTATCGGGAGGCAAAAGTTCTGTCGACGCAATACGGGGNNGGAGAATGCCATCGAGATAGAAGCAGTTCTCTCCTCCCGCTTGTTGGGCCGGGTCAGGGAGTTTATAAGAAAACCTTGATTGCTTCTTAGGGAAGGAAGAGGGGACATGTCGGAAGGGTATTTTGTGCCGGAGGCCTCCGGCGTGGCGGAACTGATCGAGAAGCGCTCCCGCTTCATTGGTCAGGTATGGCGCGTGGAATCCGAAGCGGAGGCAATCGAAACAATCAGGCAGACCCGTGCAAAGTATCACGACGCGCGCCATAATTGCTGGTGCTACCTGTTTCCGGACGGCAGTATGCGCTGTTCCGACGACGGGGAGCCGCAGGGAACGGCCGGCCAGCCAATGCTCGAAGTTTTCCGCCGGGCCGGCGTTTTTCACGCCTGCTGCGTTGTGACCCGTTATTTCGGGGGCATCCTGTTGGGACCGGGCGGCCTGATGCGGGCGTATACGCAGGCCGCCGCCAACGCCCTGGAAGCGGCGGGTATCGCGCGGGCGCGGCTTTTGAGCGTCCTGGAAATCCCCTGTCCCTATCCTTTGTTCGAGCGGGTTAAGGCGCATCTGCATGCTTTTGAAGGCCTGGCGGAAGAGATCGTGTACGGGGAAACGATTCAAATCCGCGCCCTGGTGCCGCCGGAACGGACGGAAGCGTTCTGCGCCGGGCTTGCGGAATTGTCCGGTGGCGCGCTCGCCGCCTCCGATTTGGGAAAGGTCTACAAGGTTCTCTCCGCGGTAAAAGAGAGGTGGTAATCCGGGAGGCCGCAAACCGAAGCGCATCGCGTATTTTGTGAAAGAGGGGAATAACTTGGAGGATCGGTTCCGTTTGACCAGATACATAAACGAGGGTATGGATTTCATCTTCCGGCAGGCGCTGAAGGATTCCTTCGGGGCTCCGCGGGAGTTCCTTTTTCTGTTGACGCATTTGCCGCGCTTTTACCGCG
Source organism: Clostridiales bacterium UBA1446 (assembly GCA_002329245.1). Lineage (GTDB taxonomy): Bacteria > Bacillota > Clostridia > Oscillospirales > Oscillospiraceae > UBA1446. Next base: position 40,010 of record DCTG01000098.1, read on the forward strand.
CGAAAAGAATCAGGGCAAAGCGCGAAGCAAAGGGGGAGCGGATTCCTCCCTATCTGATTGCAAGTATAACGACAAGCTGCAATCTCAGCTGCCGGGGTTGTTATGCAAAAGAAAACGCCGGGTGCGCCGCGCATCCGGCAAAGCTTCTCAGCGAAAGCGAATGGGACCGAATCTTTGCCCAGGCAAAAAAATCGGGCGTGGCGTTTATCCTTTTGGCGGGCGGCGAGCCTCTGCTCAGAAAAGAGGTGCTCGCGCGCGCCGCGCGGTATAAAAGCATCCTCTTTCCCGTGTTTACAAACGGGACCCTCCTGGAAGGGGAAGCTATGGAACTGTTTGACCGGAACCGGAACCTCGTTCCCATCCTGAGCCTCGAAGGAGACCGGGCTGAAACGGACGACCGGCGCGGGGAAGGGGTTTATGACAGGCTGAACCGCGCCATGGAAGCGCTCCGTCGCCGGAAGATTTTTTTCGGCGCGTCGATCACGGTAACCACGGAGAATATCGCTTTGGTGACCGGGGAAGCTTTCATCCGCCGGCTTGCCGAAAGCGGCTGCAAAGCGGTTATTTTTGTCGAGTACGTACCGGTGACGCCGGAGAGCGTGCATCTTGCGCCGAAAAAACAGGAGCGGGAATTTTTGCTCACCCAATCCCACAGGCTTCAGGAAACGTTTCGTCCCATGATTTTCCTCTCTTTTCCGGGCGACGAAGAAGAGATGGGCGGCTGTCTGGCGGCAGGGAGAGGATTTTTCCATATCAACGCGTATGGCGGGGCGGAACCCTGCCCGTTTTCTCCCTTTTCGGATGTGAATCTGAAGGAGATTTCCCTGCTGGAAGCCCTGCATTCGCCTTTGTTCCGCCGCCTGCGGGAGTCCGGCCTGTTCGCGGAGGAGCACACGGGGGGATGCCTGCTGTTCGAGCACCGGGAAGAGGTGGAAGCCCTGCTGAAAAGCGGCGATTTGGCGCGCCGCATGCTTCATCGGAATGAAAACGGCCCTCCGGCTCTTGGAGGGATTGCCCCGGCGCCCCGGTATATGGTATGATAAGGTGCGGAAGGATTGGAAATACTTGCCGCCGGCATCAAAATGGCAAGCGGGATCATATAAGGAATGGGGGGAGCCGGAACAATGGAGAAATATAGCTTTCTGCTCCATATCGCGCTGATTCTGCTCAGCACGAAGCTGCTCGGTTTATTTTCGCGGCGTCTGAAGCTGCCGCAGGTTGTGGGGGCGTTGTTTGCCGGCCTCATCTTGGGGCCGGGCGTGCTGAATATTCTGCAGGAGACGGATTTCATCAAACAGGTTGCGCAGCTTGGGGTCATCGTCCTGATGTTTACGGCCGGCCTCGAGACCAATCTTGTCGAGCTGAGACGGTCCGGAAAATCCTCGCTTCTGATCGCTCTTCTAGGCGTTGTGCTGGCGCTCGGCGGCGGGATTGCGGTTTCATACGCCCTTCTCGACGGCGCATCGGACAATCTGCTGCGGAATATTTTTATCGGGGTGGTGATTGCGTCCACTTCGGTCAGCATCACGGTGGAGACCCTCAAAGAGCTTAACAAGCTGGATACGCGGGTCGGCAGCACGATTCTTGGTGCCGCCCTGATCGACGATATCATCGGCATTTTGGCGCTGACAATTATCACAAGCTTTGCAGACCAAAGCGTCAGCATCCTGACGGTTTTGCTGCGGATTTTGCTGTTCATTGTCTTTTTGGCCGTGGGTGGGTTTTTGTTCTATAAACTGTTCGTCGCGTTAGTTCAGCGATATCAGCGTGACATGCGCCGGTTCGTGATCGTGGCTTTTGTATTCTGCCTGGTTATGGCGTATGTCTCGGAACGCTTTTTCGGCGTGGCGGATATCACGGGAGCCTATTTCGCCGGCCTTATCATCTGCAATACGCAGAAGACGAAATACATCGCTTCCCGGTTCGAGACGCTCTCCTATATGCTGCTCTCCCCCATCTTCTTTGCAAGCATCGGGATCGAGGTGTCTCTCCCGGAGATGTCCGGTCAGTTTATCCTGTTTGCGCTGATGCTGACCTTGGTTGCGGCGCTGTCAAAAGTCTTGGGCTGCGGCGCGGGCGCGAAACTCTGCGGCTATGAAACGGACGAATCGCTGCAGATTGGAATCGGGATGATTACAAGAGGAGAGGTTTCCCTTGTCATCGCGAGCAAGGGCAACGAGTTGGGCATTTTGGACAGCAGCCTCTTTTCGCCGATTATCATTATGGTGGTTTCAACCGCCATCCTCTCTCCGATTCTGTTGAAAGTCGCGCTCGGCAGGCAGAAGGATAGAGCGAAATACTATGATCTGGTCGAAAGCCCCTTGGTTGACCGCTACCAGGAGACGGAACAGTTCGACCTGGCGCAGCAGGCGCTGCTCGAGATGCACGAGGATTANNAGGATTATTACAGCGGAGGAAAGCAGAAGGACGAGGACGGGGAGATAAACGGCAAATTCAAGTAGTCCTGCCAAATGCTTTGAAAATAACATGCGCAGCGGGAAAACCCCGCTGCGCATGTTATTTTGTGAGATGTTTACTTAAGAAGCGGCTTCCGTTTCGGATCCGCCGGGCCCCTTTGCCCGGTCTCCGAGCACCACGCTGTAATAATCCGTCTCTAAAATCTTGGCGGAGTAGGTAAACATCGCTTTTACCTTGGCGGAAATCTGCTTGGCGTAGTCGTCGGGAACGGTAATGCCTTCCGCCGGGGTGAATTCGCCGGTTTGGGAGTTGTAACGTCCCGCATCCGTTATCCAGCTTCGGTTGGAGAACACGACCAGCGGCGGAGAGTCAGAAAAAATGTCGCTGCCCATCAGCAGGCGGGAGTCATACTCGATGCCCATCAGATTGGAAATGGTCGGCAGGATGTCGATGGAAGAGCAGTAGCGGCTCACGATTTCGGGCTCTTTCATATCCCCCGCCCACATGATGAGCGTGGACTTATAGAGTTCAAAGTTGCGCTCCAACGTATGCCCCGCGATTTCATTAAGGGCATCCAAGCCCTCCCACTCAAGGCCGTAGGGGTAGTGATCCCCGGACAGTACGATGGCCGTGTTTTCCAAGATTCCGGCATCGTCCAAGTCGCGTAGCAGCTTCTCGAGCGCCCGGTCGAGTTCGATGTTGCAGGCCAGGTAAGCCTGAACCGCTTCGGAATGGGGCAGATCCCGGACAAGGTCCCGGTTTTTCGCGGCGATATAATTGCCGGTAAAGTTATAAAGCAGGTGGCCGCTCACCGTCATGTAATACACATGGAACGGGCGGCGGTCGATATACTCCGGAACGGTGACCTCCATCATCTCAAGGTCGGACTCCGGCCAGGTTTTCCGGACTTCCAGCCCATTTCCAACGCCCTTGTAGTCGTATCCCATGTTGGGGTGGGACAGGTGCCTGTCGTAATAGGTATACGTGTGATTGTGGTAGGCAAGCGTCAGGTAATCGAGCCGTCCGAGCTGGTTGCCCAGACAGAAGGGCATGGCGATTTTGCCGGAGCGGGAAAAGCTCCAGACCCCGGGTTTTGGAATCAGCCCGGTGCAGGTGGTGTATTCTCCGTCCGATGTGGAAACGCCCCAGACCGGATTATAAAAGTTTTCGAAAACATATCCCTCGTGCGCGAGCTTGTAAAGCGTGGGGGTCAATACCGGGTCGACCGCATAGCTGGAAAAGCCCTCGGCACAGAACCAAATCAGGTTCTTGTCCTTCCAAAGGCCGGTGTGTTCGTTCTTCTTGGTCGGAGTCAGGCTGCCAAAATACTTGTGCATGGACAGAAGCGTTTTGTCCGTTTCCTTGGCGATAAGCGCGTCAAAGTCGATATCCATAACATTGTCGCCATAGACAATGGGCTCCGGCTCCGGTTCCGGTTCGGGCTCTTCCTCCTGCGGCGGTATTTCGACAACCGGCAGGGGATCCGGTTCCACCGGAAGCTCTTCCTTCATGAGGCCCATCAGATTTTTGATATCCAGGCGGAGCGTGGTCAGAATACCGAATTGGGCCGCGGATAAATCCGGAACAAAGGTTTCGGTATAAAGGGCGCGCGTGGAAATGATATCGCTGTCGGATTTGAGCACCGAAATGGTGGCAATCGACTGAAACGCAAGAAAGCCGGCGGCCAGCAAAACGAAGACGCGCGGGTCGCCCCGCTTTTCGGGAATGGTCTTCTTGCCGTAAAGGGACCAGAAGAGAAGCGGAACCTGCATCAGGATCAGGGGTATGGCGCTTGCCCAGACGCCTGCCAGCGCTTCTTTCCAGTATTGGGCCGCTTCTCCGGCCCCCGTAATGGAATAAAGGGTCATAAACGTTGTGAAAATGGTATGGTAAAGCGTCTGACCGTAGCAGATAAACGTGACGAGGATTAATAGCACATAGGAAACCACGGTGTTGGTTTTCCGGGATCCGAGGGAGGAGAAAATTGTACATAAAAGGCCCGTCGCAGCGGAGAAAAGGACGATATAAAAAAGTCCGGGTCCCCCGAACGTTTTCAGACAAAAGACGCGCAGGACCAGCTCTAAATAAAGGATGGAAAGCGGGAAAAAAAGATAAAAGACAGCACGGGCTCCGAAAGAACCGCGCTGCAGATGGCGGGGGATATAATGATTCATGGAGACCACCTTACTAAACTTTAAACGCCGCTCATATTGCCTGCGGTAATCCGGCAAAGCGGCTTGAATTGAAAAACCGGCGGCTAGGCCGGGAGAAGCCGCATATACGCTTCATCGGCAGCCGGCGCAAGTTCCCGCATTTGGATAGACCTGCTTGTAAGCCGAAAGTTCCGGCATATCTTGCCTGCGTTGCTTCTTCGGGAATCTCCCGCTTGAAACGTTTTGCCAAGGATAACTCAAAAAGAAGCGCGCAAGGTTATTTTAGCAGAATCTCAAAGAGTTGCAAGCAATATTTCCAATGAAAAAGGAACGGTATCTTTTTTCCGCCGGATGCGGTATGATATATTCCAAAGACGGCCGGATTTTACTCCTCTGGGAAAAGGGATTCCCGGTCATTCGCGAAGGGTAAGGAGAAGATCGGATGAGGACGAATGAGGAACTTGTGGAGCTGGCGTTTCAGGCGGCGGAGCACGCCTACGCGCCGTATTCCAATTTCCGGGTAGGCGCGGCGCTCTTGTGCGCGGACGGGACGGTCTACACCGGCTGCAATGTGGAGAACGCGGCATACGGCGCGGGCATCTGCGCGGAACGGTCGGCGCTTACCAAAGCGGTCGGGGAAGGACGGAAAGAATTTGTCCGGCTTGCCGTCGCGGCGAACAGCCGGGACTATTGCACGCCCTGCGGCATCTGCAGGCAGATGTTTTACGAATTCGGCCCGGAATTGGAAGTGTTGTGCGCGCGGGTGGACAGGGCTTTTCTCAAAGCGACGCTGCGCGAACTGCTGCCGCACGGATTCGGGCCGGCTCATCTGAGCGGACTGTAAGCGCTAAGCATCGGGGGGCGCCGGGATCCGGCGGACTAAAATGTTGGAAACCCCGCCAATCAGCAGGCCCGCTGCCGCGGAAAGCGGCAATAGCGGCGGCAGATAAAAAAGAGGGGCGGTATCGCCTAACAAGACCATGGCGGCGGCGACCTGCCCAATGCTGTGGGCGGCGGCTCCGCCCATGCTGACTCCGAGCAGAGAAAGTGCCCGAAACCTGCGCAGCAGAGTCATGAGTCCAAGTGCAAGCAGTCCGCCGGAGAGAGAAAAGGCTAAGGCGGAGACGCTGCCGGAAAAAATTGCGCCTAAGGCGCAGCGGACGGCTACAATCAGCAGGGTAGCGGCCGGACCGAAGGTATACAGGGCATATAGCGTCACAAGATTGGAAAACCCCAGCTTGAAGCCCGGGATCGGTATCAGCGCCGCGATGGGCAGCATGCGCTCTAAGAAAGAAAGCGCCAGCGCGAGCGCGGTTAAAAGCGCGTAGAAAGCAAGCCGCCGCACGGAAAGAGTCATCGCACACCCCAAACTGCGCCTTACAGGTTTTCCGCCGGGGCGGGAAAAGAGCCTTTCCTGTAAAGCAGCTGCCGAAAGATTCCGGCGTTCGGCGCGCCGAATGTAATATCGGGAGCAAGCGTGTGCCGGTTTTGCGCCATCTGCCGTAAGGGAAACGCGCTAACCGGTCACGGCGTCGAAACGGGGGCCTTTCCCGGACTCCAACGTTATGGTCAGCCGGTTGGGAAGGCAAACGATGGTTCGGCCCGGTTCGCTTGCCCAGCCGCTTCTGACACAGTCCTTGCCGGGACAGTCGCTTTCCGAAACGCGGATGCGGCCCGGCTCCGCGGTGATGTGCAAGGGATAGGCGCAATCCACCGCGTATTCCGTGGCGTCCTTCACCGCGGAGAGATTGATGCGCATTTGTTCCTCCCCGTTTACGGACACCACGGCCGTGACGGGTCCGTCTCCGGGCGTCCGGTAGAGGAGCAGGGCAAGGCAAACGCTTAACGCAAGGATTGCGCCCGCAACGACGAGATCGCCCCGGATCGGACGAAACGGGGGGGGCTTCCCGCTACCGCTTGATAAGGGTAAGCGCATAGCCCGCCTCCTCCCCTAGAAAAGTAAACTGATCCGCGAGTCCCTCCGTGAGAAGAACTCGGCTGTCGCTTGTAACGAGGACGGCTTCAAAATCGTCGGATTCGCGCCAGAAACGGATGGCTTCGTCGGTTCCCAACACAATGAGGGCCGTGGAAACGGCGTCGGCCGCCGTGCCGTCGGCGGAGATTATGGTGGCGGAAACGAGGCCTTTTTGGGCCGGATACCCGGTTTGGGGATCTAAGATATGATGATAACGAGTCCCGTCGGCTGTGAAAAAGCGCTGGTAGTCGCCGGAAGTAATCAGATATGCGTCAGCGGCGGAGAGGGTTCCCAAAATGCCTTGCGGATTTCGGGGGTCCTGAACGCCGATCTGCCAGGGAGTGCCGTCCGGTTTTTTCCCAATCGCCGCAATGTTTCCCCCAAGGGATAGGAGCGCGGACTCCACGCCGGCTTCCCGCATAAGTTCGGCAAGCCGGACGGAGGCATACCCTTTTGCGATTCCGCCGAGATCTATTTTCATGCCGGCAACCCGGAAACGAACCGTCCGCTCGGAGGGATCGCATTCAATTTCCTTCCAGCCGACAAGCGGCAAAAGCGCCTCGATTTCCCCGCGGCCGGGTACCCGGGGAGACTCGCTTTTAAAATTCCAGAGGTCCATCAGCGGCGCCACCGTAATGTCGAAGGCGCCGTTTGTCCGTTCGGAAAAGAGGGTTGCCTTGCCGATCAGGTCGAACAGCTCTTCCGGTACGGCGGTTGCCTCCCCGTCCGCGCGCCGGTTGAGCTCGGATACCGGACTGGTTTCCTTCATACGGGAAAACATGGCGTCAAGCCGCAGCATTTCCCGTTCGGCCAATTCAGCGGCCCGGGAGGCTTCGGTTCCGTATGCGGTAACGGCGCATAGAGTATCCATGGCGAAAAAAGAGACGCGGACGGGCGAGCGGGAGGCGCAGCCTGAGAAAATGCCCAAGAGCACCAGAACGGGCAGGAGAAATTTTACTTGCCTGCGCACAGTCCCCACAAACGTAGCCTCCTTTTTCGGATGCCTTATTTTAGCACAGATGCATGGGACGCGCAACGACCCCCCCTCAGGATACGAAAGCCGGAGGGTTGGAGCGGGGATAAAGACGTGCGGATTCGCGCGGGCGGCTGGAAGAACAGGGACATCGCAGGGTGTTTTTTTCTATTGCTTATTGTGTGCGAATCTGTTAGAATACTTAATGTTCTGAAGAAAAAATAGGAGATGGACGCATGTCGAAAAGGACCGGATCCGCGAAAAAGAAGCCGAAAACCGGCTCGGCAAATCGAGGGCAGACCCAGATGAGAAGGCTGTGGTCCACCGTTTGGATTGCAATCGCCGCGGAACTGTTTTTATTGATTCTGTACCAATATTATGTAAAAGGAACCATACAGTCCATTATCTCCATCCATGATGCGCTTCCCGTCCTCATGACGGTATTTCCGGTTGCGGCGGCAATCTGCCTTCTGTTCGGACTCGTCTCGTATTTCCTCAAGCGCCAAAGGCTGTTCGGCATCTTCCGGGCGCTGCTGGTTGTTTTCCTCGCGTTGTGGGCGGCAGACTATGTGGTTATACAGAACTACGCAGAAGGAATCAAATTTCTCTGCACGGCCGTGGCTGTTGTCGCCGTATTGGTGCTTGTCTTTTTTATCTATCAGCGGGAGTTTTTTCTCTCCTCCCTTGTTACAATGGGCGGGATTGCGGCGCTGTGGGTATACCGGAGAAGCGCCATTTGGGGCGTTCTTTCCCTACGCGTCTACGTGGTATTTACGTTAGGGCTGCTTCTGCTTTTGCTCTGCGTTTTGATGACAGCGATCCTGCAGCGGAATAAAGGAGTCTTAACGGTGCGGGGAGTGAGCAGGAGGGTGTTTTCCTCCCTCGCCGAATACCGGATGATCTATCTTTCCTGCGCGGTGGTTGCCGCTTTGATGATCGCGTCCTTTTTCCTCGGCAACTTGGCGGCCTACGTCTCCATGTTTGCCCTTGCGGTTTACTTCTTCGCGCTTGCGGTTTACTCGACCGTTAAGCTGATGTGAGGATAGAGGAAGTTAATGATAAGGAATTTCCTTTGCTTTTAGAGAATCGGGGCGGGCATATGCCGGTTCCGATTATCTGTTTTCAGCCGGAAGTCCGGTTGTATTTGTAAACCGTTCTGCTATACTGTATTACTATGGATTGGCAGCGGGCGCAGTTAATAAAGAATGTTGCAGTTCAGCCTGAGAAGTCGGAAGGGAAGCTGAAAAGGAAAACAGGGTGAAGCCATGTCGCTCAGAATTGGTATTGATATCGGTTCCACAACGGTGAAAGTTGTCGTTTTGGACGAAGAAAGCAAGCTGCTCTTTCGTTCCTATGAACGGCATTTTTCCCAGGTCAGGGTAAAAACGTGCGAGGTTTTGGGCTCGGTTCGTCAGATGCTTTCGGGAAAACAGGTCTGCCTGGCGGTCACGGGATCGGCCGGGTTAGGCGTGGCGAAAGCAAGCGGACTGAACTTCGTGCAGGAGGTTTACGCAACCGCCGCGGCCGTAAATGCCGAGGTGCCGGATGCGGACGCCGTCATTGAGCTTGGCGGCGAAGATGCGAAGATCATCTTTTTCGGCGGAGCGTTGGAAGAGCGGATGAACGGCTCCTGCGCGGGAGGGACGGGCGCCTTCATCGACCAGATGGCGACTTTGCTGAACGTGACGGTGGACGAGCTGGACGAATTGTCCCTCAAGCACACGAAGCTCTATCCCATCGCCTCCCGCTGCGGCGTGTTCGCCAANNGGGCGCCTTCATCGACCAGATGGCAACCTTGATGGACGTCAGTATTGCGCAGCTTGACGAATTGTCCCTGCATTGCGAAAAGATATACCCAATCGCTTCCCGCTGCGGGGTTTTTGCAAAAAGCGACATCCAGCCGATCTTAAATCAGGGAGGTCGGAAGGAGGATGTGGCCGCCTCCATTTTTCAAGCGGTGGTGGATCAGACGGTCACAGGTCTCACCCAGGGAAGGGAACTGAAAGGGAAAATCGTTTTTTTGGGAGGCCCGCTTCATTTCCTGAAAGGGCTGCGGCTGCGCTTTATGGAAACGCTTCGGCTTGACGAGCGGCATGCCGTATTTCCGAAGGACGGGGACTGTTTTGCCGCAATCGGCGCGGCTCTCTGCGCGGACGCCTACCCCGCGGCCGATTTTGACGAGCTGTATCGGAAATTGGAGAAATCCGTGCACGCCGTGCAGGCAAGCGACCCGCTGCCGCCGCTGTTCGCAAGCCCGGAGGAATACGAGATTTTTCTTGCCCGGCATAACGCCGCCACGCCGCCCAAAGTGGATATCGCCTCCTATTCCGGGGACGCCTATTTGGGAATCGACGCGGGCAGCACGACGCTGAAATTGGTGCTGATTACACCGGACGGCGGAATCCTGTACTCCTATTACCAGTCCAACCGGGGCAACCCTGTTTCCATCCTGCGTGAGCAGCTTGATAAGGTGTATGCGTTGTGCGGCCGCATCACCATTCGCGGCAGCGCGGTAACCGGCTACGGGGAAGACTTGATCAAAAACGCGTTTTGCATCGACATGGGTCTGGTTGAAACCATGGCGCATTATGCGGCCGCACGTCATTTTTGCCCGGACGTGGATTTCATCATCGACATCNNNNCGAGGCCTGTTCTTCCGGCTGCGGGTCGTTTGTCGAGACCTTTGCCCGGGCGTTGGGCTATGAGATTTCGGAGTTTGCCAAACTCGGGCTATACGCCCCCCATCCGGCCGACTTGGGGTCCAGATGCACGGTGTTTATGAACTCCTCG
>DCTG01000178.1 GCA_002329245.1 Clostridiales bacterium UBA1446
AATTTACAAGGTGCACGTCCCGTCGGTTTCCCGGCCGCTGTTTAGCTGCCGTGTTCCCGGCGGAATATAAACATAACACACCTAATATTCTTTGTCAAGGCCTTTCGTTTTATTTGTCCGCAACAAATCATTTTCCATTTCGCCCATCTTCATCCGTTTCAATTTCAGGCTTTTTACCGTCGTTTCGCCGACAAAAAAACCACTGCGTCAAGATCCTTCCCTCTGCCTTTTGCGCCGTCCCGCCTTTCTGATTAAATAGACGCTGCAGATAATCGCTATCACGGAAAACGCAAGCGTCAGAATAAAAACGCCGCCATACCGATTGCCCATCCGTTCGACCAGCAGCCCTGACGCATAACAAATGACGGAGGAAACCAGGATGCTTACTCCCATTATGCTGTAGTTTTGTCCATAGTTCCCGGAACCAAACAGGATACGCGTAGCCGCAGCCGTAACGGTATTTGTCCCGCCAGCGGCCGCTCCGACTGCAATCAGCCCGAACAGAATGAGCGCCGCAGAATCCGCCGCCGAGCCGATGATGAGCGCTCCGCTGGCCAAGAACAATACCGCCGAAATAAGAAGCATCGTTCTTCCGCTGCTGAGCCTGTCCAAAACTGTTCCGGTTAAAATACTGGCGGCCCCGTTCGCGGGGGAAAAGAGCATGCCGAAGAGTGCCGCAGTTCCGAAGAACAAGGCAATCTGGGCGGCATGATCCATATAGATAAGACAGGAGGAGCGAAGCATAATATTAAATAAGAACAGCGCCCAGAACAACGGAGATTTCAGCATCTCCATGACCGAAAAACTTCTGTCTTCCCGGTTTTCCTCGCGAACGGGAGGAGCAGGCAGCTCGACTTCCGGCCCCGGCGGAAGTGTCCATCTGATGACAAGCGCCATCAGCACAAGTACGATCAGTCCCAAAATCCGAATTGCGGAAAGAATCCCGAGAGCGGGAATCAGCAGGCCGGATATTGCCCCCATCACAATCGCACAGGTTCCCCCCAACATCATCATAAGACCGGAGATTGTCCCCACATGTCTTGGAAACCAGGGAAGAAACGCAGAAAACATGGTAACCCCCATGGTTCCGACACCCGCCGCGGAAATTCCGCCGAAGAAGAACACGGCCATGGCCAACGCAAGTTCCGGGTTGTCGCGCGGCAGCAGCGAAAACGCCGCCAGCCCCCCGCCAATCATGATGCCCGCCGCGGCAAGAAGCGCTCGGGTTGAAAACTTTTTGAGCAGCTTTCCCGCGACGATCATAAACACGCATACGACCGCATTGTGCACGCTGAAAACAAGGGAAAGGTCGCCGGTTGTCCAAGTGGGGAAAAGTTCGCTGAGCGGACTGCGGAAATAAGACCAGGTAAAGAGCACGCCGTTGCAAAAGGCGGTAACACTGGCCGCAATCACATAAGGCACACGGTTTACTTTTCTTTTCACAAGATACATCCCTTCCGATGAACGTTGGCTTCGGGCGAAATAGCTTTTTCCGCTGCTGCAAAAAGGTGCGGGGGGCCGGTTTGGCCGGCTCCCCCGCATCAGAATACGTTGTTTCAACCGACACTTTAGACGCGAAAAGCGGAGCCCTTTATATCCGGTCCAATGGGAGGTCCCCAAGGTTGACGCACTCCCGCGTGGAAATATCGGAGATCGTTTTTGTTGCATACCCGCTCGCTTCAATCCTAAGGTCAAATTTCCCGACCGGCAGGTCTTTAAACCAGAAATCGCCATAGCTGTCGGTTCTGCACTCATAGAGCCTGCCGCCGAAATTCAAGCGGCATCTTGCGCCGATAATGACTTCCTTTTCGACGGGGTCGTACACCGTGCCGGCGATAAACTGCCCGGGGATGTTCCGGTAAAACACCCTTGGCCCGGCGCCAGACTCCGGCTGGAATACGGTCGCGCCCATGATTTGGTCCTGCAGCTCCTCTTCTTCTCCAAACAGCAGAGCGTCGGTCGGGCAGGCCTCCACACAGCGGGGCAGCTTATACCCGTTGTCGAGCAAATGCGCGCAGCCGGTGCACTTTTGCGCGATACCCGTTTCTTCATTCATATATATAACGTCTTCATACGGGCAGGCTTCCACGCACTTCCTGCATCCGGGAACGCATTCTTCCGGATTTATGATTACAAGTCCGTCTTCACGCCGGTAAATCGCCCCGGCGGGACAGGCCGGTATGCACGGGGCGTTTGCACAGTGGTTGCAAAGGCGCGGAATATAGTGGACTCTCACCTTGGGTATCGTTCCGCTTACATAATCGCGCACCTTCAGCCAGAACTGCCCGATGTCCGGCTGCGGCTTGGCATAAGGAGTCCAGTCGTTCCCGGCATGCTCGTCTTTACAGCTTAACTGACAGTTATAGCAGCCGCTGCATTTTGCCACGTCTATTGCAAATACTTTCGACATTTCTATCCCCTCCTTATTTATTGATAAGCCAGCCGTCGAGGCAAACGCCGCAGGCATGGTCCACTTTGCGACCGAAGGCTTCGGGGTACCTGGCTTTCCAGGTTTCCATCTCCTCGTCCGTAACCTTCTGGACTTCCACCAAGAAGCCGCTGACCACCATACCGGTGCAGGTTTTGGATGTAATGGCGGTGGGCGAGATCAGGTTGATGGCTCCTCCGCGATCCAGACGCTCGGCGTCGATCGGGTCGAATCGGGCTCCGTGGTCCATGTAACAGGCGCAGGGAATCAGACGTTCCGTGACATAAGCCGCCCCTAATACCGTGCCCCTCTCGTTAAAGACCTTGACGATATCGCCGTGCTTGATGCCGCGTTTTTCCGTTTCGACGGGATTGAGCCAAACCGGTTCGTACTGATATCCGTCTTTGGCGCGAATCTTCATGGTTTCCACTTCGCGGTTCCAGGTGATGTCGTCCAAATTGGCGTGAAAGCGCCAGCGGCCGTGGTTGGACACACATAACAGCGGGTATTTTTTCGCGCGTTCGCCGCCGAGACGCTCGTCATGCAGCTCGCTCTTTTCAATCCATTTCGGGAAGGGCGGCCGCTCCTGGTCGTCGGGGAAATGCTTCTCGATGGCTGTGGATGTAAACTCAAGAAGCCCCGTGGGAGTGGAGAGCGGCTGCGATTTGGGATCCATATAGAAATCATGCAGTCCGGCCGGAGTCTTCTGAATATCCGGGTCGGCCGGCATCACAAAAATATCTTTTTTATGGAAATCGTCATTGACATCCAAATGCGCTACGCCCGAACCCTGCCAGAACAGTTCGATAAGTCTGTCAACGGGCTTTTCATTGCACGTATAGGCGCGATAGATTTTTCCGCCGTCGTTTAACATCTCGCTGATTTTTTTCGCGACCGCAGCCACACAGTCGAAATCGTTCCTGGATTCACCGACAGGCGGACAGGCGGCATGTTCACGGAAAACGGAAACAAAAATGCCGCCGCCACAGTCCTCCGCGATATCATCCATCTCAAATTTGGTCGCCACGGGCAGGATGATATCC
>DCTG01000150.1 GCA_002329245.1 Clostridiales bacterium UBA1446
GGTGGGGAAATCGCCGCCTCCAAATGTGATGTATGTATGCGGGTCGGTAATGCGCATCGTGATCGTTTCAAGCTCATCGCCTTCCTTTTGGATATCAACAAACTTCGGCATACCTGCGCTCATATAAATGAACCGGGTGCAGCTGATCGAATGCTGTTTTTTTTCGATGAATTTCCACCAATCCTTGTCATATTTGTATTGACGGATTCTGATAGGATATGCGGCATACGGTGAATCGGAGAAATCCTTGTGCTGTTCGTCAATCAATGTAAAGGAAATGATTTCGTTAAGCTCACGTTCTAATTTCAGCGCGTTCTCCAGTGCAAGCTTAAGCGTTTGAATATATGCCTTTTCCGAGTAACTTTCGACAAGCGGTTTCATCCACGCGATAATTTCTGCCTTGTAGCGCGCGGTATACATGGCTTTTTCCTGATTGCTCGGTACTGTGTACACATCAGCAAGCTTCTTAAAGGATAATGTTCCCGCATTCGTTTCATTCATAAAGGTCTGAAAGGCTCTGTTGCCGGAATTCTGTATCCGCCAGAACACAGTGCAGTAGTCGTCCACCAGCTTTTCTATCGTAGGAAAAATCTTTTCGGGCTCTTTTGCGTATTTCTTGCAGATGTCGTCTAATACCATCATCCACGCTCCTACCCCACGGACATCGGTGCTAAGCTGGCGCTCCGACGACTGCCATGTTTGATTTAAAGTTTGATACAGTGTCGCGCTATATTTGAATGAGCAGCGTTCCTCTTTCGTAATGTAGGTGACATAGTTATTTGTAAAAAGACGGTAGGCGTAATCTGTTGTATCCTCGGCGCCCATGAGGTCTACATAATCTTTTACACTTGATGTTGTGCCATAGACAAACAAGCCAAGTGCCGCCGCGCCGAGTACCGTGGCAACCGTACCGCCGGCGGCTGCTCCCGCACCGGAGAGTATGATCTGGGAAATATCATTTCCATTATCCGTAAGTGTTTTGCTTAAGTTTCCGGTTCGATGCGCCTGCAGCATGATTTTTCCTACGGTCATGATGTTTCCCGCATTGCCAAGCGCATTTATAAGCCCGCCGAAATTCGCGCTTCCGCCGATAAAATCGGCCATGGAGAGGTCATAACTGCCGAAGGTTCCGGTGTTGTTAACAATATTCAACATGGATTCCGTGCCGAAAGAGTCAGCTTTTCCCGCTGCCAATGACTGAACGGTGACATCGCTGTCACGAAGTTGCTTGGCAAGCACTGCGTAGTTGAGATAGCATTTTGATGTCATAGATGGCTCGGTGTCTATCAGGCTGAATAGTGGCCCGTCACTGCCATCACCGCTTTCGACCATATTTTTGAAAACCCCAAAGGTGGAAAAGTGATCTGTCCAAAATGTGATGCTTCCGGTTTTATTTACCTCAGACCAAAGAATCTCCCATTCATACGTTTTGTTGTTGTAATATTGGACAAATACGTTTTCTCCCCAAGAAGCATCATAGGGTACGGTAATGGCGACAAGCTGCGGAAAACGGTCGGATTTGCCCATATCAAAATCATAGAGCACAGCTTCATATTCGCCGTCCGTTTTTTCGCCCAGCGTCCTGACGCTTAGCTGTTCTTCTGCCTGCAGGCAGCCCTGTCCGAAATCCACAACAATACCACTGTCGAATTCGGCGCGGTAATTCTCGTAGCTGACGTTCATCGTTTCCGGCTCTTTCCTGTAATCACTTGAGACGGGCTTTATGGAGGAAAATCCTGTAATTTCGTCTGCGTCTGCGGTATTTCTTACCATAAACCCCGGCCATCCGTAGAGGGCCACCGCCGCGGACTGCAAGACGAACAAAACGGAAAGCACGATGCAAAGCGCACCCTGCCCTCCGTTTCTTTTCGGTGCTGCGGTGCTTTTCCTTTTTGGCGCAGAAGCGCGCGGGATATTTTTCTGAGGTTGCGCCTCGATTTCAGGCTGTGGCTGCAGCACAAACACAGGTTTCGGCTGTGCCGCGGGAACAGGATTTGCGGACGCGTCAATAACCGCCGCGCCGCATTTGGCGCAGAANNCTCCTTGCCGCAATTCGTACAATATTTTCCCATCTCCGCACCTCCTTACGGCCGCACCAGCGCCACAAGCGCCGGGATGCCGTCGGGCGTTTCCAGTGAACCAAAAGCGTATTGCTTCCCATCCAAATCATAGAGCCGCCGCAATCGCAGCTCGCCCCGGCCAAAGACCTGTATGCCCCCGCCTATCCACTCCCCTTCAAACACAATATCCTCCATATCTGTTTCATCGTAGGCCTCCGTCTCGCCGGGGATGAGCATCAGATACCAGTCCAGCGTCAGGCGCAGGTTGTCATCGCTGCTCTCGATTGTTGCGTTGAGTAATTCCGCGGAGTTAGCGCCGTAGCTGTTGTCGGGATCGTAGAGAATAAAGCCCTTCCAGCCGCCGAGGACATATGCTACGTTGTCAATGATCTGCGCTCCCTCCGGAACGCCGTTTTCCATGACGTCCTCTGTGTACCAGTAGAAGTCCTCCAAACCGGGGTGTTCTCCGGTGGATAAGCTCACGCCCGTTTTACTGCCGCTTTCCGTGGACACGGGCGCTGTTTGTTCTCCCTTCGGCACAGGAGATCTCTTTCCTGACGCTGCCCGCAGATTGGACGGTATGGTGAGGACGCCTATCACAAGCATCAGCAGATTAGCCGCAATAAGCACGGCGATCAAGCCTTTTTTCATCTAATCAGTTCTCCTTGATTCGTTTCGTTACCAACCACTGATCTCTGCCCGTACTCCTGTTTCATGCCAGATCTTTCGCGCAATCTCCATGACGCTTAGCCTGTCGGTCAGGTCGTGCAGCAGCCGGACGCGCAGCATTTCGCCATCGGCTCCGAAGGAAAGGCAGATATGCGCTTTGTCGATCTGTACCTCCCGCAGCCGTACGCCATACACGCCCTCGCAGCCCCACCTGTAGACCTTGTTTCCCAGGAGCAGGCCGAAGGTGGACACAATGGTTTCCTCCGCTTGTTTTTGGTTTGGCCGGTTCTCCGAAGTGACAACGGACGAGGGTACGGTCAGAATTCTGCTGTCATATATAAGCATCGCCGCACTGAGCAGCCGGCTTTGCCGGTACAGCAGAAACAGCGCCACGGCGGTCAAACCGCCGCAGGCAATCGCCGCCTCCATCTTTTCCGTTACAAGAAGCAGCACGGTCAGAAGTATGACTGCCGCAGAAAGCGCGGCATATATATTCCGTCTGTCTTTTATGGCTTTCACCTTTGGCTCCACCTCCTCGCAATACCATAATAGAGGAAATCTTGACAAATGTCGCCCGGCGAAAGTACAGTTTTTCGAAAGTTTTACGAAAAAAAGCACCCTGTACTTTCGTACAGGATGCTTTGAAATACTGGATTTGCTTGGTTTTCGTTATGCCTTGGTCTGATTCTTGAGTAGGGTGCTGATAAGCTCCGCCCGGCTGCCTACATCGTACTTGGAGAAGATATTGCTCACATGGAACTTGACCGTGCTTTCGCCGATGGATATGGCTGCGGCAATCTCCTTGTTGGATTTACCGGCAAGGATGAAGGCAAGCACCTCGTTTTCTCTTTCGGTCAATGGGTTTATCATTTTTACCTGACGAATTACCGCAGATTGCTGTTTCTCGCTCATGTCGGCATAAGC
>DCTG01000158.1:0-184 GCA_002329245.1 Clostridiales bacterium UBA1446
AGGATGCTTATGCCACGGTAAAAGATGGGGAAGTCTGGGTGAACAATTTTCACATCAGCCCTTATGACAAAGGTAACCGCTTTAACCATGACCCTTTGCGGCCTAAAAAACTCCTGCTCAATCGCCGGGAAATTAATCACCTCCTGGGGATGCAAAAGGAAAAAGGAATGACCCTGATACCGCT
>DCTG01000158.1:192-16745 GCA_002329245.1 Clostridiales bacterium UBA1446
GATGCTAAGCGGGACATTGAACGAGCAGTAAAAGAACGCAGCCGCCAGTAAACTACGCAGACGGTTCCCCGGGCTAATTCCAAAGGGTTAGAGACAGGGTTGCGTAACCTGCTTGACAAAAGTGTATGGCGGTATTAATATTGCTGTTGCATAGAAATTAAATGGTTAGCACTATTTTTAATGCTTAACATTCCATATAAATCCTTATCACTCTTAGACCCTTGGGGTAATGATTTAGGATACGGATACCACTGCTATGACCAGGTACTCAGTAGTGAGAATACCGGCAACTTGCGTCAGGATTTCCTGAATACTGGGTTATAATTAAGGTTGCCGTGTCTATAATAAATGAAATCATATTTGGGGGCGTACTGGTTTCGACGGGGGATAAGATGGGTCGAGTAGCGAGCCGAGTTGTCGCCAGCTCGTTAAAAAGGTGAAAACTTAAACTAACTGCAGAAGATAATTTTGCACTAGCCGCTTAGGCGGCTCGTCCGGCCAGGTTTCCTAACGGCCTGGTGCAGGGCGTCACTTAGTTAGGGTACCCTGAAGCCTTCCTCCTCGAGGGGCTTTAAGGGGAAATTAATCGGGGATAGCTCTAAGAAGCCTGTTCGTGGGCGTCGGATGAGCGAAATCCAAAACACGGACTGCGCTCGGAGAGACTGGGCTGGTCTTTCTTTCGGACGGGAGTTCGATTCTCCCCGCCTCCACCAAATTAAGACGCAAAAATTGATACAATGAAAAATCCCAGTATTATCGGGATTTGCAGCAATTTTGCGATAAGATAAAGCATCGTTTCCGGACGGTGTTTTTTGTTTTCTGCACCCTTTCGTTAAAAGATGCACCCCCCTTCCGGGGGAAAGCTACCTTTCGTTAAAAAGTATAGGAATCGTTAAAAGGTATGGGGATTATCGTGAACAAGTGCACACTCTTGTAAGTCCCGTTGTCCGCTGGTTCGTGCCGGCCGATGGCGGGGCTTTTTGTGTCTATAGCGAGAACAAAAAGTAAACTCTTGCTCCTCATCTTGATATTATTCGTTTAACCGTATTAATGAGGTTGTTAAAAATAAGAGGGGAGACTATTTATGGACTATATCTCCGTTCAGGAAGCTGCAAAAAAATGGGATATCTCAGAGCGGCGGATTCAAAAGCTTTGTGAGAAGGCCGAATCCCCGGTGTGATACGATTCAGCCGCGTATGGGCGATACCTAAGGACGCGGACAAACCTGTAGACGCACGACTAAAGGTCGAGCGGGAAAAGGCCTAAACTACTGAGAAACTACAGATTTGTACGTTCACTAATACTGGAGGTTTGCGTATGGATATAAAAATTCTGCTCGTGGAGGATGACGAGCATATATTAAGTGTCGTGAAAGCCTTTTTAACCGAAGCCGGATATAAGGTGGACGCCTGTTTTGACAGTGACGAGGCGCTTGCGAAGTTTTACGATAACGCCTACCAACTGGCAATTCTCGACATTATGCTGCCCGGCACGAACGGGCATGAGCTTTTACGGGAATTTCGTAAGCTGAACAATACCCCTGTTTGCCAGAAACGCCGTCCTGCTGCTGCAGACCGTACGGGAGCTTAACGCGCTCGGCGTGCGTGTACTGTTCGGGAAGGAAAAGATAGACACACTGAGCGCCGAAGGAGAACTGGCTCTAACCGTGCTGGCTTCCATTGCCGAGGAGGAGCGTAAGTCCACCTGTGAGAATGTGAAGTGGTCTATTCGGAAGAAATACGCTCAGGGCCGCATTCTGGCAATAGACGCCGGCAAGCTTCTGGGCTATGACAAAACTGCCGACAGAGGCCTTGTAATTAACGAAGAAGAGGCAAAAATTGTGCAAATGATCTTTGACCTGTACCTGTCAGGGATGAACAGCTCTGAGGCAGCGAGGTATCTGAACAGCCTTGGCGTTCCGTCATACAAAGGACATCCGTGGAGATCGCATCGGATTCTGAGCATCATTTCCAATGAGAAGTACAAGGGTGACACGCTGTTTCTGAAGACCTTCAATGCCGATCCGCTGACTAAGAAGAGAATGAAAAACACCGGTATTCTGCCGCAGTATTATGCTGAGAATACGCATACCGCCATCATAGACAAGGACACATGGGAGTGCGTTCGACTTGAGCTTGAACGGCAGAAACGTTACTGCAAGGAGCATCGCATCAGCACTTACCACAAGAATAATGAAAAACACCCGCCTATTCTATTGCTTTTTTGCATAAAAATAAAGTATTATATATACAAGTGTCATATAGTATAAGTATTATTAGGAGGAGTGTTCATTTGTCATTGGAATACGGAATCCTCGGATTCCTGTCACACAAGGATTTGACCGGGTACGAACTGAAAAAGGCGTTTGATATTTCCTGCGTCTTTATCTGGTCGGCCAATCAGGGGCAGATCTACCGGACGCTGGAGGCCATGCTGAAAAAGGACTGGATATCCATCACGGAAACCTCCCCCGGACTCAGGCATGAAAAAAAGACCTACCGCATTACGGATGCCGGAAGAGCTGTCCTCAAAGAATGGTTGACAGACGGGCTCTCGGAAAGCCCCATGCGCAACGAAGCACTGCTGAAGCTGTTTCACATGGCAAAGGCCGATCCCGAACAGGCGCTTCGGAATATCGACCGACTGATCGCTGAAAAAAAGCAAATCACCGCGGTATTTGATAAAATGACAATTTCGCGGGCAGCGGAATACCGCGAGGTCCTGGGACTGGCGGAGGATTCTCCCGATTATCGGATCAACCTGTTCCTTTCCAAATGGGGCTATATGCGCGAACAGGCTTTTCTGTCTTTCTTAGAGCAATACCGGGACGAGCTTCTGCGGATTGGGAAGGAGAAAAAAATAATTGTATGCGGCTTGAAAAACAAAACCTCATAAAACAGCTTCCCTTAGCATCGGCGCTTCTCTACGCTGCGGCCATAACCGCAGCGGAAGCGGTAACCGGAAGCGCCGTTTTTATACATATTAATATTTATATTACGGACGCGGCCGCTTTGTGGGCGGCGGCCCTGCTTATGTCCCGCGCGATACGGGAGCATAACGGAAAAGAGTTGCTGTACACGGCGCTGGGAATGAGCTGCCTTACGCTTGGCAACTTCTACTTTCTTTTGCTGGATATCGTTTCTTTTGAATACGACGTGATTTCGGTGGGCCTGTTCGCCAAGGTCTGCTGCTATCTTTTCTTTATCGCCGTGCTGTCGGCGCAAAAACCGTTCCGGATGAAACGGGCGGCAGCCGTGGACATCGGCTCATTTGCGGTTGCCGCGACCTGCGCCTACGCGGTGATTACCAACAGCTATCTGGTCATCAACCTGTCGGTCATATTGTTGAACCTGCTCTGCGCCGTTCTGGCCGCCGGGCTGCTGAGGTATCCGCGCAGAGTGCGGTTTTTCGCGCAGGTCACGCTTTTTCTGGCGGTCAAGGATATCCTGTCGGTTTTCTCCGTATTGTCTTTCGCCACCGACTCGCTTTCTCCCGCCCTATATATTTTGATCGTGCGTTCGGCTCTGCTGATGGGAGAGGAGGAAGAAAATGCTTAACGACATTCTTTCCGGGCTGTTTTCCTCCGATATTCCCGGATTTACCTTTTCCATGCTGATTCCCCTGCTCTTTTTAAGCGCCATGATCAAAAACCAGCGTTCCCGGCACATCATTCTGTATTTCTGCTGGGGCTTGTTCGCCGTCGTCTTCGCCTATATACTGAACGAGTGGTTTTCAGGCGATACCAGTCTGAGCGCCGGACTCACCTCCGATATCGCGCCCATTGTTGAGGAAACGCTGAAAGCCCTGCCGCTTCTTTTGTTTTTCCGCAGGCGGGACGGCGACGATCCCAATCTGATCATCTACTGCGCAATGGCAAGCGGCATCGGGTTCTCGGTGCAGGAAACCCTGTATTACTTTACTTCCTTTACCGCCGATCCCGGCCTGTTCTCGCTGTTCCCCCTGCTGGTGCGGACGGCCACCACCTGCCTGATGCACGGAATGTCCACAGCTGTCATTGGCTTTGGAATCGTCATCACCTCCCGGTATAAAGGTATCCGCATTCCGATGATTTTGGGCCTGCTCTCCTTAGCGGCGACCATCCACTCGCTGTACAATATCCTGATCGGAACACGTCTGGCGATCATAGCGTTGCTCATGCCCNNTGTATTTCACGGGACTGGCGCTGCTGTCCGGAGACGATGAAGAACCGGAGGGAGGACCCGAAAATGAGTCTTGACCCGAAAGACCGCAAGTGGCTGGAAGAAATGTTCGATACCTATTATGACAAGGTGTACGCTTTTTTATACGCGCGGACAGGAAACACCGCGCTGGCGGAAGATCTTGCCAGCCAGACCTTTGTAAAAATCGCGGAAAGCTACCGCACCTACCGCAGAGAAAAAGGCGCGGTATCCACATGGGTTTTCACCATCGCGTTAAATGAAATGCGGAGCCATTTCCGCCGCCTGAAGGGAAAGGAAACGGCGGCGCTGGATGAGCCTCTGGAACTTCCGGATTCCGTGGATATTGAATCGGACTTTGTGCGGGGAGAAACAAAGAAAGAGCTTCTCTCGCTGCTTTCCCGGCTTGACGAGCGCCAGCGCAGTGCCGTGACATTGAAATATTACGGGGAACTGTCCAACCGTGAAATCGGAAAGGTTCTGGCGATTTCGGAGAGCAATGTCAGCACGATTTTAAACCGAGCGATAATAAAATTAAAAAATCTGATGGAACAGTGTGACGAAATCGCTGTTTTCGCGTATAAGAGTCAGGAGGAATCAAAATGAGTGATCAATTCGAATTTAATGAGCTCATAAAATCGCTCAATGTGACTCCCGACGAAGAAGCAAAGCAAAAGGCCAAAGCTTTGTTTTTACAAAAAGCAGAGGAGGCGGAGCAGACACAAACTGCGGAGCATAAAAAAACGGGTTCTGTTTTCCGGAAAAACAGGCGATCTTTGTTCAATTTCGCCGCTGGCATGGCCGCCATGCTGATTCTGACGGTAGGCATTTTAACGGCCTACGATCCGTCTTTTCTGACGGGTTCGGTAAGCGGAGGGGGCGATATCGTCCAATACAGGATGTTTCCTGCCGGAACAGAAACTCCGGTACTGGACACCGCGCAGAAATATTCAGGCGAGCTGTCGGTTTTCCATATTCCCGGTGCGGACGAAGATATCAACAGCCAGTTTATCAAAAGCGACGGAGCTGCATTTGCCGAAGGATTTGCGTATTACGTTACACAATTTGGTTCAAAGGCGGATACGGGTAAAGTAGAAAACACAGTCACAAAGGGTAAAGTGCTGTATGTGCCGGTGAATCGTTCGGATTACAAGGCGGATTACGGGAACGCGGTTTGTTGCGGGGAAATCGTCCTGCTGAAAGCATCTGATAAAGTGTTGCAGAAACATGGCTATCTTCCCTGCAAGGGGCAGACGCTGAACGCGAAGGATTATCCGGTGCTGGCGGGAATACTGGCTCCGGGTGCGGAACAGTTCACCCTGCCTGATCTTTCAGGGCAGTCGCCCGTCGAAGGCGCGGTCTGGTGCATAGCCGCCGAGGGAGATTACCCGTATACGCGCCCGGCAGGCAATTAAGCATTTGGGTTATAACGGGTGCGGCGAACGGCACGCTGTACCCGTGAAAAACGAATACAAATCAAGGAGGATAAGGTATGAAAACCGAAAAAAAGGTTGCGGACGGTTTTGAGCAGGAAATCCTCGACGCAAAAGAGGACAGCGGCAAAATTGAAGAAGGCGAGATCGGCATCGCACAGCAGGAAAACCATGCGGCTAAAGAAGAGCCAACGAAAAATCATCAGAAAAAGAGGAAAAGGCGCTTTAAGCCCGACAAAAAGCAAATACAGGGCTTTGTGGCCGGCTTCCTTGCCGCCGTTATATTGCTCACGAGCGTCACGGCGGCGATCAATCCCGGCTTTTTGGTCGGCACTTTTACGAAACAGGTCGGCAATACCACGCTGAACGACGAGGTGGATTTGCAGACGGTTGCCTGCGAGCCTTCCAGCCTGCCGGCGCAGACCTCGTATGACCAAACATTTTTGCTGAGCATCGACAAGAGCAAAATCAAATCCATGGATAAAAAATATGTCCAACTGGGCGGTCTGTTCCAGGGCATGGCGGTGGAAAATGTTTCGTATTCCGATTCCGACAACCGGCTTGCAGTCGCCGTTAAGGGAAATGCGGCTACCACCCATGCCTACGGTTCGGACAAAACCAATCCGGCCGGCGAGATTTATATCATGCCGGACGCGCTTAACGACAGTAAAACGGCTTATCAGTCAAGCGTCACAATCGAATACCCCCAGCTCACGCCGGACACGTCCCTGCTTGAAAACAACGCCAATTTCAACGGCAGCCTGAGCTTCACGCTCTCGGGAGACACCTTTGCCAAAACACCGGCTGCGTCGGACGTGACGCTTTCCGGAGGATTCTCAAAAATGAAGGTGGTTTCCGTCAGTGCGAAAGGCCAGAAGCTGACGGTCGACCTGAGCGGCGATGTCGATTCGGATAACGGCAACGGCATAATCACTCTCGCCGGTTCGACGCTTGGGAGCGGATTTTCGGTCGATCAGGTCATCACCGTCGCCGGCGCTGCCTCGATCCTTGCCTACAGCAGCCTCACCACGGAGGAAAAGGTGAACGACCAGGTCGATATCAGCCTTCAGAACGACCTCTTCGCGGACAAGCTGACCTCCGACATGTTCACCCTCGGAGAGGCGCTCGCGGGCTACACCGTGACAAGTGTCCGGAGGCAAAGCCCCAACATGGCCACCGTGACCATCACAGGCGGCGCTCTGCTCAAGCCCGGCACCGGGACGATCACCATCGCGGGGAAGGGCGTCCAGACGGGCCGGACCGTGAGCGGAAAGATTTTTATTAAGAATCCCTCGATCCAGGCGTACCTTGTGAAAAAACACCAGACAGGCAGCGGCGATTCCAAGCTCTATGACGTGTATTCGACCGGAAACGATTTTGCATCCGGCATACACGCTGCGGATATCGTCTTGAAGGGCGGGCTTTCGGGCCTGAGCATCGCGGAGGTCAAGCGGCTGAACGGCCATCATATCCAGCTCACAGTAAACGGAACGCCCGGCAATGACGACGGCATCATTTCCGTCCGTTCCGGGGCCATGGGCGGCGTCACCGGCGCGGAAGCGACGGTTTACGCTGTCGACGACATGGGCCTTCTCGACGCCGCGCCCATCCCGGCCGACGACACCGACGCCATAAAAAGAATTTACGGGGCCGCAAGCAGCCAGACCGGCGGTTTTCTTGACGACGTCCTCGACTGGGGCATCGGCAAGGTGAAGGATGTGATCGTCAGCGGGATCGAGGATGGCCTCAAGGAAGGCGCCAAGACAGGGCTCGAGTATTTTCTCCGCCAGACCGGATTAGAGGGGCCGGACGTCAGCGAGCAGCTCGCGCAGATCCAGCAGTCCATTGACAAACTCAGCGCGCAGATGACCGAGATGGAAACGCGTATCCTCAACGCGATCAACCATCAGGGCGTGCAGGCCCAGCTTGCCAGCATCATCCACGCCAAGCAGAAAATCCGCGACGATTATAACTATTACATGTCAATCAAAAAGATGGTTGAAGACTTCAAAGCAAAAAACCCGAACGGGGACCCGTATCAGGACCCGGCCATCAAGAGAAAGATGGATACCCTCGCCGGCCCGGCCGGCCTGATCAGTCAGGACAACATCCAGCAATGCGTCAAGGATATCGGGGACGTCATGGGGGGCGATCAATATACCGCGTCGCTGATCGAAACCTATTACGGCGACCTGAAAGCCAACCTCCCGTTCGAACACAACTCGATCATCGCCCTGCACAAGTTTGTTGACGAAATGCTGATGTATCAGGCGCAGGGCGCGCTTCTCTACGCCGAATACTGCAACTACAACGACGAGATCCCGGTTCCCGGGACCAACCAGACGCTGAAAGCCGCCGAGCTGCTGGCGAAATTCAATTCCGATTTCAATACCCGGCTCACACAGCAGGAAAACGTGCTGAACCAGAGAATTCCTTCTCTGGACAACACCAACGTCCATAACGCGTGGGGCAGCACCAACAGCGGCGACTTCAGGTTCAAATGCAACTACAACAACGGGATCTACGTCATGGTGGGAGACATCTTTAAGATATCCCAGTTTATTGATTTTTATCATCCTGGTTTGCCTGATAGGTATGAGTATCGTATAGGCAAAGGTACTGGTATCATGAGAGATATTTATATAAACAGGGGATTAACCGAATCTAGCCCCGCTTATGATCTCATAAGCAAGGACGACGCAAATATGATTTTCAAGAACTGGAACGCGGGTTACACCGCCCCCTATAACTATCTCGTGGCCTATCTGGGGGGCAATAACGGCTGGACGCCCGATGGGTGGCTCTTTCTGGAACCCGGAAAATGGTATATATACTGGGCTCGATGGGTGAAAGATGTGCCAATCTACAACCTGTTCGACGGCGGGACCGAGACCTACAACAGCTGGGAGCTGTACGATCACCACGCCGACACCTACTGCAAGGTCATGCTGGTCGCCCGCTGAGTTATGGTACGTAAGATTGCTCTTTTATTGCTGCTCGCGCTGCTGGCCGCCTGCGGGGGAAGCCCCGCGGGCGGCCGGCAAGTGCCCTACGCCGTTTCGCGAATTGCCGACGAGTACGCTATCCCATCCGTTTCTGTCGCAGTGATGCCGGCGGATGGAGAGGTCCGGCAAACGTGTTATGGAAAGGGAACCGGGAGCAGCCTGTACTGCGTCGGCAGCGTTTCCAAGTCGTTTGTCGCGGCGCTCGCACTGATTTTGCAGCAGGAGGGAAGCATCCGGCTGGACGACCCCGTCGGGAAATATCTGCCCGCGCTGTCATTATGGGACAAGGACCGCGTTACCCTGCGGGATCTGCTTTCCATGCGCAGCGGCGTCGCCGATTATACGACCGATTTCGCCCCGGCGGATTATTTTAAGGATTACGCGCCGGACGAGCTGATCCATATGGGAATCCGCAATTCCGCGCTGCTGGAGCGCGGCGACTTCCGTTATTCCAACACCAATATACTTATCGCCAAGGAAATGATCGAAGCTGCTACGGGAAAAGAATGCGAGACGCTGATACGGGAAAAAATACTTGTTCCATGCGGGCTGAAGGACACCTTTTTTGCGGATGAAAAAAGCAGGATTCATAGCCGTATCATACATGGATACTCCGACACCCTCCAAGACGGGCGGATGGATTTCACCGGCGCCACAACGTCCTGGTCCGGCCTTGCCTGCGGGATGTATTCCACCGCTTCCGATATAGCGAAATGGGCGGACGCGCTGATCCGCGGTCATTTTTTAAGCGAAGCGTCAAAGCAGGCGCTGCTTGACTTTTTTTCGGTTCGGGACGGGGTGGAATACGGCTTATGCGTCGCGCGCAAAATGCTGAGGGGGCAACAGGTGATTTTTTTACAGGGCAACGTTCCGGGCTACGGAGCGGCCGTTCTCATCCGCGGCGATACCGTATACGCGGTGCTGTGCGATCTCTCCGACTACAGCGGAGGGGGCGTTTACTACGCCGAGTTAATNNCCGACGCCGGGAATCGCTGACTGCAATCAAAAGCGAATCGCGCCCGGCTCCATATAAACGGAAGCCGCGCATAAAAGAATGAAGAAGGGAGCGTAATATGACCAAGAGGAAAAAGATTATTGTTATTGCCGGCGCGGAGGTGATCCTTGTTGCGCTGGCCATCTCGGCGCTATTCTGCGTTATGAAAGACAAGGAAACAACCGGAGGTGATTTCAGCGGGCTTTCCTGGACGCAGGCTTTTCAGAAAGATAATCAGACAATGGCCGATGAATACGCGTTTACGCAATGGAAAGGTATTAATTGGCAGGAGCTTTACGATAAATATCGCCCGCAAATAGAATCCGCCCAGGCAAAAAACTCGTTTGAGGATTATTACATCGCCCTGCGCTCGTACCTGAATGAAATTCCGGACGGGCATGTCCGGATGAACAATATCGCAGACATCGACGACAAATATATCGGCGGCGGTTTCGGCTTTGCGGCCGCGAGGCTGGATAACGGCAAAATCATCGTGACATGGGTTGACCAATCGGGCCCGGCATATGACGCCGGGATACGGGCGGGCGATGAACTGACCGAATGGAACGGACAGCCCATCGCCAACGCGGTTGAAACAGTTTCGACGGTCTTTGCCGGAACTTCGGCTACGGACGAATATCTGAGGCAGAAACAGCTGGCATATCTTGTGCGCGCTCCCGTCGGTACGGAAATCAGCCTTTCTGTGATTAGCCCGGATTCCGGCCGGAAGCGTTCGTTAACGCTGACCGCTTACAACGATAATAAGCAGTCTTTGAAAAAGAACTATCCCAATTCCGTCGTATCGGATAAACTCAGGGATATGTTCCTTGGACATGAAAACCCCGATCCGGAGCCGGAGTCCATTGTGGAGAAAAAGATTATCGGCGGGAACATCTGCTATATAAAGCTGTGGGCAGAGTTTGACGCGGATCTGCAGCAGACGGGGAAGGCCGTATCGACACTGAGCCTGATGCGCGAAGCCGTCGCCTACGCAAATGAAAACAAATGCGCCGGGATGATCCTGGATATCCGCAACAATATGGGCGGGCTTGACGACATGGCCGCCGATATTCTGGGATTGTTCTACCCGGAAAAGACGCTGTACGAATATCAAAAGGTTTATGGTTCGGATCAGCTCACGGCGCTTTACATTCAGCCGGCGGAGCAGCGGTTTACCGGAAAAATCATCGCGCTGATCAACTCAAAATGCGTAAGCAGCGGGGAAGGTTTGGCAATGGGCATTAAAAATCTTCCGAACGGCGAAACGCTTGGCTTTTTTGGAACCAACGGTTCCTTCGGCCTTGCCGGCAGCGAGGTGAAAATGCCTGGCGGGATCACGGTGGAATTCCCGTCCGGTCAATCGCTTGACAAGAATAAAAGCATCCAGCTCGACAGCCGGAACGGTATAGGCGGAGTAAGTCCGTCCATACGGATACCGATGACCGAACAAAACGCCATACGCATTGCCGGCGGCGAAGACGTGGAGCTGGATGATGCGCTGCGAATACTGACCGGTAATTAACCTGCGGCAAAAATAATTAAGGCTGCGTTTACGGCCGCGGATATGAACGACGAACGATCATGCCGATCCAATAAATATGTCCATAAATTTTTTGAAAAGATGTGACGATTACGCTTTTTTTGCGTATAAGAGACAGAAGGAAAATCAGCAGCGAGAGATGTACCAGACAAGGGTACACCGGACCGATGACCGCATAGTCAGCATCTCTCAGCCCCATGTGCGTCCCATAGTAAGAGGCAAGGCCAGAGCACAGACCGAGTTTGGGGCTAAAGTGGCCGTCAGCATGGTGGACGGATATGCCTTCATCGATCACCTTAGCTGGGATTCCTTTAACGAAAGTCTTGACTNNCTTAGCTGGGATCCCTTCAACGAAAGTCTCGGTTTTAAACAGACGGTTGAAGACTACAAACAACAAAAGGGTTATTATCCGGAAGCAATCCTGGCAGACAAGATATACCGCACCCGGGAAAACCTCTCTTTCTGCAGAGAACGTGGCATCAGGCTGAGCGGGCCACCGCTGGGCCGTCCGACGATCGACAGCAGACAGGAGAAGCAAACCGCGCGCCAGGACATGAAAGAACGCAACGCTGTTGAAGCTGGCTTTGGTGTAAAGGAAGGAAATTCCGAAAGTGGAGCAAGCGCTTCCCTCGAAAACATCAACTGTCTAACAATTGGGAGGAATTACTGTGAATAATCGAAAATCATTACTTATTTCTGTTTTTCTATTTCTTGTTTTATCTATTATTTTGATTTGTTCGCCGACAAACTATATCAGTGAAAAGAACGACAAGATTTTGAAGGTCACAACGTTCGAGGGCGGCACTGCCTACAAAACCAGCGATAATATTTACTGGGTGTTAAATTTGACCGGTACCTGGCGGGAAATGGGCCGTCAGTACGGAGGACTCGTCCGGGAAGATTTGTGCCAATTCTATCAGGAAATAACCGAAGATGTTGCGGCCCGTGGAATAGATAAAAAAGAGCAGCTTGAAGATGCAAAAGAATTTGCCGGTAGTTTGAACGTGAATCTTCGGGAATTGCTGAAGGGCATTTCCGAAACCTCAGGGCTTAGTGAAGACGAGGTTTTGTTATTAAATGCGGGTATGCTCAATCTCGCTGATGTCGTGTTGGGTCCTGTAGCCCCCAGTGCGTGCAGTGGTTTGGCCGCTTGGGGCAATTATACACCGGATGGCAGTCTGGTATTCGGGAGAAACTGGGATATTGACAGAGAAAGCATGAAAAAGTACATGAAATACTTGTCTGTTGTCGTATTCAATCCCGATTCGGGAAACAGCTTTGCCAATGTACATCCCCTCGGCAATGTTTACCTTGAAACAGGGATGAATAACAAAGGGCTTTTCCTTGAATTAAATAATGGCGTATATTCCGATACCAACATCTTCGAAGATCGTGAGAATAGTGTTTCCACTTTGGTTTCGGTCCTGAATCAATGCAGCACTATCGAGGAAGCAGCCGCATATCTGGCGGCTGTACCGGCAGACATGGCATATATTATTCAAATTGCCGATTCGAAAGAATGCGTCTCCGTTGAAAGGCCAACTTTTGCGAGCCGAGTGAGGCGTAGCGAACAAAATGGCGTGTTAGCGGCGTATAACAGTTTTGTCCCCCCGTACCCACAAGAATGGGAAGGAAAAGTAACTAAGCCGCGGAACCCGAAGGAAGATCCCCGCTACCAGAATCTTCTTAACCTTGCCAATTCCAAGGAGTTTTACGGAAAGCTCGATCCGGCGGGAATGAAAAAACTGCTGGACATTCAAATGCAAAACGGCGGAGCGACACATAAAGGCAGTGTATTGCAGGTTATCGCGGTGCCGAAAGATCTGAAGCTATGGATTCGCGGTCTGGATTATTCCGACTGGCAGGAAATTGACTTGAAAGGGTTGTTCAAAAATAAATAAGGCTGATGGAGGCAGCGAATGAAAGACAGGCCGGTCGTATTGTGCCGTCGCGACTGATATGCCCAGACGACCTCGGCACAGGCGTGGCGCATTAATCATGCCGCCGCGGGCGGCACTGCAAATTTGAACCCGATTGTATTCGGCCGGTATCCCGAGTTTCAGCAATTGGCGACGCTAATTTTACATTAGCATCCGAAAGCAAAGAACCCGAAGGTTGAATCATACGACTTTCGGGTTCTTGCTATTCTGCGTTTCAATGTGCGGTTTCATAAGTATTGATGACTTCAATAGCATGCTCTAGCTCGACGTCCTCGCCCCGGGCAACCTTCAGCGCATTCTCCCTGGTCATAGGAGTGCGGATAGACGGCGCAATTCCCCCTACGCCATCGCGGCTGTCAATCTGAACCTGTTTATTTCTATCCAGTGATTGGCCATACGGCCAATGTACCGCTATATCGCCGGGCATCTTCGCTTCTCCCCCAGCTATGCCAAACGACCCGTTTGTCCCGTAAAAGCCAACCGTTGCTCCTCTTGACGCATTTTTGATTCCCATCGCCAACCCTTCGCCCGAACTTGTGCACTTTAAATTGATCAGCGCTACGACCGGACCACGAAAGAAGGGGGCGTCAGGCTCGATATATAGCCCGGGGTCTGAAGCATTTCCTTTACGGGTATCATCCGCCCGTATTTCCCAGGAACCGGTGATCGTGTTGAAACAGTTCTGGTATTCGTAGAAGGTTTTCTCGGAATAGAACGACGCCAGCATATCAGCCACCATCGAGTCTAAACCACCCACATTATTGCGAATGTCGATAATCAGCCCTTTGACCTTGGCCTTGTTGAATTCAACCAGCGCAGCCCTGAATAAGCCGAGTGTAGAAGGCGCTTTTCCGGTGTTTTTAAAGCCGGCATCGAATTCGCCCCAGAGTTTTATATAGCCGATGTTGCCGTCGAGAATTTTCGTTTCGACCATTGACTCGGGCGGATTTTGGGGATTATCGACCCCAATGATCAAGTCTCTCAAGCCGTCAGAAACAATGGTCGCGGGGTAAGTTTTGGCTAACGACTTCCCTTTGTCGAGTTCACTGTTTTCGTACTTGTCAAAGCCGGCGAATTACTTTTAATTGGACCTTGCCCTGATGGAACCCGCCCGGCAATCCCCAACCGGCTGTTTTCGCTGGTCGAGCGCGATTCCTTCTGTTAAGTGGGAATACCACCCACCCAGCATCAAACAGTACGTGCGGTTTTACCGCATAGGGCTTTCCGCTGTTCTTCTTCCTTCTGCATTGGGATAATTCAAACCGACTGTTTCACTGTCATTCCGATTATATTTTCGTGTGGTGTCACAATTCCAATGTGCATATACAGAGGATATTGACTAAAATTGGTAATCCCCGCCATTGACAAAAAGAAAAAACCTGAGTTGGCCTCTCAAATAAGCAGGGACGGTTCAAAGATATATAAATTGGATAAAAACGGCAGCAAACTTGGAGAGATTAATCTAAGTGGGCCAGGCGGCCAGTCCCTGGCATGGGCTGACCAGTATTTTTGGGTGGGCGGAGAAAAACTTTATAAATATGACATGAACGGAAACATAGTTGGACAAATTTATGCGGCAGCTGTGGGAAACTGGGCTTTAACATGGGACGGGAAATACTTATGGACTATCCAGAGGACATGTGAAGGATGGAATGATCCCAAAATATATAAAATTGAAATAAAAAATGATGGTATTTTAAAATAGCTATTGTATCAATAAAGAAATAGGTGAATATGCACCAAAGAAATGGGAGAAAAAGAAGGGGGTAAAAAATGAAACTTAAGTTCACCAGATTAGGAATGGCGGTATTCTTCATGCTAATGTTGATGTTTTTATTCATACTGCCGTGTAGTGCGGGGCAAACGGTAGAAGTAGTCAATGACGGGAAACAATTAATAGTGAAAATTAATGGCGAACAGGTGAATTGCGACCAGCAGCCGTATATTGAGAATAATTGTACGATGGTTCCAGTCAGTATCATCGCACAACAGCTCGGTGCCACAGTCGATTGGGATCCTGCAGCATTGACTGTAACCATTAAGGGAGAAAAGGTGGTCGTCCTGACCATTGGCTCGGCAACGGCAACTATTGATGGTTCTCCAATAACCCTGCAAGCTCCGGCCACTGTTACCGGAGGGCGTACTATGGTACCTCTAAGATTCGTGAGCGAAGCTTTAGGGGCAGAAGTAGCCTATACTCCGTCGGCTTTCAAAAGCGGAATTGAATGGTTTCAAGCAGGAAATACCCAGAATATTTATAAACTCCAGACTAATACCTCACAACAATTAAAAGACAATCATATAGGTATTTGTTTGGGAACGAGCGTTACAAAAGTTTTGCAGAGTTCTTTCTGAAGATTTTCGTAATGAGTATCAAGAGCACATATTTTTTTGGGTTTTGGACCCCGCCGGAATTTTCCCATAGAAGCAATGACCGGTTTAAAAACCTTTTCCCGCAAGATCAGCAAGGCACACATTGTTTGAAATCCTTGTGAAGAAACAAGGTAACGGCGAGAATTGTTTTGTTGTTCAATGAAAGCCTTGCCCCTGATTTTTCTGAGGTCGTAGGCAGCTTGGCGGATTCCATAATGAGTCCAACCGGTCAATTCATTAACTTTTGTAGCCAGGTCGGAAACGGAAAAGCCTGCGGGTTTAAGTGCCAGAGACATCAATGGTTCAATCACTACTCGCATTCGCGGATTGTTTATATCAATACCAGCAACTCGGTTCTTTCCACGGCAGGTAGGCTTAGGTAAATCATCTAATGCTCCTTGATCCAGGAAAGAAATATGGGCGTATTGCAAAACATTGAGAAACCGGATCGTCATGCCTCTCAAGGAAGAAATCATGTTAGAAAATTTCTCGATGATTTTTCCACAGCGCAGGTCTTTTGTATTATGGGCCACAGCTTCAATCCGAAGAACACGCTCGCCTTTATCGTACATTTTTAAGGTTAATTTGCCAAAGTGTACTTTGAACACCGTCAAATTATACGTAGGTTTCTCGACCGTGAGTTTGGGTTGGGACGGACTTTGCCCTAGTTTTTGGCGGTGACAAGGACGGTGTTTCCATCCGAAGATAGTTTTGATTGTTCGGATGTCCAAAGAACCGCGGGTCAACATCGAGAAGTTCATTGTAATATTCGGAAAACTCGTCTGTGGCTTTCATATTGCTCCTCCAAGATTTATTATCTTGGGAATTGTTATACTACGTAAACCAACCGTTTTCAACTGCCCCTTTAGGGGCCCCTTTATCCAAGCGTAGGCTTGGAAAAAGCGTAGATCTTATCTTAAAAATCTAAAGATTTACGGAAGGTTAAAGATATGGCTAAAAATGATACGGCTTTAGAGGTTCAAAAATCAGGATATTTACAGCTGGCGGATTTTAACATGAACGAGGCGATGGCAGAAGAACTTGACGGTTTGGACGGCGGTTTTGAGTTGATATGGGTTACAGCCTGCAG
>DCTG01000220.1 GCA_002329245.1 Clostridiales bacterium UBA1446
GGCGCCGGCGCAATTTGCGCGCTCCTCTCCGCGTCGGAACGGGAGCAACTTTGCGAAATCAAAGCGCGATGCCGGTATTTTGAGCTTTCCGGAAGTCCCGCGTTCATGGACGCGTATATCGATTCCATGCAGTTTCCGGAGCCCGGCGTAACCGGTTTGGATAGAAAGGATTGAATGAGAAAAATGGGAAACGAAGCATCGTTTGAGCACTGGGAAAAATTAGCGCTTGCCTGCGGCTTTACCTCGGTCTGGCCGGTCGATCCCAAAACGCTTCGCTTTTTGCCGGAGGTGCGCGCCATGTGCGCCGAGGACAAGTGCCGCAATTATAACAAAAATTGGACCTGTCCGCCCGCCTGCATCTCTCTGGAGGAAGCGGAACAGCGGGCGGCCGGGTTTCACAGGGGAATTCTGCTGCAAACGACGGAAACTCTGGAGGACAGTTTCGACGCGGAAGGAATGAGCGCCGCCATCGCGCGGCATCGGGACAGCTTCGGGCGGCTTCTGCCGCTGCTACGGGCAGAATATCCCGGTTTCTTCCCCATGGGGGCGGGAGCCTGCACTCGCTGCGAGCGGTGTACGTATCCCGGCGAGCCCTGCCGCTTTCCGGAACAAACCGCGCCTTCCATGGAAGCCTGCGGCCTTTTTGTGAGCCAGGTCTGCAGGGACAACGGAGCGCCTTATTACAGCGGACCGGACACCATCACCTTCGTCAGTTGTATTCTGGTGGATTGATCTGCTTGATGCTCCGACGGAATGATTCACGTGAAGCAATCATAAGAAAATCGAAAAACGGCTCCCATAGAGCGGCGCTGTCGGCATAGCCGACTGAGGGTGTCGTCTCTCACAGCATGCAATGCTCGCAAACACAGCGCAAGTACCCGATGCCTTCATCGGGCCGCCGCTTTTCCCCGTCTCCATCTTCCGCTCACAACGCTTCCTTGCCTGTCCGCGTTGGAACTGTAGGCGCGGACGGGCTTTTCTGCGCTTTGCTCAAGATTGTTAAATAATAAACAATATTACAAAAAATCGAAAGAATACACAATAAAATTGGAAGCCGGAGCGCTATGATATCCTTGAAGCAATCGGTTATGATAAGCTTGAACACAAAAGATCGGAGTGCAATTTTCCATGAACATGAAAATATGGACGGAGCAAATGATCGCCGCTCCCGTTAAAAAGGCGATGCCGCTTCTATCCTTTCCGTCCGTTCAATTATTAAAAAAAGAAGTGCGTGAGATTATTTTCGACAGCACTCTCCAGGCGCAGGGGATGAAACTGATCGCCGACCTGACGAACGCCTGCGCGTCCCTAAGCTACATGGACCTATCGGTGGAAGCTGAGGCGTTCGGTTCGCAGATCCGCTATGGAAACAATGAAGTGCCGACTGTCGTGGGGCACATCGTCGAGACGATGGAGCAGGCGGAAGCGCTTGCGGTCCCGCAGCTTGGCGCGGGGCGTACGGGGATCTGTATCGATACGATTCAAAAAGCGGTTGAACTCATTTCGGACCGTCCGGTGTTTGGAAACGCAATCGGGCCGTTTTCCTTAGCGGGCCGCCTGTTGGACGTATCGGAAGCGATGGTCTATTGCTTTGAAGAGCCGGATATGGTCCACACCGTGCTGAGCAAGGCGGCGGAATTCAGCGTCCGGTATATCAAAGCGCTCAAAGCCGCCGGAGCCGACGGCGTAATTTTGGCGGAACCGCTTGCCGGCGTGCTGAGCGCGAAGCTGAACGCGGAGTTCTCGGTCCCGTACGTGAGGCGAATTGTGGAGCAGGTGCAAAGCGACGAATTTATGGTAATCTATCACAACTGCGGCAACGAAGTGCCCCGTCTGATAGGGGACATCGCAACTTGCGGCGCAATGGGATACCACTTTGGAAACGCCGTGGATATGGCTCAAATCTTAAAACATATCCCGGAGAACGTTTTAGCCTTTGGAAACATCGACCCGACCGGGCAGTTTAACAACGGAACGCCGGGTTCCATACGCAACGCGACGCTGGATTTGCTTGAAGCGTGCCGCGCGTATCCCAATTTTGTGATTTCGTCGGGATGCGATATCCCGCCGCTTGCAAGCTGGCGGAACATCCATGCCTTTTTCCATGCGGTTTCGGAGTTTTATACCGAAATGAGACTTACCGCCTGAGGGGTGGATAACTAGAAAGCATCCGGCAAGCGGTTTTCACCGCTTGCCGGATGCTTTGCGGTTTGCACAGCCCCAACGAACATGGAGCCTATTTCAGAACCGTTTCAATAAACCGCTGGATAATGGCCGCGACCTCGGCGCGTGTGGCGGTTTCCTGCGGGGCGAACACCCCGCCGGTGCGCCCTCCGATGCTCCCCGTAGTCTGGCAGTAAAGCGCGGCATCTTTCGCGTAATCCGAAATGCTGCCCGCGTCGGGATACTTCAGCATAACGGATGCCGATCTGTTCGAGCAGGCCGCCCGGGATTTTGAGCAGAACAAAACCCGCCAGGCCGCGCTGACGATTCTGTCGCTTTACAAAGGGGAGTATCTGTCGGTTTTGAAGCGCACTGGGCTGTTGCGAAAAGACTCCGGTATGCGGAAGTATACGACAGGGCCCTTGCGTTTATCTCCTCGATATCGTGATGCATCCGTCCCCGCGTTTTCTTTTCGATTCCGCCGCCCTCCTTCAAACCGGCGTTGCCGCTCTTTCTCTTTTCTTTGACGCTCCAAAATGGTAAAATAATGCCGCCGTCGGAAATCAAACGGAAGCTGCGGCGGGATGCCACTCATTTCATCCGGCTGTCCGGATAAGGCGGGAAAAGGAGCGCGGCGCGAAACGGATGTATTGTCTCCTTCATATGAAATGAAAGGTTTGGAACTATAATATGCTGAAGGTAGCGTTTTGCGATGATGATCTTGAGGTGCTGAGGGAACTGTGCGATCTCATGGAGCAGTACCGCGTGGATCGAAATCGCGAAGTTTCGTATGCCGCCTTTCAAAGTCCGCTGGAACTGCTGGCAGAAATCGAGCGGGGGGCACGCTACGATATCCTCTTTTTGGATATCCTGATGTGCGGAGAAAACGGAATGGAAGCGGCAAAAGAGATTCGCCGGTACGACGGCAATATAAAAATTATTTTTCTGACTTCCGCCCCGGAGTTTGCCGTGCAGTCCTATCAGGTAAACGCCTATTTCTATCAGCTCAAGCCAATCCGGAAGGAAGCGTTTTACAAGCTGTTGGATCAGCTGTCGGACGAGCAGATTCAGGAGCAGTCGGACTTTCTGGTCCTCAAATGCAAAACCGGCATCACACGTATCCGGCTTTCCCGGCTGGAATACTGCGAAGCCATCAACCGCACGCTCTTTCTCCACCTCACGAACGGCAGGGAGCTGGAAGCCTCGGCTACAATCGAGCAGATGCAAAGCCGCCTTGCGCAGCGCAGCGGATTTTTGCGTCCCCACCGCTCCTATCTCGTCAACATGGAGCACATTCAGAATATTTCCGCGCGTGCCATTACAATGAACTGCATGGCGGAAATCCCAATCCCGCACGGAAAGTATACGCAGATCAGAGACGCCTATTTGGATTATTTGTTTCTGAGCGGGCAAATGATACCATAAGCCGGAATCCTTCCGGATTGTCCGGGGCGATTTCGTCGGTTTTTGGGTCGATTCACGCAAAGGCCTCCATTTAATAAATGGAGG
>DCTG01000018.1 GCA_002329245.1 Clostridiales bacterium UBA1446
GTATAAGATCATTAGCGGTATAAAAACCGCAAGCAAAGAAAATAGGCTGATAAGATTTTTTCGAACCTGTTATTATAAAATCATAAAAAACATGTCCGATGTGGAGCAAATCGAACATTTTACCGGATTTGGATTATATGATAAAAGCTTTTTAAATATTCTTCGTAACCTGCGTGATCCGATGCCGTTTCTGAGAGGCATTGTGGCAGAGTTAGGCTTCGAACGAAAAGAAATCCCTTATGAACAGAAAAAACGCAGGGCAGGTAAAACAAGCTTCAATTTTTACCGATACTATGATGCCGCCATGCTTAGCTTTACCTCCTATACGAAGATCGGTCTGCGGGTCGCCACTATTGGAGGGTTTATTCTTTCCGGGTTAAGCATATTGGCTGCGCTGGTATATTTAATTATGAAGTTCGTTTGGTGGGATCGCTTTCCCGCAGGCAACATCCCTATCCTTCTGGCTGTATTGGTGTTAGGTTCCGTACAAATATTTTTTATCGGTCTGCTTGGTGAATATATCTTGAGCATTAATACCCGAGTGATAAATAGACCGTTGGTTATTGAGGAGGAACGAGTCAATTTTGATGAAGAATATGTGCGAGTCTGAACACAATCTTCCCGAAGAATTGTTTCTGCATATCTCTACCCTCTCTCCCATTCCAACGGTGGAGTTACTAACGTTTGATTCCAAGGGGCGTATTCTCTTGGCATGGCGGGATGACGTGCACTTCGGCCGAGGTTGGCATCTGCCGGGGGGATGCATCCGTTTTAAAGAAACCATTGAAGAACGCATTCAGCGTACGGCTTTGGAGGAAATCGGATGTGCGGTGGAACACGACCCGGAGCCTGTCACGGTACGCAGTCTGATTTTTCAGGAAAAGCGGCCCGGACTCCGAAATCAGAATGAACGGGCCCACCAAATCTGTATTTTATTTAAATGCAGGGTACCGGAGCATTATGTAATAGATAACGGCTCCTTGCAGCCCGACGAGCAAGGCTATCTCAAATGGTTTGACCGCCTGCCCGAGGATATGCTGGAAATCTATCGGATTTATCAGGACATTTTTCAAAAATACAAATAATACGGCGAGTATAATGCGAAGGCTTCTATACAGCATGGAATAAATGGATTCGTTTGTAATAGTCCCTTAACTATCTTGTGATTTTCTAAAATCAATGGTAAAATATCTTTTGTAACGCGTTTGCGGGAAACCGTGAAAACCGGTTTTTCCTATATCACAGATCATAAGACGGTTGCCGGGGAAACCGCGGAAAGCGGTATCGCTTCCGGGTTTTATTTTTGAGCAAATCAGGTGATGGATGGATGAAAGGAAACCGCTACAGTTACATGATGATGTTGGCGCATGTCAGCTGCGATATCAACCAGGGAGCGCTGATCGCGATTTTTCCGTTTATGGTGTCGCAGGGCATCCTCAACTATACCGCTGTTGGCGGCCTTATTTTTGCGGCAAACTTCATTTCCTCCGTGGTGCAGCCGCTTTTCGGCTACTTGGGAGATAAGTATAACAGGCCGTGGCTCATGAGTCTCGGGATTCTGATGTCCAGCGTCGGCGTATCCCTGCTCGGATTTCTACATAATTACTGGGCGATGTTTTTTGCCATAGCCGTCGGCGGCGTCGGCATAGCCGTGTTTCATCCGGAGGGCGGACGCAACGCCAACCTCGTTGCCGGAGCCAACAAAGGAACCGGCATGGGCATTTTCGCGGTAGGCGGAAATATCGGGTTTTCCGTCGGCCCGATTATGGCCGCGGCTATTATTCCCTGGCTGGGACTGAAGGGCACCGCCCTCTTCTTCATCCCGTCCGCGCTTATGGCCATTGTGCTCCTGACCCGGATTCCCGCACTCAAACGCTTTGAACAGGCGGCGGAAGAGAAGAAAGTCAATTCCGAGCAGAACGGCGGCCTTGAAGCCCCGGCGCGGGAAGACGACTGGCCGGCTTTCGGAAAGCTGACGGCCACACTCGTGGTCCGCTCCGTCATCGCGCAGGGCATGCTCACCTTTGTTCCATTGTTTTTCATGGGAATTCTGCTTCTTCCCGAAGCGGACAGCAGTCTTCGCCTGAGCTTTTACTCCGTCTCGTGCGCGCTGGCAACCTTTTTCGGCGGCCGCTGGGCCGACCGGTTCGGCTTTAACCGGATCATCCGTCTCTTTACCTCCTGCTTCGTTCCCTCCTTGGCCGTATTCCTTTTGACAAAAAGCATTCTCTTAGCCACCCTGATGCTGATTCCCCTCGCATTCGCCGTCAACGGTCCTTACAGTACGATGGTTGCCCTCGGCCAAAAGTTTCTGCCCAACCGAATCGGCTTGTCCTCCGGCATCACGCTCGGCGTTGCCATCAGCTTGGGAGGCGTGGTTGCGCCGGCCTTGGGCAAGGTAGCCGATGCCTACGGGCTTATGAGCGCGATGCTTGTCATACTTGCCGCCGGCGCAGTTACAACCATCTTAGCATTCCTGATTCCAAAACCCCGTGAGGCCAAAGCGCCGCCGGTATCCGCGCCGGAAGAAAACCCTTAAGAAGGCAATAGAACGCCCTGCAACCGCGGTTACAGGGCGTTTTTCATCTGCCGAATCAGAATATAATGAGCGTAATCTGAAAGCATCGGATGGGCTTGCATGCGGCAAAGCCCGGACAAATGGATCAAAACGTCGAAGGGGACTGTGACAACCGTCACGGTCCCCTTCGTTCTCCCCCTCCCGGGACACTATCCGTCCGGCAGACTGCTGTTTCTCGCGCTCTGAATCGCCTCTTCCGCCTGCCGGGCGGTTCCCTCCATTTTGCTCATATAGGCAAGGTCATCAGAAAATTCCGGCTTGTCTTTCATTTGCCGGATCATGTGGTTTAGCCGTTTTATCTGATCTTGCGCGCGTTTCAGATTCTGATCCAAATACGGATCCATACAACACCTCCTCGGGTCGGTTTCAACAGCCCTTAGTATTTCTCCCTTCCGGCGAAAAAATAAGATCGTTGGATATGACCCGAGAGAAACAATTAATACTATAAGTATATTTAATCCGCAATATACGCCGCTATTATCATTAAGCCTGCGCCGCTCCCTGATTCTTTAAATCGTCCGTAAGCGTGTTTTTCTTCGCTTCTGCCCGAAAAACCGTTTAATCAGACGGGTATCTGTATTGGTACTCCTTGTAATCAATATTTTATGTGCTATTTATAATAATGTCAATTTATATCATAGCGATTTTTGTAAAAAGTGATGAAATTTTTAGAAAGCATCTCTCAACACGCCATTTTCTCCTGCTTCAGAAGCCGTTCCTTCCCGCTCGGAATATGTCGCATATAGAATAGAAATCCGGCAAGCGGTTTTCACCGCCTGCCGGGTATATTTCCTGTTCGCCCCGCCCCAACAATTGACACAGAGCTTTTTATTCGCTGATGGTGGAAAAGAAACGGTCGTGCACCGCCTGTACCGCGCGGTCGGCGTCCGTGATGTCCACTAAGACGGATACTTTGATTTCACTGGTCGATATCATATGGATATTGACCTGGTTGCTGTAAAGCGCTTCAAACATGAGAGCGGCAACTCCGGGGTTGTTGACCATGCCGGCCCCGACGATGCTGACCTTTGCGATGCGGTCGCTCGCCTCGATTCGTTCAAATCCGATGGCGTCCTTATTCGCCTCCAATAAAAGCCGGGCTTTTTCGAGATTCGACTTGGCGACGGTGAAACTGATGTCCTTTGTGTCGTCCCGGCCGATAGACTGAAGGATAATGTCGACATTGATCCGCTCCTTGGCCAGGCAGGAGAATATCTTAAAAGCGACGCCGGGCTGGTCCTTCAGACCAATCACCGCCAGCCGGGCGATATTTTTATCCACCGCTACGCCGCTAACCTGCATGTTTTCCATAGATCTGACAACCTCCTTGACTTTGGTTCCGGGCTTCCCCGAAAAACTGGAAAGCACTTCTAAGTTGACGCTGTATCGTTTGGCCATTTCCACCGAGCGGTTGTGCAGGACCTGCGCCCCCAAAGTTGCCAGTTCCAACATTTCGTCGTAGGTGATTTCCTCTAAGCAGCGGGCACCCCGCACAAGCCTCGGGTCCGCCGTATACACGCCGTCGACGTCGGTATAGATCTGACACAGCTCGGCATGCAGCGAGGCGGCTACGGCGACCGCCGTGGTGTCTGATCCGCCCCGTCCGAGCGTCGTGATGTCTCCGTACTTGTTGATGCCCTGGAACCCGGCAAGCAGAACGATGCGCCGCTTATCCAGCTCTTTGGAGATCCTCTCCCCGGCGAGGCGCTTGATGCGCGCGTTGCCGTAGGCGGAGTTGGTCTGCACGCCGGCCTGCCACCCGGTCAGCGATATGACGGGAAGGCCCATCTGTTCGATTGCCATGGCGCAGAGGGAGACGGAAATCTGTTCGCCGGTGGAAAGGAGCATATCCATTTCCCGCTTGGATCCGTTGGGGTTGATCTTTTGCGCCAGTTCAATCAGATCGTCTGTGGTGTCCCCCATCGCGGAAAGGACAACCACCAGGTTATGTCCGCTCAGGTATGTTTCTGCGATAATTCTTGCCACGTTTTGAATGCGCTCCGGAGTAGCGACCGAACTGCCCCCGAATTTCTGTACCACAAGTGCCATGGATCGGTTATCCCTCCTGCGGCCAAATGCCGCTTATCTTGTCTGAAGAAGCATCTTATTCTATTCCGAAATTTTCAGTTTTGCGCTAGGAAAGAACGCGAATAGCGGAGTGAACCTTCAGCCCGGCCGTTCTTTTCAAAAGCTCCGCCTTGCTCATCGGACCGGTCAGAAAAGCCGTTTCGTTCGCCGGAGCGCCGCCCCTGCCTAAAATCTCGGCCTTTTCAAAACAGACCTTTTCCACGCCGCCCAAAATCCGAACATACCAACGGAACGCAAGGTCGTCCGGCGAAACGGTCATATCCTCCGATCCCGGACCCCAGGCGGGCTGCTTTTTTTCGTCCTTATGCCGTATGGCGTCAATCATATCGGCGACGACGGCGCTTGCGGTCGGCAGTTTTCCCGCGCCCCGGCCGTAGAACATCACGTCGCCCACGGCGTCGCCCCTTACCACAATGGCGTTGAACACGTCCTCCACGTTGGCAAGCGGGCTGCCGTACGCCACCAGATGCGGAGCGACATAGGCCCTCACCCGGCCGCTGTCATCCCGGATTGCCCTGCCGAGCAGCTTGATTTTATAGCCCGCGCCCGCGGCGTAATCGGCGTCGGCCAACGATACGCCGGTAATCCCCTCCGTCGGTACGGAGGAGGGATAAACATGCCGGCCGAACGCGAGGGAGGCTAAAATACAGATTTTTCTGCAGGCGTCGTGCCCCTCGAGATCGGCGGCCGGGTCGCGCTCCGCGTACNNTGCTGCGCCTCGGCAAGCGCTGCCTGAAACGACAGGCCTTCGCGGATCATTTTGGTCAGAATGTAATTTGTGGTTCCGTTTAAAATGCCGCAGATCTCGGATATATCATTGGCGGCCAGGCACTGGCTGATGGGCCGCAGGATGGGTATACCCCCGCCCACGCTGCCTTCGAAAAGATAGCTGACACCGTGCTTGCAGGCCAGCTCAATGAGTTCACAGCCGTGTTCCGCAACCAGTTCCTTGTTGGAGGTCACCACGCTTTTTCCGGCGCAAAGCGCCCTGCGGGTGAATTCATACGCAATTTTGGTTCCGCCGATCGTTTCCGCGACAACGGAAACCTCCGGATCGTTTTCTATGAGGGAAAAATCCTTGATGAAAAGGCCGCGGTGCGGGCTGTCCGGAAAATCCCTTACATCCAAAATGTATTTGATACGGATCGGATCGGAAAAGCGGCGGGAAATCAAGCCGCCGTTTCGCTCGATTACTTCCGCTACTCCGGACCCTACCGTGCCGTATCCAAGTATTGCAACATGCATAGTCATCATCCCTTCCGCCGCTGCGCGCCGGCAAGTCTTATCAAGGCGCAGTATCCTAAGGAGAAGCGATAAGACGGTTTTGTATGCGGGGTTTAACCCGCTAAAATTTCAAAGCGGAGCACGCCTTTTTGTTCCCGCAGCTTCCGCAGCAGCTCCTCCGGGGTTTCATGCAGCCCGGCGGTCGTGACGGTAATCGTCACGGCCGCGCATCCGTTGGAGGGAATGCTCTGGTTGATCGTCAGGATATTCGCGCCGGACGCCGCAAAAACGGATAAAATGGAGGAGAGAACTCCGGGTTCGTCGCGCAGAATAGCCTGGAACGTAATAATCCGCCCGCTGAGCATATTGTTAAACGGATGCACGCAGTCCCGGTACTTATAAAAGGCGCTTCTGCTGATTCCGACTTTCAAGACCGCTTCGTTCACCGTTTCCGCTTCTCCCGTTTCCAAAAGCAGCTTTGCCTGTGCGACATCCCGAAATATCTTGGGAAGAGCGCTTCCCTCCACAATATAATAGCGCGCCTGTTCGCGCATGGCAGCACCCCGCCTTCTATCGACAGCAATAATGTCCGCCCCGCAAGGGCATTTGTGCTCGCAGTAGAGTTTATTTTAGCACAGCTTCAGCAGTTCGCGCAAGGATTTCTTTTTGGCGGGAA
Organism: Clostridiales bacterium UBA1446; assembly: GCA_002329245.1. GTDB lineage: Bacteria > Bacillota > Clostridia > Oscillospirales > Oscillospiraceae > UBA1446. The sequence goes on from DCTG01000018.1 coordinate 6,567, forward strand.
GCACAAATTTCAATCGGACCGTGAGCGCCGTAAAGGGCGATAAGCAGGAAAACAGGCGCCGGAATCAGGCGGAAGAAAATGAAAAAGCGGCCGGAACACTTCTTCCCGGCCGCTTTGCGGTATTTGGGTTTTGGGTAGGAAGATCAGTCTGTCACATAAGGCAACAGGGCGATCTGGCGGGCGCGCTTGATTGCTTCGGTCAGCTGGCGCTGATGCATTGCGCAGGTACCCGTCGTTCTGCGGGGCAGAATTTTGGAACGCTCGGAAAGATAACGGCGCAGTTTTGCGGTATCTTTATAATCTATATGCTCCATTTTATCCACGCAAAAGGCGCATACTTTTCTGCGCTTGCGGTTGCGCGAACCTCTTTCCATGGCCATAAACATAACCTCCTTGTATTGAGATGGTAGCAGTTCCCGTAATACGGCTTTCTTCCGAAGAGCTTAGAACGGGAGATCGCCGTCGTCGTCGGCAAGTTCCGCAAACGCGGAACCGCCTTCTCCGGCAAAGGACATGCCCGAAGAGGGAGAAGAGGAGAAGCCGACGGCATCCCCTTCCCGGCGGGAATCGCCGAAATACACATTATCGGCAACGACTTCAGCGCTTTTGCGCTTGTTTCCGTCTTTGTCGTTCCAATCCCGAATCTGCAGCCGGCCTTCCACCACGGCCATGCGGCCCTTGGTAAAGTATTTGGAGATGAACTCGGCGGTATTGCGCCAGGCTACGATATCAATGAAGTCCGTGGTTTTTTCGCCGCTTTCCCTGTTTTTAAAATCCCGTTCGACGGCAAGGGAAAACGAAGCAACCGCGACTCCGCTCTGCGTATGGCGCAGTTCCGGATCTTTTGTGAGTCTGCCCATAATGATAATCCTGTTGAGCATGTCCGGTACCTCCTATTCGTCTTTGCAGATAATGATGGAACGCAGAATGCCGTCCGTAATCTTAAAGACGCGGTCGAGTTCCATGGGGAACGAGGGGTTGGAAGAGAACGTCATCAGCACGTAATACCCTTCCAGCAGGTCGTTGATCGGGTAGGCAAGCCGACGGTTTCCCCATTCGGTCACTTCACCCAACGTGCCGTGTTCTTCTGCCAGTGCCTTAAACTTTGCGACGAGAGCGGCGATACCTTCTTCCCCGAGGGCGGGGTTGATGATATAAAGCGTCTCGTAGTTGCCGGTCACTTTTGCCATTTTTTGCACCTCCTTATGGACATATGGCTTCCCCGAAAGAGAAGCAAGGATAGCCTGCGTATCGCAGGCTATCCTATTATACAGGAAAAATCGCTTTTGTCAAGAAAAGGTTGAGTCCTCAAAGCTTTTACGTGTAGGACTACAATACATATTGG
>DCTG01000054.1:0-6892 GCA_002329245.1 Clostridiales bacterium UBA1446
GATGGCAAGGGAGTCAACGCCGGTGGCGTTTACGAATTCCTCCACTTGTGACGGATCGGTATAGGACGATTCTTCCGCAGTGACATGAATGGCGTCCTCAATACCCGCAAGACGGCCAAGTTCCCCTTCCACAACCACGCCGCGGGGATGGGCATATTCTACGACCTTTTTTGTCAGGGCAATATTATCCTGGAAGGAATGCTTCGAGCCGTCGATCATAACCGAAGTGAAGCCGCCGTCGATGCACGATTTGCATACCTCAAAGTCCTCTCCGTGGTCGAGGTGCACGCAGATGGGCAGTTGGGTGTCCTCCAGCGCCGCTTCAATAAGCTTCATCAAGTAGACATGCTTGGCGTACTTTCGAGCTCCGGCAGAAACCTGAAGAATCAGCGGAGCGTTCACTTCTTTCGCGGCCTCCGTGATTCCCTGGATTATCTCCATATTGTTTACGTTGAATGCGCCGATTGCATAGCCGCCCTCATATGCCTTTTTGAACATTTCCTTAGATGTCACCAACGGCATAAGAGCTCATCTCCTTTCATTGATGCCGGTTTCCTTATTCCGGTATAACATTTATTAAAAGTTTACCAGTTTCAATTGTCAATTACAAGTGCGCGTGGTATGATTTATTTGTTTATGTTTTCTATTATCCGGGCAATCTATTCAAGCGGCATAAGGAGGAGTTCTCATGAGTCAACTGAAAGGAGCCTGTCTGCTCGGCCAGTCCGGCGGACCGACGTCGGTTATCAACGCCAGCGCGTTAGGTGTGTTCCAAACGGCGCTGCAGACGGAATGCATTACAAACGTGTTAGGCGCAGCCCACGGTATTAAAGGCGTGTTAGCCGACCGGATTTACGACATGGGAATGGAAGACCCGGCGGAACTGGAACTTCTGCGGTATACACCGTCTTCGGCTCTTGGATCCTGCCGGTACAAGCTGAGCGATATGGAAAAGGATGATACGGATTATAAGCGGATTTTGGAAATCTTTCAAAAGTACAACATCCGCTATTTCTTCTATAACGGCGGCAACGACTCAATGGATACCTGCAATAAAATCAGTAAATATATGCAGTGCGTGGGGTATGAATGCCGCATCATCGGAATACCGAAAACCATAGACAACGATCTGAACGGAACGGACCACTGTCCCGGTTACGGCAGTGCCGCAAAATATATCGCCACTTCCTGCATGGAGGTCTATCAGGATGCTCGGGTATACGATACGGGCATGGTGGTTGTCATGGAGATTATGGGAAGACACGCCGGTTGGCTCACCGGCGCAGCGGCGCTCGCCGGCGTTTACGGCTCCGGACCCGACTTTATCTATCTTCCCGAGGTCAATTTCGATTTTGAAACGTTCCTCTCCGATGTTGAGGATTGCTATAAGAAAAACGGCAACTGCCTTGTCGCGGTTTCCGAGGGTATCCATGACAAGGATAGCCGCTTTATATCAGAGTACGGATCCGATTTGGCCCAGCAAAAAGATGCGTTCGGACACGCGCAGTTAGGCGGCCTTGCAGCGGTTTTAGCCAACACGGTAAAGGAACGAATCGGCGTTAAAGTCCGCGGCATCGAACTGAGTCTCCTGCAGCGCTGCGGCGCGCATCTTGCTTCCAAAACGGATATCGACGAGGCCTACCAGGCGGGAAAAGCAGCTGTGGAAAGCGCCGTGGAGGGCGTGACGGATCGCATGGTCGCCTTTGAGCGCACAACGGAAAACGGGAATTATGTCTCCAAAATCAGGTTGGTTCCTCTGAGCGAAGCTGCAAATGCGGAGAAGAAGGTACCGCGCGAGTGGATTAACGCCGCGGGAAACGGCGTCCTGCAGCCGTTTATCAACTATGCCCTGCCGCTGATTCAGGGAGAGCCGGATATTCCCAAGTTGAATTCCCTTCCCCGCTACGCAAAGCTGAAAAAAATACAGGCGAAGCCGTCGGTAAAAAAATAGATACGGCGCAACACAACAATCAAAGGAAAAAACACAAAGCGCCTGCCGGCGCTTTGTGTTTTTATTATTGCTGCATTTGGGAAGCGGAATCTTCCACAGGCAACTCGGCCGATCCATGGCGGCGCAGATAAAGTGTTTGCGTCGGGAGAGCGAACGAAATGCCCCGCGTATCGAAAGCTTCTCTAATCTTATAGTTGATTTCCTGTTGAATATCCATGAATTTTCCGTAGTCGCCACTTAATACATAATAGACAACCTCGAAGTTCTGGCTGTAATCAGCGAAAGCGGAAAAGTGCGCCCGATCGAAGGCAGTCTCCGGAACACTTTCGATAATGGAACGGAGAATACCGGGTATTTCCTTAAGAATCGGGAGCGGAGTTCCGTAGGTTACGCCGATTGTAAACAGGACTCTGCGCTTTTCCATCCGTTTGTAATTTCGAACCCGCGAATTTGTGATGTCCTTGTTCGAAAAAACCAGTTGTTCTCCGGTGATGCTTCGAAGACGAATGGTTTTGATGCCGATATGCTCCACGGTGCCGGAATATTCGCCCACCGTGATAAAATCCCCTATTTCAAACAGCTTGTCGAAAAAGATGGAAAAGAAACTGAAGAAATCCTCCAATAAAGCCTGCGCAGCGAAAGCAATCGCGATGCCGCCTATTCCAAGCCCGGCAACCAAGGAGTTTATGTGGGCTCCGGTGTTTTCCAAGAAAAGAATAACGGCGACTACCCAAACTGCAATTTTAAGCACGAGTGAAATCCATTTTATGGCGGCAGAAGTATCGGAATCCTTGCTTTTCTTCTCCCAGCATTTCATGATTGCGAAAGACAGTACGGAAGAGATAAAAAACGCGCCTAACGCCGTGAGGATGGCAAGGCTTAGAATATTGAAAATCTTACTGAGTTTATGGGGCAGTTCAAGCAGCTTTACGGCGAAGTAAAAGGCGCCGTAATAGCATAGCGGCAGAAGGANNGTATTTTCGAATGGCTCCGATCAGCATATCCCCTGATGCCGATTCCGCCTGCCGAACACGCTCATGGATGCGTTTTATGATAAAGCGCTTCATAAGCAACAGGATGAGCAGGATGAGGAGAAACAGCAGAAGAGCCTGAAGATATTGAAGGAGAGTATTTCCTAGTAAATTCTGCAGTAAAAATGTGGGCAAAGGGCAGCCTCCTTTTTTACGCGGTCCGACCGCATCGGCCGGTTGAATTGATTACCAATCATAACATATGCAGGCAAGAAATGCAAATGCGATTTGGGTGAAGCGCGAGAAGCCCCCCCAAGCAACCGTTTCGGGGGGGCATATATGTATAGCACTACCACTTTATATGTATTGGAAGGCAAAGCCATATCAGCCTTTCAGAAACTTTTCCAATCTGTCCATTCCCTCTTTTATATTTTCCATAGAGGTGGCGTAGGACCAGCGGACATGTTTCGGCGCTCCGAAACCGGTGCAGGGAACGACGGCAACCAACCCCTTCCTTAGAAACAGGTTTGCAAAGTCGTCCGCATCCCGGATCACGTCCCCATATAGAGTTTTGCCAATTAAGCTTTCCATGTTCATCATTACATAGAAGGCGCCTTCCGGCATAAGACAGCTAACGCCGTCGATCCGGTTGATACGCTCCACGATGTACTTGCGCCGCTTGTCAAATTCAGACCGCATGGTATCGACACAATCCTGCGAGCCTTCCAGCGCGGACACGGCTGCAGCTTGTGAAATGGAACTCGGCGCTGATGTGGAGTGACTTAAATAATTGGCCATCAGCTTTGCAATCGGTTCCGGGGCGGCGGCATATCCGATTCTCCAGCCTGTCATGGAGTAAGATTTTGAAACGCCGTTAATCAGGATCGTAAGTTCCTTAATCTTTTCCTCTAATGACGCAACGCTGACGAATTTCTTGTCTCCGTAAACCAGCCGGTAATATATCTCGTCCGCGATGATATAAATGTCGTGCTCCACACAAATCCGGCCGATGGCGCGAAGTTCCGCCTCATCATATAACATGCCGGTCGGATTGGAGGGGTTGTTGATGATGACGGCTTTCGTCTTATCCGTGATCGCCTTGGCAAGCTGGTCAGGAGTTAATTTGAATCCGCACGACTCGGGCGCCTCGACGATGACCGGCACGCCGCCCGCCATCTTAATTAGCTCGTAATAGCTTACCCAATAAGGCGCGGGAAGAATCACCTCGTCGCCGGGGTTTAACAGTGTAACCAGTGCGATAAAAACATTGTGCTTCGCGCCGCTGGCAATAACCACCTGGCTGGGCTTATAGGAAACACCGCAGTCAACGAGCAAACGGTCGCATACGGCCTGACGCAGTTTGTCGATGCCCGCAGGCGGAGTGTACTTTGTAAAATTGTTTTGGATCGCTGTGACGGCGGCTTCCTTGATATGATCCGGGGTATTGAAGTCAGGCTCCCCCGCTCCGAATCCTATGACGTCTATACCGTCGGCTTTCATCTTCTTATAGAGGGAATCAATCGCCATGGTGGTGGAAGCCTGAACGTCGGCGGCTACCCTGGAAAGTTCTTTCAAAACGGAATTCTCCCTTCAAGCATTTGCACCTATTATATGTGCCGGCTTGCAAAATTGCAAGAGGAATCGCATATTTTTTTGATATATTGAAATATTTTACGTAAGCCATTGCAAAACGATACTCCGGTCGCTATGTTTCGTACAAATGCCTATCATGAAATACAAAATAAAAATGAGACGCACATGATGGCGCGGTTCAATAGGGAAACTTATGGAACCATACCCAAAAACGATACGGAAGGTCAACAAACGAGGCGCTTCATGCGAAGCGCCTCGTTTGCATCCCGATATATTTGCTTAATTTATAACTCTGTTTTCCCAAGCAGGTTATGCAGTGCCTCAAGGAGAGTGTATCTCCACATTTGCTGCCGGAATCCAGACGCCTTCTGTTTCAATGGCAAAGGTATAATAGTCGCCTGTTGAGCTGTCTGTCAAAAGTCGGATTGACGCGCCGCCCAAATCGTAGTCATCCGACACGGTTATACCGCTTGCGGCGCTTATGGCCGCACCCCCGTCTGCCGTCAGCTTGATTTGCGAAGCTCCGGAGAAGGCGGCTTCTCCGTCGATCCAAAGCCCTTGCCCGGCTGCGATGGTCACATTGGAAGCGTCGACCGCAAATTCGCCTGGNNCCTAGAATTCCTGCCGGGCCGTCACAATTCATGCCCAAAACGCTGTTTTGGATTTCTACGCCAATCGACCCCAACATGAATCCGCCGCCGTCTGAGGCAATGACAACATCGGAATATACAAAGCGGCACACGGACTGCTCCCCTTCGCCCACATCTGCGTTCAGCGCGTATATTGAGCCCATATCGATGCCTTCGCCTCCTGACGCATCTATTGTCAAATCCAGGGTATCAAACGTCAAGCTGTTCGAGGCGTAAATCGCCTTACCTCCCAAAGCGGCGATAGTAAGCGAGTCTTCGGTTTTGTCAGTACCGGCAAATCGGGTGGGACGCTCAATGCGCATGACATTTGGAGCCACATCTGACGNNTAACGGCCTGACGCCTTCCACAACATTTATTCCGTCAAAATACTCTTTGCTGAACGATATGTTTAGATTATCGAAGGTAACGGAGCTTGCCGAGGCGTCAATGCTAACGTATACGTCGCTGCCTGTTCCGCTGAAGGTCAGCCCGTCTCCCCTAATCGTAAGTACGGGAACAGTAGTTCCGTCAAACGTTTCGACCATTTCGTAGGTGTAGCCGGAGATGCTGCCCACGCTGATATCCTCGGTTACTTCGCCGTTTGTTACTGTGATCCCGGCCTCCGGCAGCGTCGAGCCTTTCGGAACTGAACGGTAGTTTGCCGTATATGTGCGGTTGCCGGTAACGGTGTCTCCCGCAGTCAGCGTCGGGAACCAGCCTGTAAACTCATACCGGAAGTATTCGTTCTCCGCTTTGGTCGGATCATCGGGAGGAACGATTACATCGCCGTAATGATATGTCTGTGTTATGGTAATCGAGCCGCCCTCAAAACAGCCGCTGCCGGCGTCAAAGGTGACGGTGTACTCGTTTTCGACCTGTCTGTACTTCGCGGTAATGGTCATATCCTGCGTGAATATCTCCGGGAGAGCTTCCGACCAGCCGTCGAACTCATAATGGTAATTGGAATTGCCTGCGGGAGGCGTGGGATCGCTTATGCTTCCGGGAATATTCGTATCCTCCCCGTATTTGCCGGTAAAGGTTTTTGTATCGGTGCCGTCAGGGAATTTCCCGCTTCCGGCNNGGAGGCGTGGGCTCGCTTATGCTGTCCGCAATATTCGTATCCTCCCCATATTTGCCGGTAAAGGTTTTTGTATCCGTGCCGTCGGGGAATTTGCCATTTCCGGCGCTGACCGTTACGGTATACATCCTCTCGGCTGGCGTGTAGACCGCCGTATAGGTCATATCCTTTTGGATGATGACGGTATCAGTCGGGCCGTAGGTATTTCCGTCCTGATCCTTCCAGCTTGCCAGCGTATAGGTGTACTGGTTATCTGCGGCCTTAACAGGGGTAAACGAGGCCAAATTCAGGCGCGTACCGTAAGTGACCCTGAGGGAAACGCTTGTGCTTCCGTCGGGAAACGCGGCTCCCTCTCCGGCGTTGAAGGCGGGGGTGAACTCCTGGTCTGGAGCGACGACCCACACTGCGTTCCAGGTCTGGATGCCCTGCTCGTCTTGAGAGTAGTCCACGTCCCAGCGTTGGAATTTGTAGAGCGCGCCGTCCTTTTGCACCGGCTGGATCGTGAGGGCGTTGTTAGCGTTCTGGAAGTCCTCCACATACTTCAGATAATCCGGATAAGGAATCATACCGGAGTCGGCTTCAGTGCTGCCGTCGACAAAGGCGCCCATATCCGTTTTGAATATGATGCGGCGCTGTTTGAATTCGACAATAAGGTTGTAATAGGTATCC
>DCTG01000054.1:6904-11097 GCA_002329245.1 Clostridiales bacterium UBA1446
AGTAATAATCGTAATCCGCCAAATTTGTATATTTGACGCTCCATCCTAAAATCGCACACCCCGGATAGCTCTTTTGGCGCGGGGGCAATGGTGTAGTGCCATAATTGAAGAAGAATGATTCACTGAAATACATTATGTCGAAATCCTGCCCATAAGCTGTGTACTGCTTCCTGGGATAATCGAACGTGATGTCTACCCGGACAATGTCATACTCTGCCACGTTGTGGAGCATGACGGACCTTGTCTTCTGGTTTTCATTAAATTTTTCATTGCACTCCTCCAGCGTGCCGGTAAACGTATAGACCGGCTGCGTTTTGTCGTAGCCTGTAACGGTCAGGTTGCATGCCCACGCACTGTAGATATTCCAGTTTGTCAGCGGCTTGCTGCTTGTTGCCGGGTAGCTGTAATTAATGTACGTGTAATCACTTCTCATCCAGTCCTTAAACGTGCGTCCCGGGCCGGGCGACTGAAAACCTGACGGAAAAGGCGGCGTATCGCCGTTTTCGGCGGCATACACCTCATAGTGCCATTGCCCGTCGTGGAGGTATATATAGGAAATCAGCACCTGCTTCTTTGTCATATTCACCACATAGGTAGCATCATTCCAGATGGCTTCATTCCAGTCGCCTACATAACCGGTTACTTCGGCTTCCTGGTACCTGAGAATACCGCTTATGGGGTTGGTCCAGGCGGACAGATCGATGCCGCCCGGGACAGTACCCGCAAGCACAAGCTTTTTCGTTTCCGCAACCTTTTCCCCGTTCATATTGACCACATAGGTTGCCGTAACTGGGTTCAGGTTGACAGTTTTGGGGTCAATGCCGGGATCAATCCATATGAGTTTTATCTCATTATTGGTGTAGCCCTTTTCCCGGCTGCTGAAGCAGAGGTTGTCTCCGCCGTAATAGACCTGCACCGTGGCGTCCAGACGCTTGGTGCCTTCCGGAACACGGACGCCGTAATATGTTTTCCCAAAATACTGCGGCTGGACCTGAATATGATTATTATCAAGCCAATCAATCATCCACGGGTTTGATATTTTGTAATAAAATTTACTGAGCTTGGAATAGTCGCCCTCGACTATATCCCCTGTTTTAAGGTCAAGTATCTCGCAGTCCAGCAGGCCGCTGTCGCTGATATAATAGTCGTTCTGGTTGATAATCACTGTTTTGCCGGCGTTCTTGAATCTGTACAGAACATACCGGTTGCCCAGAGTATAGAAAGGAATTTTTTCATCCAGCACGGAAAGCTCCGCCTTTGCGCTGAAATACTTCGACTCGGTGAAGATTTTCAGTTCAAGATAGATGCCGACCTCCATGTAGACGCCGCCGTTCATGTTGATGTCGGGNNGCCGCCGGCCTTGACTAGGTGAAGCTGCAAAAAGCCGTAAAGGTCCATATAGGCGCCCGCTTCTCCCGTAAAGCCGACTCTGCCCAGGGATTCAAGGCCGTAGAAATTGACGCTTACGGTAAGCCTTACGCCTGCCTTGACTCCCAGATAGCCCGCGCAGTATAGGTCGAGGCTTTGCCTGCCGTCGCCTTCAAGCCCGTACCTGTATGTTTCCAGGTCTTGGCTCGTGCCGCCTCTGATGCCTATGCGGCTGGCGGACAGGATGGTGCTTTGGGCCGACAGCCCCACCGCGAGATTCAGCCGGACGACAAAGTCGCCCTTCTCTTTAAACTGCAAAATGGGCGCCGGCATCTTGACATCCTGCGACTGCTCGAAAATGTTGACCTCCACCAGGTCTATGTAGTCGCCCTTCGAGCCCAAAACCTCCCTGATGATTTCGGGGACATCGGAATTGTCCTTCGTAAAGCCGTCGATCAGCTTCTGGATTTCAGCGGTGATATCCAGGTACTCCTCGTCTACGTCCACTGTCTTGACAAGGACGTTGAATTCCACATCCGTCTGCGAGTAAGCGTCGATCCAGGCATCAAAATAGATCCCCTGTGTGAGATTAAGGCCGGTTTTCGCTCCCGTCGAAAGAGTAATGAACTCCTTGAAGGTAAAGTCGGCCTTCACCTGGACTTTCTTGATTGTCGCATTGTAGTTGAATTTTATGGTTAGCACGACCCAATTGTTGTCGACCGCGCCGGGGAAATTGGTGTTTCTGGCCGTGCCGATTGATGCGGTGACGGTTAATCCGGAAACCAGGGCATTGGCGGTAATGGAAAGCTTATCATTGTTTTCTGTGGGCTCGGCAAATGGCGAGGAGGAACCGGACATGAGTGTCGCCGCCGAACTGGTCACGTCCGTCGACGAAAGCATAGCCGCCAGCGTCTGGCTGTCATTGAGCGCCACCGCCAGAAGCCTGGTGAATCGCAGCGTGCCCTCGCTGTTTTTCACGTCCCGCTCAAGCTTCTTTAAATCAATGGAGCTGGCTATGTTCTCCGGATCTACGCTTTGCTGCAAATAAACGTCAAGCTGCTTATAAACGTCGTCCACGCTGCTGGCTTCGGTAAACAGCATGACGCGCTGCGGGTCTGTTGAATCCGTGTTTACAATGCTCAGCACATTGCGGATCTTGGAGTTTTCGTTGAGAATTCCCTGGCCGTTTGAATCAAGCTCGTCAGTTAAGCATATAGTTGTTCCAGCCGCGATCCCTTTGTCGTCGGCCAGAGCCTTCGGCAGACTGTAGACGCCGTCGTCAATAACGTTGATTTGGTCCCAGAGAAGATAGACTATGCCATCCACGAATTGAACGTCATATGTTTCGGGCTTTTTAATGCTGAAGGCCATGGTGCGGACTTCTTCTTTTTCATTGTTGAAGCTTAAGCTTTCGTCTTTCAGGGAAAGCTCGTAGGTGTCGCCGGGAGTGTAAGTGTAGGGCGTCTTGGGTGAAACGGCATAAACGTTTCCGCCCCGGCTCGTTACGGTAACGTCAGGGATTTCATCTCCGTTAACCTTATCTTTAATTGTTATGCACTTATCCAGATTGCCGTTGTCGACGGTTTCCGGAGACAAAATTTCGAATGTTATATCATGTTCGCAGTCCGGCAGAAACTTGACCGAATCGACGTATTCCTTATAGTTATAGTCCTTGTCGGCATAAGACGCGTAAAGAGTCATGCTCTTCGTGATGGGGACATCGGAATAGAAGGGTTGGGTCAGACTGCTGTCGGTACACCAGCCCGTGAAGGTGCAGTCGTCCTTGAGGGGGATTGACACATCCGGAAGCTTGCCTCCCCGGGGCACAGAAACGGGAGCTATTGCGGTGCCGCCGTTGGTTTCAAAGGAGACTGTCAGAGAATCATCCGAGCCTGAGCCTGAGCCCGAGCCGGAGGAAGAGCCGGTGGCAGGCATGGCAGGCTGTTCATCGGCAGGCTTATTGACCACATTATCCGAAAATCTGTGTAGCATCGCCGCAAGCTCCGCGCGTGCGGCGTTTCCCTGGGGATCAAAGAGCATGCCGTTATCCCCCGGCTTGCCTGTGATGACGCCGATCATGCTGCACCACATGGCGCCTTCCAAAGCCCAATCCGAGATTTTGTCCTTGTCGGCAAAATCAGATCCGTCTGTTGCTTTGCCGGCGGGTCCTTTTCCGATCAGCCGCGCATATCTCAGAAGAATCGCCGCCGCCTGTTCGCGTGTGACATTATCGTCCGGCGCGAAGCGGTTGCCGCCCACGCCGCCGGTTATACCGTTCGCCGCCGCCCACGCCACTGCGTTGCCGTACCAAGAGCCTTCCGGCACATCGGTAAAAGCGTTGGGCAGACCGGAGGCATCCGGGCTTCCCGCAAGACGGTACAGGACCGTGACCAGCATAGCCCTGGACATGGGCATATCGGGGCTGAACAGCGGTGATTCCGTTCCGGTGCCCGTCATCAGGCCGCTGGTGTAAACGAAGCCCACGTCATCAAAAAACCAGTCGCCGGGCTTCACGTCCCCATACGGGTTATCAAACTCAATTGTGCCGCTGTCCGCGTTATTGGCGGGCGACTGTCCGGCCGGATTGCCGGCAGTACCGCCTGCAGTCACAGCGGAAAGCTGTGCGGGTGCGGCTGAACCGCTGTCCGCCAATACATTCACCGGCAGCATGGTGATTGTAAGCATAACGCACAGCAGCAGGCTTAAGATTCGTTTTTGCGCCGTCTTCATATTCTCATGCCTCCTTAGTATTGGACTATGATAAAACCATCATCCTTTGTTTCCATATCATTTTCTTTGCTCCTCACCTGATTCAGGTTTGCGCC
>DCTG01000118.1 GCA_002329245.1 Clostridiales bacterium UBA1446
TCCAATATGTATTGTAGTCCTACAGCCCGTCCATCCTGCGGAATGGACGGGCTCTTGTCTTTTTCTGTCCGATATGGTATTATGGCAAGCATCTAAGCTGCGGGGCGGATCCGATTCCTTTGCCGCCGGCCTTGGCTGCGGCGCGCAGTTTGACATACGATCCGGCGAAACAGCCGTGCGGGGGGAGCAGAACGATGAGACTGTTGGAAGAGCGTATCGAAAAGGACGGCCGGGTAAAGGACGGGAATATCCTTAAGGTGGATAGCTTTTTAAACCACCAGATGGACTGCGGCCTTTTCATGGATATGGGGAAAGAGCTTTACAGGCTGTTTGGCAATGAGGGCGTGACGAAGATCCTGACGATCGAAGCCTCCGGAATCGGGATTGCCTGTATTACCGCGCTTGTCTTCGGCGTTCCGGCGCTGTTTGCCAAAAAGGCAAGGACCAAAAACATCGACGGCGACGTCTATACCTCAAAGGTGCATTCCTTTACGAGCGGGCTAACCTACGACATCATTGTGTCGCATCGTTTTCTGCTGCCGGAGGACAGGATTCTGATCGTGGACGATTTTCTCGCCCGGGGGCAGGCCCTCATGGGACTGATTGATCTGGTGCGCCAGGCGGGCGCCACGCTTGTGGGCTGCGGGATTGCAATCGAGAAGTGTTTTCAGGAGGGCGGGCGGATGATTCGTGAGCAGGGTATCCGTGTGGAATCTCTCGCCGCAATCGAATCCATGAGCGAAAACGGCGTTGTCTTCCGGCGCTGACCCCAAACCAATCGGCAAGATAGAACCGCCGCACGTATCTGCCGCACGGTTTCCCTGAAAAACAATAACCGTATGTTGCTTCCTGCCAATCGTTTCGGCAGAGCCGAAAAGCGTTGGAGCAAAGCCGTAATTGATCGTTGCGCTAATGACGTAAATCGTTGTAATTAAGCCGTACAAGGCGTGGCTTGCCATACCTTGTATGGCTTTTTGTTGATTTTCAAAATGGCTTTCCATTGAGGGGAGCTGTCGGCGAAGCCGACTGAGGGGTGTCCGTAGCATTTCGCAATGCCCGTAAACATCATACGGTCCGCAGGGGCCGCTGCTCTCGGCGGCCCGCCGCTTCCTTTGTCTCAATTTCTTTCCCGCCCGGATCCCATCTCCTATGACGTTTTTTTGGTGACTTTTCTTGCCGGAACAAGAAAAGTCACAAGCGGAGCGCGTTTCTTGCGTCATATTTGAATAGAATAAACATCCGGCAACGGTTTTCATCGCCTGCCGGATAGTTTACGTTTTGCTCCGCCCTATTAATTGAGGTATAGCTTTTTCTTCAGGAAAGACGGTTTTTAAAATCGGAATATCCAAAGGCGCGGACCGGTTCCACTTCCCGGTTCGGACGCACCGCCGCGATGGACGGAAGACCGATGCCGTTGAACATGTTGTTTTTCACCATGGTATAGTGCGCCATGTCGCAGAAAACCAGCCGGTCCCCCGGCGCGAGGGGAGTATCAAACGAATACTCCCCAATCATGTCCCCGGCAAGGCAGGTCGGGCCGCCCAAGCGGAACGTGTGCGGTTTCTCGCCCGGTTTTTTCGCCCCGAGGATGTTCGGGCGATAGGGCATTTCCAAAACGTCAGGCATGTGGCAGGCGGCGGATGTGTCGAGCAGCGCGATCTCCATGCCGTTGTTGACGATGTCGAGCACCTCGGTGACCAGGAATCCGGTGTTCAGGGCAATCGCTTCGCCAGGCTCCAGATAGACTTCGACGCCGTAACGCTCCTGAAAATGGGTGATTGAACGGATCAGCGACTCGATGTCGTAGTCCGGGCGGGTAATGTGATGGCCGCCGCCCATGTTGAGCCATTTCATCTGCCTGATATACGCGCCGAATTTTTCATCGATGTGCGGAATCGTGTGCGCCAGCGCATCGGCGTTCTGTTCGCACAAGGTGTGGAAGTGCAGTCCATCGATTCCGTCGAGCTCGTCGGGGCGGAAATTGGCCAGCGTCACACCCAGACGTGAGTGGGTGTAGCACGGATTGTACAGCGGTGTCGCAATTTCGGAGTATTCTGGGTTGATCCGGATGCCGCATTCGATCTTCCGGCCGGGGAAGCTTTTCACGCGTGCCTTGTAACGGGCCCACTGGTCGAAGGAGTTGAAGACAATATGGTCGGCTACCTGCAGGATCTCGTCGAATTCGGATTCGACATACGCCGGCGCATAGATATGCACCTCCTTGCCCATCTCCTCGTGGCCCAGACGCGCTTCAAAGAGCGAGCTCGCCGTGATGCCGGCCAGATACTGGCCAACCAGCGGGAAAACGGCATGCATCGAGAATCCCTTGAGTGCCAGCAGAATCTTGCATCCGGTCCGTTTCTGGACCGAGTCGAGGATCTCGAGATTGCGGCGCAGCAGACGCTCATCCACGACATAGCAGGGCGTCGGCACCGTAGAGAAGTCCATGTTCACAGCAGCTTTTTCGAGGTTCATCGCATCTCCTTGAATTCACCCGGATGAAATCGGGCGGCATGTCGTGGCAATCCTGACGAAACGCCGCCCGGTCCATTTCCCAAACAGATCAGGTCCGGTCAGTCGACCAGCACGGGCGAGAAGCTTTCCACCCACGGCAGCCCCTGCTTGTTGAGCTGTTCCATGAACGGATCCGGATCGAACTCCTCGACGTTGTAGACGCCCGGCTTTTTCCAGAGGCCCTTCAGAAGCATCATGGCGCCGATCATCGCCGGTACGCCGGTTGTGTAGGAGATGGCCTGCGAGCCGACTTCACGGTAGCATTCCTGATGATCGCAGACATTGTAAACGTAGTAGGTCTTTGGCTTGCCGTCCTTGGTGCCGGTCAAAATACAGCCGATATTTGTCTTTCCCTTTGTTCTCGGACCGAGTGACGCAGGATCAGGCAGAACAGCCTTGAGGAACTGGAGCGGAACTATCTTCTTGCCCTCAAAGTCGATAGGCTCGATAGATGTCATACCTACGTTTTCAAGGCACTTTAGGTGTGTAAGATAGCTCTGACCGAATGTCATAAAGAAACGGATTCTCTT
>DCTG01000134.1 GCA_002329245.1 Clostridiales bacterium UBA1446
GTGTCTTGCATGTGCGGCTGATGGACCGCATCTGCCTGCGTTTGGTCTGCACCGCCATGTACGACCGCCCCAGCACTTCAGCGAGTGTACTCAGCGACGCGCCGGGGTGCGATTCGATGTACTCGATCTCAGCGCGCGTCCACGGTTTGCCCATGCTCCACCTCCTTCAACAGCGCCCCGCAGTATGGACAGCACACGTACTCCACCTTGGTCAGTACGCCGTGTTTGCCGGGCACATAGATGAGCTTCCAAACCTCCCTGCCCGTGACCAGTATCCGCGTATCGGCGGGCATCCTCGTGCACCGGTGAATGTTCTCCACGCTCGTCACCTCACGCTTCCCAGCGCCATGCAGGCCATCGCCAGCTCCTGCACCTCGGCGCAGATCTCATTCCAGCGCTTCCCCTCGTCCGGGCTGATCACGTTGTCATAGGTGATTTCCATTACCTCTCTGCGGATGTCACCAACATCTTCAAGCTCTTTAAGGAACACCGCCGTAGCACTTGTCGGGCTTCCAGGGTCGATGATCAGTTGCGGTGCGTCGTAGATTCTTGCCATTGCGGTCCGAAGTTCATGAGACGGCATTCGTATTCCGTTCTCGTAGTTGTACAGGGTCCTGTCGTCGATATGCAGCTTTTCCGCTGCCTGTGCCCGGGTCAGTCCTGCCGCCTGCCGGGCAAGTTTGTACGGGTTTACGTATGGTTTGTTCGTAATCATCGCCTCCTTTCCGTGATATGGTGGGGCCAGGAAAATGCTCCTCTCATCTCCAGCCTGCAGCACTATGCCCCCTAAGGTGCTGCAGCGCTTCGTTTTNNGGCTTGCCCTCATGCAGGCGTGCCGCCCATGCGGGGCGCCGGCCGCACCCACCGGCGCCCTATGTCGAAAGGAGGTCGGCCTTCACCGGCTCGCGCGCCGGGTCAGACCGCGTCTGGTTGACCGCCTCGTCCACCGATCCGCCCATGGCTGCCACCAGCGCCTCGACCAGCGGCTGCGTAAGCTCGCCGGTGACCACGGCGGTGTGCTCAATCTGCATGTCGCCTTTCTTGCAGAGGCGTATCGTGGATTCGAGGGGCAGGGTGACGGCCATGGGTCAGGCTCCTTTCCGGGCTCCAGCGGGTTCAGTCTCCGCGAAGAACAGCGCATCCATCTCTGCGGCGGTCAGGCCATACGCGGCCTTGAACCGGCACAGGAGATCATAGCGGGGAAAGCGTTCACCGCTGAGCAGCTTGAAGATCATGGACTCAGTAACGTCGACCTGCTTGGCCATCTTGGACGCACTGCCGCACCGGGCCTTGAGCGCCGGGCCGTTGACTTTATACATTCGTTCACTTCACCTCCAATTTGTGGACATATAGTGTAGTTTTTGGTATTCTTATCCCAAAGGATTTGGGGGTACGAGCATTATGGAAATCGGTTTTACAAATCAAGAGGCCATGTTCATTCACGGGCGCTTTAAGCTGGAACTCGAAGAGCTTAAAATTATGAAGGCCGCACCTGATTGCCCGATCGACGACGAAAGTATATATCAGCAAATGAGTATTGTTGCCGACATCGTCGAAAAGCTGGAGGATGCAATCCCGAATCTAGCTAAGATGAATCCCTATTTAGAGCGGATCGCGCAGAAGCGTTCCATCAAGCCCTAAAATACCAGCTTCTTCGGCGATTTTTTGAAAGAGGTTAGGGTCTAAACGTGGACCGACGCGGAGTTCGTATGCCCGTCCGCGGTATTTGAAGAACATCATGCCGGGTTTCCTTCGGAGAAGGAAGATAGCAATCAGCCTATACAGCATTCCGGTAGCTCCTTTCGGGTTGGTGTGAGTATGGAACTCGACAGTAAAGAGTACAAGTTACTCAAGAAAATCGCTAAAAGCAAGGACTGGTATTATGTCGCACCCGATACCCGCGAGTTGATATATTTGCAGGTTTGGAAACTGGTCGAGAAGAAGCATAGCACGGATCCTTCGGGTCATCTCGTTTATGACGATCTCTACAAGATACGTCACGACGGAATCAAGGCCTTGCAGCTGAAACGGGACTATGATTTCCGCTGGAAAATTTCCATCGGCCTGTCCGTTTTGGCTTCCCTTATCGCAATAGCTTCAGTAGTAATGCAACTATTGAAGTGACTATGGCGAAAAGGGATACTCCGAGGTTGAGTCGGAAATAGAAATCTTCGCTTCGTCTCACAGCCGTTCTCCTTTCGGGGTGGGGTTGACTGTACTTTTCGTACGGTAATTGTATAGTACAACACGTTACGTATAGTGTCAATACATTTTTCGCACTTTTCGTATAGAAATTTTTTGAGGTGGGTTATGTCGATTTTTTCTGAGCGGCTTATCGAATGCAGGAAAGCCAAAAAAAAGAAGCAGCACGAAGTTGCTGAACATCTTGGAAAATCAGAATCGGCATATTCAAGTTATGAACAAGGACGCAATACCCCGAGTCCTGAAGATATCGCCAAGCTCGCAGTCTACTTCGGCGTCACCTCTGACTACCTCCTCGGCCTCAGCGACGACCCGCACCCCATTGTTACCATAGCCGCCCACGCTGATGAAGATTTGACCCCGGAAGCGCAGAGGCAGATAAGGGAATACGCCGAGCTGATCCGGATGAAGCTGAGAATGGAGAGGGAAAAGAAGTAACCGACTGAACGTTTGCATCTTTGGCATGTCTAATCAGAGGATTTTTCCAGTATTTTAGAATTTTTTCCACGTTTTTGGGGAAAAGACTGTTCAAAATATTACTTATAGGTTATAATCATTTAGCCGAGGGATATTCATGGCCGCGTTTGAAAGTAAAATACTGCACCTTTTTCGTGACAGCGGAATATCTTTTACAGACGAATTGCTGGCAGAATTATCTGAAATAATATCCGGCAATGGCTTACATGACCGTTTTGTTCCGTTGTTAAGGCGTCGTTTAAAGTACCTTCGAGAGAACCCTTCGGATTTTTGGGAAAGAAGCGACTGGTTTGAACCGATTGATGTAAAAGTAGGAATATATGCCATTAGATTTTTAGGGTGGGTTAAAAACCCTCGGATTCTCTTTACGATTCGGGGGCAGCAGATAATAATTCTTTTGGTCGCTTTTGAAGAGAATAAAGGCAGAGCAGCAAACCGCGATTTGTACCAAAGAGCTATAGAGAAAGCGATCAATCGGCTTAACGACTGGAAGGAGGAATAAAAAGTGAAGTGGCACCACACCAGTATTGAAGATTTCCTAAAGATATTTGAGACCGACGAGTCTAATCGCTTGGAAGGTCTTTACGACATTTATTATGATATAAGCACGGCTGTGTTTAACTATAGGACTGCGCGAGGTTGGACGCAGAAAGAGCTTGCAGAGAAGCTGGGCGTAACTCAGCCAATGGTCGTTAAGTATGAGAGCGGTGATTATAATTTCAGTTTGGAGGCCCTGTATAATCTCTGCCAGAAGTTGGATCTCGACCTTTCTATTGATATAGGCAATAGGCGCAACGGAACTTGGAATTTAGGAGAGTCAGTGCTGTCAGTAACAGATAATACGGACGCCGCCTAACAGGAGAATTATTATGGTCGATGAAGCAAAATCCATTTTAGAGTTTCTGTGCTACGACATAATCGATTTTGAGTTCAAAAAAAACCCTAAGTCAGACTGTTCTTCTGAAAATATCGTTCTGCATCCCAATATTGACTATGATTTACATGTAGAACAGCATGAGGATGAGTGGGTTGCGGTGCTTTTTATTGACTATAATGTGACATCTTCGCTCATTGACAAAGAGGGTTCAGAAAAACAAAAGGTGGATGAAGAGAAAGACTATCCTCTCTATCTGTCTACCCAAATTGTTGGCCTATTCTCAAGTAATGTATCAGACATGGATAAAAAACGATTTACTAACCTTGTTGAAGTAAGTGGTCTAGCATCGCTATTTCCTTTGCTCCGGGCCCACTGTTCGGCTGCTACGGCTGCATTAGGCCTGAATCCTCCGATAACACCGCCACTGATCAATATTCACAAACTTGTCGAGCGTAAAAGATCGTCAGAATCCAAGGAGGGTACAAAAGAATAGGCTGCTGTATCGGCGGCCTTCAACCTAATCCCCAAAATGGGACAACCTTTCGTGCTATAATAATCTTCCAAACACACGTTCGGAAGATATCAAAAATGACACCGCTTGAATTGCTTGAACAAGACCTATATGACCGGGGCATCCCGATAGCATATGCCCCTATCCCCGCAGGCGTGAGAGGCTTCTACCATGCCTATGGGGATGAGCGCCTCATTGTCCTGTCCAACGCCCTGCAAACGTCCGCAGAACGTCTCTCGGTGCTCGCCGAGGAGGCGGGGCACTATCACACTTCGACCGGGGATATCCTGTCTCTGGATGACGTGTGGAGCCGCAAGCAGGAACTGCGTGCCCGGGCGTGGGCATATGATCAGTATGCCGGGCCCGAGAAGCTCATCACCGCATGGCGTGAGGGCATACGGACGCCGTGGGAGCTGGCGGAATATCTCGACGTGACAGAGGAATTTCTGATATCTGCGTTGAAATATTACGCCGGGAAATACGGGCCGGTGTGGCGGGTGGACNNATAAGGAGAGAGGAAGATGAAGGAATTATTGAAAAAGCCCATAGTTATAATCGCCGCTGTTGTAGTAATAGGTGCGATTGTTATTGCCATTGTGTTGAGTAGTCCTAAGCCATACACTACGGAAGACTGGAGAAAGGATACGGAAGAGGGTATGCGGCAGTTGCAAGAAGATATCAATAATTCTGAAGGCCTGCCGGGTTTTTAGGGAGAGAGGATTATGAGAAAAGTAATTTCTTTTGGGGTTACTATTTTGATGCTCGTGGCGTTGGCAGGGTGCAATGCACCGGCAGCGAGTAACAACGATCTATCTTTCGTTGATTCTTTGAATTGTTTAAACAATCCTATAATTTGGGAGTATACAGAGACAGATTTAGTAAGTCTGGGAACAGAAAAAACGAATAATGAATATTCGGGCACCGATTATGTGAAAAATACGCTATTTTGTGGGTTCCCAGGGAAAATTACTTTCAATCTTGGAGATGATGGAGGATTAAGCTATTTCTATTATCAATCAGTAGTCCCAAATGAGGAATTCGATAATAAAGGGTTTGTAACGAATTTTATTGCTGCTTATGGCCTTTTAAACAGTAAATATCGTTTAAAGGATGAACAGGGAGCAAAAACTGATGCAAACAGGGAAAATGCTGTTGCTTGTACGATAGACACATTTAAAAATGATATGCAGGCTGAACGATATAACACAGCTTATAATTATACATTTTATGAATACGATGAAGCATCAGATACCTATGGAAAGCGTATTGATCTTTCGATCGTCGTTTATAAAGATACTAAGGAAAGATTTGCGATGATCAATATGGCGTGTTTCGGTTAGCACCCCATGAAAGCAGCCATTTACGCCCGTTACAGCTCCACCCAGCAGCGGGAGGAGAGCATCGAGGCCCAGCTCCGGGCGTGCACCGACTATATCAACGCACAGCCAGGCTGGACGCTCACAGCAGAATACATCGATCGGGCCTTCTCCGCCCGTTCAGACCAGCGCCCGGAGTTCCAAAGGATGATTGAGGACGCCAAACGTAAGAGGTTTGACGTCCTTGTCATCCATAAGCTGGACAGGTTCTCCCGGGACCGGTACGACCATGCTTTCTACAAGCGCGAGCTGCGGCAGGCAGGCGTGCAGCTGGTGTCTGTCCTCGAAAACCTCGACGACAGCCCGGAGAGCGTTGTGTTGGAGGCCGTGCTTGAAGGGTTTTCGGAATATTACTCGAAGAATCTGGGACGCGAAGTGATGAAGGGGCTGCGGGAGACGGCCTTGTTATGCAAGCATACCGGGGGCATACCACCGCTCGGATATGACGTGGGCAAGGACGGGAAATACGTCATAAACGAGCGCGAGGCTGCCGCTATACGGTATATCTTTGAGGCATACCTTGATGGTGTTGGGTATGGCCAGATCACGGACCAGCTGAAAGAGATGGGGATCAAGGGGAAGCGTGGGAAGACCATTGCGAAGAACAGCATCCACGATATCCTCTGCAACGAGAAATACGCCGGGGTCTATGTATTCAACCGATCAGCGGCCAAGGACGCATACGGCCGCCGGAACGGGCACGAAAACAAGCCTGATGACGAGATGATCCGTATCGACGGGGGCATGCCGGCAATAGTTAGCCGGGAGACCTTCGAGAAGGCGAGGAGGAAAATGAGCACCAATAAATCAGGGAAGCATCGGGCAAAGGAGCCGTACCTGCTGTCCGGGCTGCTGTTCTGCGGTAATTGCGGAGCTGCCTTTGTCGGAAGTGGCCGGGGTAACCCTCGGACGGCAACCGAGACTACGAAAAAGTATTATGAGTGTAGCACACGCAAGCGAACAAAAGAATGCGGTATGCCCGGCATAAACCGGGACGAGATAGAAAACGCCGTGTTGTCTTATCTCGAAACGCTGCTTACTAAAGAGACCGTGGGGGAGATCACTTCATGGATCACCGCTAACGCTAAGCTGTATCGGCGCAACGCGGGCGCGGAGATAAAAGCCTTGAAAAAAGAAATTGCAGAGACGAACAAAGAGGCCAACGCGTTGTTGGATAAGATCCTCGACGGTATGGACAGCGAGATCGCACGGCAGCGGCTGGCTGATGCGGAGGCGCGAAAGCTGCGACTGGAGATCAAGCTGACCGATATGCAGATTCTTGCTGAAACCACCGCAGAGGTGTCAAAGACCCAAGTCAAGGCGTATCTTTCCCAGCTCAAAGGTATACGGAAACTGACCAGAGAAGAACAGGCCCGAGTGATCCGGCAGTTCATAGACCGAATCGACATATACGATCCTCCGGATGGCGGGGGCAAAGAGATCAAAATAAAAACAAAACTGGACGGGCTGCTGTCAAACGTGAGGATAGAAAAGGAGGCGGCCCTTCTCCGCCAACAAAGGAACCCCGTAATCCGTGGATTACGGGGTTTATGTCACTATATGAGTAGAACGCTGAAAGATTACATAAAAAACAAAACCGGTAATTTCCTGCAATGGTATTGAGGGCCGACGTATTTGAATTTTAGTGGGCCGACCTCGTTTATAACCCGGCAAAGGACCAGCCGACACAAACTTTTCCCTGGTTTGGCGCAGAGTGGACAAAAAGGCGCGGTGTATGTATAATGGTGCTATAAATGTCGGAGGGTGTGTTATTCCGGCGAATCAGGACCAACCGAAAGCATCATCCCGCAGGGCGGACGATTTGAACGCCGTCCATGACGCACCTTACCGGAGCGCAGGACTTCGTCCGGTAAACAGCGGCGCGGCCGGTACCCTCTGCTATAACCTGTGGTAAATATACGGTTTGCTGCAGGTATTTTTCTGACGATGATACCACGTTCTCCGGCCTCTTACGCGAGTTGTTGTTGGAAAAGCTGAGCCAACGTCGGGACATTAACGTTGTTTGTAATAGGAAGGTTTAAAATATGAAAAAACCCATACGGAATTTTCTGAGGAAATTCCTCCCCATGCCGGCAAGGACCATGCATAAAAGATTCGATAGCCTGATGGCCGCCGCCGCGGAGGAAAGGGGGCAGACGCTGCTTCTCGCAAAGGAGCTGCGGGAGCTTTCCGAGCGGCAAAGGCTGCTGGAGCGGGAGCTGGAAACCATTAAAAACAACGGTGTTCAGGACAGCATCGAAATTCTGGAAAGACTGAACAAGCTGGATATCGCTGTCCGGACCGAAGGGAGAAAGACCTCGGTCCAGAACATTGCCCGCAATATCCCCAATGCGAGCATAAAAAAACAGCTCTGGGAGCTGGCCGGCGCACAAACCGCGGAGTATGTGGCCCGGAAAATGGCCAAAACAGAGGTTTTTCCCAGCGAAAAAGAGCTGCTTGCGCATGCGGTAGGGCTGGCGGGGGAGGGTCTTTATCTGGAGTTCGGCGTGTTTTCGGGCAATACCATCAACCAGATAGCGGAACTCCGGCCCAACCATACCATATACGGGTTCGACAGCTTCGAGGGCCTTCCGGAAACATGGCGCACCGGCTTTGCGCAGGGCATGTTTGCCAAACCTGAACTCCCGCCGGTAAGGGAGAATGTTTCGCTGGTGGTAGGCTGGTTTAATGATACGCTTCCGTCCTTTGTTTCGGAGCATAAGGAGAATTGTGCGTTTATTCACGTGGACTGCGATTTGTATTCGTCCTCAAGAACGGTTTTTGAGGGCCTTCACGACCGCATCGTCCCCGGGACGGTGCTGCTGTTTGACGAATACTTCAATTACCCGAGCTGGCAGGAGCACGAATTCAAAGCGTTTCAGGAGTTTGTCGCCATGCACGGGATACAGTACGAATACGTTGGGTATGTGGAAGCATACGAGCAGGCCGCGGCGCGGATCGTCGCAAAGGGATGATCGGAAGCCGGCGCTGATAACAAAGAAGCAGTACAAAAGAGGAGTAGTTCGATGCCGAAAGTATCCATTGTCGTGCCGATTTACAACGTCGAAAAGTATCTGCGCGAGTGTTTGGACAGCGTGGTCAGCCAGACGCTGCGCGATATCGAGATCATCTGCGTCAACGACGGCTCCACCGACGGGTCGCTTGCCATAATGGAAGAATACGCGAAAAACGACGACAGGGTCAGGGTGATAAGCAAGGCCAACGCGGGATACGGTCATTCCATGAACGTGGGATTCGACGCGGCCACGGGGGAATACCTCGGCATCGTGGAATCGGACGACTATGCTGAACCGGACATGTTTGAAACGCTCTACAACACCGCGGTCCAAAACAACGCCGACGTGGTCAAGTCCAACTTCTATTTTTATTACTCAAAGCCTGAGGCAAGAAACGAATTCTTTGAGATAACTCCGGCAGAGCACTGCAATCAGGTCAAGGGGTATCTGGCATACCGGAAAATATTTTACCGCAAGCCTTCCATTTGGTCGGCCATATATAAAAAAGACTTTATACGAAAGAACGGCATCCGGTTCACCGAAACGCCGGGCGCTTCCTATCAGGATGCCGCGTTCAACTTTAAAGTCTGGGCCTGCTCGGAGCGCAGCGTGTTCCTGCACGAGGCGTACCTGCATTACCGACAGGACAACGAGGCTTCCTCGGTAAACTCCAAGGGGAAGGTGTTCTGCGTTTGCGACGAGTATGAGGAGATGGAACGCTTCCTGGACCGGCATCCGGACAAAAAAGCGGAGCTGGAGTGCCTGAAAAACAGGATAAAATACGACAGCTACATGTGGAATTACGACCGTTTGGCCGTTGATTTCAGGCCCATGTTTCTGGAAAGGATGGCAGCGGAGTTCCGGTTGGCGAAAGAAAAGGATAAGCTGGATAAGAGTCTTTTCGAACCCTGGAAATGGGACACGCTCCATCAGATAATCGCCGACCCCGCGCAATACCATCTGCTCAGGGTCAAAAGGGACGAGGAAAAGAAGCGCGCGCAGGAGATGGACGAAATACAGCGCCTCCAGGCCCAATTGGACAGCATCCGAAATTCGCGCTCGTACAGGATTGGCCGGGGTATTACGTATATACCGCGCATGGGCCGCCGGGGTCTGCGCGCGTTGAAAAAATACGGTGTACGGCGTACCGTCGGCCATATTGCGAAAAAAATATCCAAGAGGAAATGAGGAAAAATGGGACAGTCACCGCCTTTGTTCTCGATCGTCGTACCCATTTATAACGTGGAAAAATACCTTGAGGAATGTCTCGACAGCGTTTTGGCTCAAACCTATGAAGAGATTGAAATCATTTGCGTAAATGACGGATCGACCGATAATTCTCCGGATATCCTGAAGAAATACGAGGCAAAGGACCCGAGGATCGTTATCGTCAATAAACCAAACGGCGGACTCTCTTCCGCCAGGAACGCGGGGCTGGACATCGCAAAGGGACGGTATGTTTGTTTTCTTGATGCGGACGACTATTTCGCGGCCAACGCCTGTGAACGGCTGTATACGGAGGTGCGGACGCACCAGCCCGACGTAATCATTTTCGGAGCACATATTTTTCCGCAGGAACCGCAACCGTCCATCTGGCTGGAGACAGTCCTTTCACCACGTACGATTTTTTATGATTCTTTCACGCCGGCCGTGCTTTTTTATGAGAACGGCTGCCGGCCGTTTGTCTGGAGAAATTGCTACGCCCTATCGTTTCTGAACGAACACGGGCTGCGTTTTGAAGAGAAGATACGTTTCGGGGAAGACCAGATATTCCAGTTCGCGGCCTTTCCTCGTGCCTTGCGCTTTGCTTTCATTGAGGACAAGCTGTACCATTATCGCTGGTTCCGCGAGGGCTCGCTGATGTCCACCTTCCAGAAGGAAGAAAAATTCCGGCAGCATATCCTCATAGTCCGTACAATCTATGACCACTGGGCCAAAACCGGCGACATCGAGCGCATGCCTAAAGAATTTTTGGAATGGAGCGTCGAGTTCTTAGCCCACGATTTCATACGCTTGCGTTTTCCCGATAAAAAGGAATTTGCCCAAAGCATCGCGCAGCTTTGGGAAAGCCCCGAGCTGAGCCTGCACAAAAAAGCGTTGGAGAGAAGACAGCAGCATATGATGGACGCGGTGCTGGGGAATACTTCGGGCTGGAAAAAGGTTTGGTTCCTGACAGTAAAGACCTTAAGAAGGATAAGGAACGTGTTTCGGTATATCCGGCACCACGGTTTCAGATACACAGTCCGCCGGATACTCAACAAATTAAAGCTTACTGGATAGACTGGGAGGACACTTATGGGAGCGAACAGCATACTTCGCTTGGACAGAAAGGATTGTACGGGCTGCGGCGCCTGTTATAACACCTGCCCCGTGGACGCGATTTCCATGCAGCGCGACGCGGAAGGCTTCCTGTTTCCCGTGGTCGATGAGGGCAAATGCACCAACTGCGGCCTGTGCAGCAGGGCCTGCGCGGCGCTGAACCCTTCGTTTGTCAATGCGAAGAACCCTGCCTGCTATGCCGTTTGGGCAGACGACGAGATACGCGAGGTCAGCTCGTCGGGCGGCATGTTCTCGCTGGTCGCCGACTATATCCTTGACAGGGGCGGGTACGTGTGCGGCGCGGCGTATTCGGACGACTATATGTCCGTTCGCCACATTATCATATCCGACAAGGCCGACCTTCCCAGGCTCCGCGGCTCCAAATACGTCCAGAGCGACACCGGGACCGTATATAAAGAGATACGCGCCCTGCTTGACGCGGATAAATACGTGCTGTTTACCGGCTGTCCGTGCCAGGTAGCCGGGATGTACGCTTTTTTGGGTAGAGAATACGAGAAGCTGCTGACGCTTGATATTGTTTGTCATGGCGCTAATTCTCTTAAGGCCTACCATAAATTCCTTGAGGAGCGCGCAAAGGGCCGTACCATAGAAAAGGTGGATTTCAGGGAAAAAAAGGTATATCGTTGGTCTACCCCCACGACCATCTATTTTACCGACGGCAGTGTGTTCAGAGCGCCTTGGAATGTATGCACATGGTATAAAGGATTTTTGAACGGCGTTATCAATCGTAATGTTTGCGGGCACTGCCCGTACGCACAGCCACAAAGGCAGGGGGACATTACCCTTGCGGACTTTTGGCAGATACATAGGTATGACCCGACGCTGGATGACAGGAGGGGGACGTCCCTCGTTCTGGTGAACAGTGCAAAAGGCGAGGCCGTGTTCAGCGACATCCGGAAAAACATGAAGTTGTGCCAAAAAGTACCCATTCAGCATGCTTTACAATATAATGGACAGCTTCACACACCGCAAAAACCGCATCCGCGCAGGTCAAGGTTTTTTGATATGCTGGACAAACACGGCTATGATAAAGCTGTTGATTATACTTTGCATGATAAATATCATGTCGGATTGATGGGATTTTGGACCAGCTGCAACTATGGCAGTATCCTGACCTATTACGCCCTGCATCAAATTATAAGGTCATTCGGCCTGTCGGTTTTAATGATAGAAAAGCCATATATCTGGGAAAATGACATAGAGTACACGGACACACATGCCAGAGTGTTTGGAAAGGAATTCTATCAAATCAGCAAACGCCGCCGTTTGAACGAACTGCGGGTCTTGAACGATCATTGCGAAATGTTCATGATCGGCTCGGACCAGGCTTGGCGGTATGAGATTTCCAAACACTATGGTTATTGTATGTTCCTTGATTTCGCGGACGACGAGAAGAAGAAGATCGCATACGCGACATCGTTTGGCGGGGAAGGGTATTACTCTACCGAAGATTACCGCCGGAAAGCCGCCTTCTATTTGCAGCGTATGGATGCGATATCGGTCCGGGAGGAGCAGGCCGTCAGGATATGCAAAGAGACCTTCAACGCGGAGGCCACGCATGTCCTAGACCCGATTTTCGTGTGTGATATGGAGAATTACGAGTCCCTGATTGCGGACGCTGATGCCAGCGAAGAAGGGGATTATATCGTCACATATATTCTGGACCCTACCCCGGAAAAGCGCAAAGCCCTGCTGGACGCGTCCAGCCGCCTAAACATGAAGCTGGTCAACATATTGGACGGGCTGCCGCTAAAATTCCCCGGGAACAAACAAAAACTGGGCCTTGACAATATAAAAGAGAACGTATCGGCTAAGGAATTCTTGTATTATTTCAAAAACAGCAAGTTTGTGATAACGGATTCGTTCCACGGCACATGCTTTGCCATACTGTTCAAAAAACCCTTTATTTCGATTGCCAATGCAAGTAGAGGGATACCCAGGTTTGTTTCGATACTGTCTCAGCTGGGATTGCCCGACCGGCTGGTATACAACGCGATGGAGATAGAAGGCAAAGATTATCTTTTTAATGACATCGATTACGACAAGGTATACGAAATACTTGAACGGGAGAAGGCGCGCAGCCTGAAATGGCTCAAGGACGCGCTGGAGGCGCCCAAGGCGCCCCGCCCGTCCGCGTATGACATCCTGAGCCGGGAAAACGACGCGCTGCGCGAGCGCATCGATAAGCTGAACGGGGAACTGGACACGATAAAGAAGGCGCTCAAGCTTCAGAAGGAAGCCGCCAAGCCAAAACCCAAACCCCAAAAAAAGAGCAAAGCCGCAAAGTTTCGCGCCAGCCTGAAAAAGAACGGCTTGCNNCCTGCGCAGAACGGTCCGCCATCTTCAAAAAAGAAAATAACCCGCGTCATGATTCAAAAAAGGCCGCGGCCATTGTTGCGGTCTTTTTTATTGTGGAGCGACAAAAGTCTCCCGATTGTGCAACGTGCGGGGATATTATTTCCTGCCGCAAAATCCGAATCTCCATAAAACCTTCATAATCTTGGGTAAGCTTGCACCAATCAAAGGGAGCGGACCGGCAACAACATTGTGGGATTCACGCCGGGAGGGGCGGGAAACGTCGCGCGCACTTGCTGGTTGTCCATAATTCGGGGTACAATTATGGCAGCGGATGATTTGTCTCCATATTCGAGTGAAGAAGGAACGACGGACGCCCCGGCGGCCTCGCTTCCGCCGACCCGGCAGAAGGGCGGCCGTTGCGGGTTCTGAAGGCGGCATTTCGAGAAACGGGAGAAGATACGGATGGAAAAAAGTTA
>DCTG01000140.1 GCA_002329245.1 Clostridiales bacterium UBA1446
AGCAGCGCGGAGGCAATCCCCCGACGCCGTGCGTCCGTTCGTACGGCGATATTGGTAATATACCCTTCGTCCAAAACAACATGGAGTCCGGCGTATCCCAATAGCCGCCCCCCTTCGGCTTCGGCCGCAAGGTAGGCGGCGGATTCATTTTTCAGCTCCTCCGCCANNCTCCAGGGAGCGGAAAAGCATTCCCGCTCTATGGCGGCGGCTTCGTCTAAGTGTTTTTCGGACAAGGGTAGCAGCTTATACTTCATCCTGTTCACCAAAGTCATATAAAAGCTTTTCAATCAGACGGGCCAACGTCTTGGCGGTACGGCGGTATGTTTCCGCGTCCGACCCCCAGGGATCGGGAATATCCGCTTCGTCCAAAAGGGAGGCTTTTTCCGAGTGTTCCGGGTACGTTGCCTTGAGAAGGTTTAAATGTGCCCGGGTCATGCAGTAGACGCGGTCCGCAAGTTCAAGGATATGGGGATTCAGGCGCCGCGCGCGGTGCGCGGCGAGATCGGCGCCGAATTCCGCCGCCGCTGCGACAGCCTCAGGTGCGGCTGCATCGCCGGGAANNCCGCAGGAAGAGGCATGCGCGGGGAGAGAGCGCTTCGCGGCCATGCTGTTGAAAATGGCTTCCGCCATGGCGCTGCGGCAGGTGTTTCCTGTGCACACAAAGAGAATTTCCTTCATCCTTTTTTAGCCTCCAGCCAGTTTGGGCCGGCTTCCGCCTCGGCTACCAGCGGGACGGACAGCCGCATGACGTTTTCCATTTCCTCCTTCAGCAGACGCTTCATCGCGGCACTTTCCTCCGCGGGACATTCCACTATGAGCTCGTCGTGCACCTGCAGAATGAGGCGGCCTTTCAGTCCCTCCCGCAGGATCCGGTCGCGCACGCGGACCATCGCGAGCTTCATGATATCCGCCGCCGTACCCTGANNCGCACATTATAATTTGCGCTTTTCAGCTCGGGAAGATAACGCCTGCGGCGCATCAGCGTGCTGACATAGCCGTCGCGGCGCGCCTGTTCCACGATTTGATGCATGTAGGCGCGCACACCGGCGTACTTCTCAAAATAACGATCCATGTAGGATTTGGCTTCCCAGCGCGCAACCCCGATATCCTGGGCGAGCGAAAATTCGGAAATCCCGTATACGATGCCGAAATTAACGGCTTTTGCGCTGCGGCGCATGGCCGGCGTTACCTCCTCAGGCGGCACGTGGAAGACCTGCNNTCGCCCCGTTCGAAGGCGGCGCGCATGATCGGGTCGTCCGCCATGTGCGCAAGAAGGCGCAGCTCAATTTGGGAATAGTCCGCGTCCACCAAGACGTTTCCTTCGGCTGGAACGAACATCCGGCGGATTTCGCTTCCGAGTTCGGTTCTCGTGGGGATATTCTGCAGATTCGGCTCCGTGGAGGAGAGCCGCCCGGTGGCGGTTACCGTCATCTGAAAACTCGTGTGAATGCGTCCGTCTGGGCCGATGACCTTCAGCAACCCGTCTGCATAGGTGGATTTGAGCTTTGTGAGCTGGCGGTAGGTCATGATGCTGTCGATAATGGGATGCTGCCCCCTGAGCTGTTCCAGCACCTCCACATCCGTGGAATAGCCCGTTTTCGTTTTCTTCGCGGGAGGCAGGCCGAGCGCTTCAAACAGCAGCGCGCCCAATTGTTTGGTGGAGTTGATATTGAACTCCCCGCCGGCAAGGGTGTATATTTCATTCTGTTTTTCCTCAATCTGTCGGGAAAGCATGTCTCCGAAGGAAAAAAGCGCGTTCCGGTCCACCCGGAAGCCATGCAGTTCCATTTCGGCCAGCACCCGGCAAAGAGGCAGCTCCACATGGTAATACAGGTCGTTCATCCCCAAATCCTCAATTCGGGACGAAAGCGGACCGTACAGAGCGAAAACGGCCGCGGCGTGGGCAGAGAGCGCAGATAGCGCCTCGGAGCAATCGCCGAGGGGAGTAAAGGCGTCCGGTTCAATAAAATGCCTGCGGGACGGGATTTCGGTATTCAAATAGGAGAGGGAAAGCCGTTCAAGCGAATAGCTTCCGTCCGTGGAGGAGAGAAGATAGGCGGCTAACGCGGTATCGAAGAGGAATCCTTCCGCCGGGAGATTCTCCGAGAGGAGAAGGCGCTGAAGGTCCTTGAGGTCGTGGGAGATTTTCGAAACGTCGCCGCTGAAAAACTGCGGCAGAAAGGCGTTATAGGCCTCTCCTAACCGGTTGTGCAGGAGAAAATAGGTGTGCGCCCCCTCGCAGACGGCAAGGCCGCGAAGGTCGGGCAGGACGATTACGGCGACATGGGGGGCCGCTTTCCAGGTATTGAGCAGTTCCTGCAGGCGTGCTGCGTCTGTGATTTCGGAAAAGCTTTCAAACGCGCATTTGGCCGGTTCCGAAGGATCAGACCCGGGCTTCAGTCCGTATTTTTCTATCAGCTTCGAAAATTCCAGCCGCAGGAAAAGCGCGTACAGAGCGGGTTCGTCGAACGGTTTGCGCAGATTTGCAGCCGGATCAAACGGCAGCGGCACGTCTTTTTGTATGGTGGCGAGCCGGCGCGAAAAAAGTGCCTTGCTTTGTCCGTCGCGCAGCTTTTGGCGCACAGTTTCCTTAATGTCTAACTTGTCCAAATCAGCGTAGATATCGTCAATGCCGCCGAAGCGCGAAATAAGCGCCATGGCGGTTTTTTCGCCGATGCCGGCAACGCCAGGAATCTCGTCGGAGGCGTCCCCCATGAGGCCCTTCAAATCCGTCATTTTTTCCGGCGTAAAGCCGTACTGTTCCAAGAAGCTCTCCGGTGTGTACAGCTTGGTTTCCGTCCGTCCCATACGGGTCGTAATGAGCTTGACCGAGACGGTATCGGAGAGCAGTTGAAGACTGTCTTTGTCTCCCGTGACCGCGATGCATTCCCACCCTGCTTCGGTGCACATCCGGCCGATGGTGCCGATGAGGTCGTCCGCCTCATATCCCTCCAGTTCGTATCGCGGGATATTCATGGCGTCGAGCACTTCTTTGAGAACCGGCATCTGGACCGCGAGTTCGTCCGGCATCTGCTTGCGGTGCTTTTTATATCCATCGTATTCCAGATGGCGGAAGGTAGGGGCGGCTAAGTCGAACGCAACGCACAGGGCGTCCGGCTGATCCTCGTCGAGCAACTTGTTCAGAATGGCTAAAAATCCGTAGACGGCGTTTGTGTAGAGCCCGTCCCGCGTGGACAACAGGCGGATGCCGTAGAATGCGCGGTTGATAATACTGTTTCCGTCCAAAACCATCAGCTTCATGGAAGTTCTCCTTCCCGCCCCGCCCGCGGCGGGACTGCGCGGCCGCCGGAATACCGGTGGGCCGAAGGATCGGTTATATCGGTCGCTTTGTGTCGTCGTCCTGTTTCCGCTTCGGCGCCGTTTCGCGGCAGCAGGACGAAGCCAAGGTATCCTGAGGGGGCTGCTTCTTCCGGTAGTATAGCACGATTCGCGGGGGGCGGCAACGATTTCCTCCCGGTGTGAAAAAGGCGCGCCGCCCGCCGGCTTCGGGAGCCTGCGGGCGGTGTTTTCAAATACGGCGGGAGATTTCAGCCTTCGCACGCGGAACAGCAGCCGCTGCATTCAAATCGGTACTCTTCCGGCATTTCTTTTCCCTGCTTCTGATAATAATCCTGGATGGCCGCGCGGACCGCTTCCTCTGCCAACACGGAACAGTGGAGCTTCGCGGGAGGCAGCCCGTCCAACGCTTCCACCACGGCCTTGTTGGTCAGACGCATGGCGTCCTCGACCTTTTTTCCGCGAATGAGCTCCGTCGCCATGGAACTGGTCGCGATGGCGGCGGCACAGCCGAAGGTGTTGAATTTTACGTCGGTGACGGTATCGTCCTCAATTTTTAAATAGATTTTCATAATGTCGCCGCATTTGGAATTGCCGACTTCTCCGATCCCGCTCGCGTCTTCAATTTCGCCAACATTGCGCGGATGTAAGAAATGGTCCATCACCTTTTCACTATAAGCCATTTATATAGCCTCCTTTCGCTTTTCCCACACAGGGATCCTGTTTCGCAAACGCTCTGTGATGGGTTGCGGCGTTTGCGGGATATAGAAATCTCTTTCTCTAAAGGAACTCGCTCGGCGCCAGACGCGGAAATCCGTGCGCGATTTCGTGCATCAGGCGGAGCAGGGAGAACGCAGTTAAGGGCCTTGGAACCGCTCGGGAATTTTATCCGAGCAGAATCATCTGGTCGATGCAGCGCTTTGCCTTTTGCCGGGTCTCTTCCTCCAGTCTGATTTCCTCCCCGGCTTCGCCGGTCATGCAGCGGTAGACATCCCAGAGTGTGGTCAGTTTCATGTTGTGGCAGACCATGTCCTTGGACAGGGGGTAAAACCGCTTGTCGGGGCACTCAAACTCCAAATGCTGCAGGATGGAAAGCTCTGTCCCGATAATGAATTCTTTCCCGCGCGAGGTTTTGGCATACTCGATAATCCCTGTGGTCGAGCCGACATAATCCGCCTGCTCCGCCACCTCGGGCAGGCATTCCGGGTGGGCAAGCAGCAGCGCGCCGGGATGCTCCGCGCGGACACGCTCGACATCGCGCCGGCCGGCCCTGACATGGGTCGGGCAGCCGCCGGGCAGGAGCACGATGTTTTTCTGCGGGAGCTGCCTGGAAAGGAAAGAGCCCAAGTTCTTATCCGGCAGAAATAAAATGTTTTCGTTTGGTATTCTTTCGATAATCTTAACGGCGGAAGAGGAGGTGACGCAGACGTCGCAAACGGTCTTCACCTCTGCCGTCGTGTTGATGTAGCAAACGGTTGTATAGCCCGGATATTTCACCCGGGCGGCGGACACGATTTCACGATCTACCTGCTCCGCCATGGGGCAGCCCGCCTGCGGATTGGAGAGATATACGGTTTTTTCCGGCGACAGGATTTTCACTGTCTCGGCCATAAACCGAACGCCGCACAGAATGACGGTCTGCTGAGGGGTCTTGCTTGCCTGTATGCTCAAACCGAACGAGTCTCCGGTATAATCCGCGATCTCAACAATTTCCCTCGTCTGATAGGAGTGGGCAAGAATGCATATGTTTTTTTCGCGCTTAAGCGCCATGATCTCTTCCTGAAGCTCTCGTATTTTCATGTTTTTTGCTCCTCACCCGGTTGCTTCAACTGCGCACAGGGATGTTTTCCTACTATTATTCCATGAATCCGCGCAGAAAACGCATGGGAACGCCAGTTCTCTTGATTTCGGCCTGAAACGAGTAGCATCGTTTCCTTGCCGTGCGTCTTGATGCAAACCGGGTAATCATGTTTTATATTCCTATTGGCTTAATAGGAATATAAAACAAAATCTTTCATTTGTCAATGCCTTCGCAGATTTCTCGGAGATTTCCTGCCGTGAAAAACTCAGACATGGAAGAAATATCCGGAGAATGCTTTTCCGATTTGCCGCTGCGCGAAGGAGCGTGTCGTCATTCCGGATAACTTCCCGGTAACCTTCGCTCTCCTTCCATACTATACTGTTACGGGGCGACGGGGAAGCGGACGGAAGGCCGGCGGCCGGTTTTTTCGAGGGGCGTATGGTATGTTCGCCAAAAATCGCTAATCCATCTTGACAAGAAAAACTAAGCACAGTACAATACATATTGTATCTTTTCAATAATTGTATCATATATATTGTGTTTATTTGGTTCAAAATGCATAGAACCTGAATGCGAAGAGACAGGGGAGGCGTCGGATATGCTAAAGCAAATCGTCAAGAGGGATCGTTCCATCGCGCCGTTTCAGAAGGAAAAAATTGTGCTTGCCATTTTCAAGGCCGCCAATGCCGTCGGCGGGAATGATTTTGAGACTTCGGAAAAGCTTGCGGACGAGGTCGTCAGAATTGCGGAACTTACCTATCCCGAAGGCGTGGCTGAAGTCGAAGGCATACAGGACATCGTAGAAAAGGTTCTGATTGAGGCGGGGCACGCCAAAACGGCGAAAGCGTTTATCCTCTATCGTGAAAAGAGGCGTGCCGCCCGTGAATCCAACGCCTTGATCGGCGCGACGATCAATATGTTTACGGAGTATTTGAACGATCGCGACTGGCAGATTAACGAAAACGCCAACACCCAGAAATCGATCAACGGGCTCAACAACTATATCCGGGAAGCGTTTACCAAAAACTATTGGCTGCACGAAATTTATCCCGAAGAGGTTCGCAACGCGCATCTTTCCGGCGAGATTCACATCCACGACCTTGGTTTTTTCGGACCTTACTGTGCCGGCTGGGATCTGCGTCAGATTCTGATGAACGGCTTCGGGGGCGTTCCCGGCAAAGTGGAGTCAAAGCCGGCTAAGCACCTGCGCGCATTTTTGGGTCAGGTCGTCAATTCCACCTTCACGACGCAGGGGGAGAGCGCCGGCGCGCAGGCATGGTCCTCTTTCGACACCTACTGCGCCCCGTTTATCCGCTATGACAAGTTGGATTATAAAACGGTGAAGCAGAGCATTCAGGAGTTTATCTTCAATCTGAACGTTCCGACCCGTGTCGGGTTTCAGTGCCCGTTTTCCAACCTGACGTTCGATATTGTGCCGCCCCGGACACTGAAGGACGAGCATGTTATTTTCGGCGGAAAAATCATGCCGGAAACCTACGGGGAGTTCCAGGCCGAAATGGATCTTTTCAACACCGCTTTTTGCGACGTAATGTTGGAGGGAGACTCCAAAGGGCGCGTGTTTACCTTCCCCATCCCCACCATCAACGTAACGAAGGATTTTAACTGGGACAGCCCCGTTGTCGATAAATTCATGGAGATTACCTGCAAGTACGGGATTCCTTATTTCTCAAACTATATCAACTCCGACCTGTCTCCCGAAGACGCGCTTTCCATGTGCTGCCGCCTGCGTCTGGATACCGCCCAGCTGCGCAAGCGCGGCGGCGGACTGTTCGGTTCCAACCCGCTCACGGGTTCCATCGGCGTCGTCACAATCAATCTGCCCAGGCTTGCATACCTTGCAAAGAGCGAATCGGAGTTCCGGATTCGTCTGTGGCAGCAGATGAACATTGCGAAAAACAGCCTTGAAATCAAGCGGAAAGTCATTGAGGACCAGACCGCGAAGGGCCTGTACCCATATTCCGCGAATTTCCTGAAAGATGTGAAGCAAAGGACCGGATTCTACTGGTACAACCACTTCAACACGATCGGTTTGATCGGGATGAACGAAGCGTGCATGAACCTTTTAGGGGTGGAGCACGACCTTACGACGCCTGAAGGGCAGCAGTTTGCCATCCGCACGCTCAACTATATGCGCGACGTCATCCGGGACATACAGGATGAGACGGGCAACTATTATAACCTGGAAGCAACTCCGGCCGAAGGGACCAGCTACCGTCTGGCGAAGCACGACAAGGAGCGCTACGGCGATATCATCACCGCGGGGGATACCGTGCCGTATTATACCAATTCCACGCAGCTTCCCGTCGGATTCACGGACGATATCTTCGAGACGTTGGATCTGCAGGACGAACTGCAGTCGCTCTACACGGGCGGAACCGTGCTGCACCTGTACCTGGGCGAGGAGATTAAAGATCTCAGCGCGGCGAAATGGCTGATCCGGAAGGCGTTTACCAAGTACAAACTGCCCTATCTTTCCCTGACGCCCACCTTTTCCGTCTGCAACGACCACGGTTACATCGCGGGCGAACACTTTTCCTGTCCGACCTGCGCGCAGCCAACCGAGGTCTGGAGCCGGGTGGTCGGTTATCTGCGGCCGGTGCAGAACTTCAACACCGGAAAGAAAGAGGAATATGCGCAGCGCGTAAAATATGTTATTAAGGGGTATCCCGCATGACGGTAGGCGGGATGGTAAAAAGCTCGCTTTTGGACTTTCCGGGAATCATTGCCTGCGTTTTGTTTGTCCCGGGGTGCAACTACAACTGCTTTTACTGTCACAACCGGCAGCTCTTAGACGGCTCGGAAACCGTCATTCCTACGCAGGATGTGGACGCCTTTCTGAAAAAGCGGGCAGGCCAGCTCGACGGCGTCGTCATCACCGGGGGCGAGCCGACGCTGCAGCCGGGGCTTTTCTCCTTTATCCGTTCGGTCCGTGCAATGGGATATCAAATCAAATTGGACACGAACGGCACCCGGCCCGATACGGTCCGCGAACTCCTGCAGGAAGGGCTTTGTGATTATTATGCCGTAGATTACAAGGCGCCTGCGGCGCGCTATGAGGAAATCTGCGGGGGCGGTGCGGATGCTTCCATTGCGAGAAAGACCATTTCTTTGCTTGCCGAGGCGGGCGTCGCGTTTGAGGTGCGGACAACCGTGATCCCCCAATTGGGGGAGGAAGATCTGGTCCAGATGGCCAAGGAGCTTCCGATGGTTCCGCGCTATATGCTCAATCCCTATCGAAAGCCGCTCAAATACCTTCCGCATGATCGCGACCGGATTGAGCAAAAACCCTATTCGCGCGAGGAAATCCTCCGATTTGCCGAGGCGATGCACCCATTTCAGCCATATGTTATCGCTAAATAGAAAACAGGGCGGAAGAAAAGCTGCTTCCGCCCTGTTTTTCTGCCGTTATTCCTGAGGATCGTACAGCAGCATCCCGTACCGCCGATATAAGCCGGTCATGAGAATCCATTTGTTCACTAGGTCCTGCCCTTTTTTACCCTTCCATGCAAGCGCAAGGTCGTCGTGGCAGCGCTGCCCCAAACCCGGCCGCGTATGGTGGCAAAAGCGGCACTCCAAAGGTTCCAGCCCGGTTCCGAATAACTCACACAAGCCGTTGCGGTAGAAACCGCAGCCGTTTTTCGCGTATTCCTGCAGCGCGAAATTTTTCTCGCAGCCTCGGAAAGCGGGAGACAGGACACCGAACGCGAGGTCCGGTGACAGTTCCAACATCATGCGTCCCCCGTAGCCCGCGTCGATTGCCCGCGCGGCTTCCTCCACCGTCCACCAGCCGGGGCGGGAGCAATAGGAGCGGCAAAGGCTGCAGCTGCATGCCTCCGATGGAGGGTATTTTTCATAGAGAGAGCGTGCGCTTCTATTCTTCTTCACAGAAATCACGACCGTCTATATAAATCGGATTTGTTTTCCATCATGTTATAATGAAACCGGTGGAAAAGAAAGGAGAAAATGGTTTTATTCCCTTTTCAAGAAAAAGGTTGTTTGTTATACTGAATTATATAATGAATCCTAATCATATGGAAAAGGCGGTGCTGTACATGGGTCTGCGAATCAGCAGGTCGGAGGAACTCTTTGCGCAGGGGTTCAATTGCGCGCAGTCGGTTGCGGGTGCGTTTTATGACGAAGCGGGCGTCGGCAAGGATGAAATGCTGCATTTTGCCTGTGCCTTCGGCGGAGGAGTCGGGGGGCTGCACGAAATCTGCGGCGCCGTCAGCGGCATGTGCATGGCGACGGGGATGAAATACGGCGGAAGTACTCCGCTCGATATGGAGGGCCGTAACATTTTAGACGGGAAGATCCAGTCCCTCGCGGAGGAATTTCTGAAGCAGAAGCCTTCGATTATTTGCCGGGAACTGCTCGAATGGGGAAAGAAGGAAGGAGAAATCGGACCGNNACAACATAGCCTTCTGTGAAGGACTGGTAAAATGCGCGGCGGGGATTTTGGAGGAGAAGCTCCGGCAGTGGGAAAAGGAAGAATCTGCCCGGCAGCCGCAGCAGCCGTAACGAATTCTCCCGTTTTTAAGGAAACTTCGGTTCAACGATTGCCAAAGACAGGGTCGAAGCGCCTGCAAAAGCAGACGTTTCGACCCTGTCTTTCGGATTCATTTGCATGCTGCCATAGAAGTGAAAGCAGTACAAAGCTATTAGAAAGCCGGATAAAAGCGTCTTATCTGACCTCAAGCACAATGGGGACTTCCGCTTTTACGGTGCGGGAAAACAGGGGGGAGAGATAGACCGTGTCGTAGGGATAATCCAAAAGTGTAAGCCGGGTCTCGAACCGTTCGGATAGGCCGGCAGCCGCGGCGCTGTCATTGTCGGCATAGCGTGACGTCCAGGTGTCAAATTCGTACCGATTCCCGGCTTCGTCGTAATAATCGGTATTGAACAGCTGGTAGGCGGTGTTTTCCTTGCGAGCGGGGCCGGAAAACATCAACTGCCACCCGCCGTTTTCCCTGGAGGCTTCTTCCAGTCGTATGCCTTCCGGCAGAAAGTCCGCCGTCCCGTGTTTGAGATCCACCCGGATCCTCTCCTTGTCCTTATCCAACAGAACGGCTCCCGTAATGGTGATGCTGAAGCGGCGGCTGCCGGAAAAGTAGGCGCTTTCCAGACGGTGGGAGGTCATCGCGGGAGAATCGGAAGAGCCGGTGGCCGTTATCCCGTTGCCAATGCGATCGTAGCGTTTGCCGCTTGCGTCCTCTAAATAAAAGGCGAGAGATGTAAGCCAGGCGGTATTGCCTGCATCGTCAGCAAAGTTCAGGCGGACATGGGTCGGATAGACCTCTACAGTCGTGGCCGTGAATTTCTGTCCGGCAAGAAGGAAGCTTCGGTTGAGCGTGTAGGTCCTTCCCTGCTGCGTAAAAGCGGGATCGAAGGAGAGCGGGAAGGTAAAAACGGCGAGATAGTCCTTTTGCTCAGCTTCCGCCTTTTCTCTTTCCGGCCCGCCGTCCACCCGGACCGGAGGCGAGGATAGGCGATCGCCCCGATCATATACCCTGCAGGTCAGGTTCAGGCGGTCCGGCATATCGCCTTCCATAAAGTCAAGCGTGATTTTCCTCAGCGAATCGTTATCGTAGCCGTAACCGGATGTGAGAGTAAAACCCTCCAACTTGCCTCCGTCCGCCGCGGCGACAGACGGTTCTGCTTCAAGGTGTTCATAGAGTTCCGAATCCAAGGAGTAAAAAATATTAAGCTGCTTTTGATCCGCGATCACATATTCCACACACAGGGTGATTCCGTTTTCCGTCTGTTTTTGTAAAATGGGTTGAACATATTCATGTTCGACCGCGGCGCTCAGAGAGGGAGAGAAGGAGACCGCGGCGGCAAGTTCGCTCAGGACGGGAACGCGGCCGCAGGCGCGGGCGAAGGGCAGCGAAACGTTAACAAGGAGAACGAAAACAGCAAAGACGGTGCATAGGCTGCCGAGCGGGAGGGAAACGGCTCTTCGGATGCGCCGGCGCTTTTCAAGCCGGTTTTTTGCGCGCAAGGCCGTTCCGTGCAGCGCGGGCGGCGTGAAATCAAGCTCCGCCAGAAGGGAGCGGTATTCTTCTGCCCGGTTCATGCTTCTGCCTCCTCCCTCAGCTCTAATTTCAGCAGTTTCAGGGCGTGCCGTTGCCTTGTGACGACCGTGCCCTGCGGAATGCCAAGGCTCTTTGCCGTTTCACCCAAAGTAAGGCCGGAAAAAAAGCGCAGCAGAATTACGTCTTTCAATTCCGGCGGCAGGATTCGGACCGCTTCACGGAGAGGGAGCGAGTCAAACTCCTCCTGCGCTGACGCGGGTAAGGCATCCATCGGCAGTTCACGTTTTCTGCGGCGAAGCTCTTTTTTACATTCATTGATCAGAATTCGGAACATCCAGGTGTCGAAATATTCCGGCTGACGGAGTTTTTTCAGCCCCCGCAGAGCACGAAAGACCGCTTCATCCACTGCGTCGACCGCTGCGCTTTCACTGCCTAAATAAAGCAGCGCCGTGCGGTACAGCCGTTTCTTTAATTGCTCCGTGCGCGTGGCGAATTCCTCATAATCCAAACCTGCCGGCTCCTCTCATCCCATTTGGTTGCATCGCTAATTAGATGCATAAGTCCGCCGTTTTGATTTAGGCGCCAAAAATTTTTGATTTGGAGAACCAAAAGGGAGGAATCACTTTGTCTGCCCCCCGCTTATTTTGCCGGTTTCACCGGTGCCCTGCGAAGAAGAAGATATGTGAGGAGGGCGGCCAGAACGGAGAACAGCAGGAGAAGCAGCATCACCGCCTGCGGACCGGATCGGAAGAAATCAAATACCGGCGCGAGCGGAACCCGGAGTCGGTACAGAAGAATGGGAACTCCGTTGAGAAGGAGGATCGGTCCCCCGATTCCTACGATCAGCTTCCAGGGCATCCGCAAGCGGTAAAACAGAAGGGATAAGAACGCTCCCGTGAGGCCGGAAAAGGTAAACAGAAGAAAAGAAAACAGGATGCTCTGCACATGAACCCCGAAGGGCAGACCTGTTACGGTTCCGCCGGTGTAGAACGCATAAAACAGGTCGGAAACCTGAAACTGGGGAGAAACAGCAGTCAGCGCCTGTTCCGCCAGTAAAATCAGATCGCCGGCAACCGCCAGCGCGAAGGAAAGGGAAATGGTTGCGAGAAGCTGCGCGAAAAACACGGTACGCCGGCCGACGCCGTTTTGCAGGCCCAGCCGCAGGTCCTCCCGGACCGAGGTGACGCCGATGACGAATAGGGCGATGGCGGAAGCGAATCCGAAGGAGATAAAGGAAGCCGAGCTGCGGCCGTTGTAAGAGACGGTGAATACCGTGAAAAACAGCACGCAAATAGCCGCCATGATCAGACAGAAAATGGCCGCGCTGCGCAGGTTTGTCTGGAATCTGAAAGCAAAGGCGGGTTTGAGATTCATGCGTTTCATCTGTTTTCCTCCCCGTTCATCAGGCTGATAAAATAATCTTGCAGGTTGACCGTGCCAAGCTCCAGCCCGGCCGGCAGATCCTTTGCCTCGGAAGTGCCCTGCAGGCAGGCGGTTTTAAGCCCGCCGATGCTGCTGACGGAAATCACATCCCGGCCTTTGAGGTAGCGCTCTACCAGCCCGGCCGGCCCGGAAACGGTATAGCAGCCGGCAAGCAGGTCTTCGCGCGGCAAATCCTTGATGATCCGGCCGTTCCGGATAATCAGCGTGTGTTCAATCAGGTTGCTGATTTCCTGAATGAGATGGGTGGATATAACGATCGTACAGGGGTGTTCCATATATTTCTCAATCAGTATCTTATAGAACATATCGCGGTGCTGCGCGTCAAGCCCGAGCACCGGTTCGTCCAAGAGAAGATACGGCGTGTTGACCGAAAGCGCCGTGACCAGACCGAAAATGGAAGCGTAACCGGTGGAGAGAGCGGTGATCTTCTTTTTTGTGCTTAAGCCGAACCGCTGCGCCAGGCGATTGGCATACTCCATGTCAAAAGCCGGGTAGAATCGGGCGGTAACCTCGAACGCTTTTCCTACGCGCATATCGTCCGGGAAGAGGTTTTGTTCCCCCATCATGTAAATCTTGCCGAGGGCGCTGTCGTTGTCGGCCGTCGGCTCGCCGTCTAAAAGCACCTCGCCGCTGTCCGGATAGAGGCGGTTCGTAATGATATTCAGCATCGTTGTCTTGCCGGCGCCGTTGTTGCCCAACAGCCCGTAAATTTTTGCGCCTTCCAACGTCAGGCTGACGCCGTCAAGCGCGCAGGTCCCGCCGAAGCGTTTGCTCACGTTTTTCAGTTCAATCCCCATCTTCTTCATATCCTCTCTTCGTCATATCTGCAAGGTCTTCGTAACAAAATCCCAGACGCTTGCCCTCCCGGACCGCCGGCAGCACATAGTCCCGGTAAAACCGTTCCCGGCGCCTGTCGAGCAGGATGTTCCGCGCGCCCTGCGAGACAAACATGCCCATGCCCCGTTTTTTATACAGCAGGCCAGCGTCCACGAGCAGATTGACCCCTTTCAGCGCGGTAGCCGGATTAATTTTGTAAGCGACCGATATTTCCGTGATCGAGGGAACCTGCTCTTCTTCTCCATAAGCGCCGCTTAAGATGGCGTCCTCGAGCATTTCCGCGACCTGGATAAAAATCGGCCGTTCTTCCGTCAGGTTCGCAGGCATATTCTGCACCTCTCCGTCGGTTAGTTAGTTGAGTAATTAACTACGAGACAAATATACCATAGGAACTAATATCTGTCAATAGCGTTTTGCGAATCTTTTTAAATTTGCGAAAATTTCTATAACGAGAGTGAAAACAGGGAATCCTTACTTTGAATACAGGAAGGGAGTAGCGGTTGTGAATTACGACGTTCTTTTTACGCCATATCAGATAAGTAAAATGGAAGTGAAAAACAGAATTGTGATGGCGCCCATGGGGCTCAACGCGGCGCATCCGGACGGGACCATCGACAATGATGAAATCCATTATTTTGAGGAACGGGCCCGGGGCGGAACGGGTCTTATCATCATTGGCTGTCAGTTTTTAACGGAGAAGCTGGCGCAGGGATCCTTAGAAGGGTACCTCGACAGCACGCATGTCATTCCGCAGCTTACAAATCTCTGCGAAGCCGTCCAGAAATACGGGGCGAAGATATCGGCCCAGCTCAGCTGCGGGACGGGCAAAAACGCGTTTGCAAATATGATGGGAGAGGCGCCGGTTTCAGCGTCCGCCATTCCCTCGATGTTCAATCCGGATCTCATCTGCCACGCCCTTACCGTGGAAGAGATTCACCGTATTATGGAGCAGTTTTCCTTTTCCGCCAAACTGCTGAAGGACGCGGGATTCGATGCGATCGAGGTGCACGCGCACGCCGGGTATCTGGTGGACCAGTTTATGTCTGCGGTATGGAATCACCGGAAGGACGAGTACGGGGGATCTCCGGAAAAACGGATGCGCTTCGCGTTGGAAATCGTACAGGCAATTCGCAGCGCTGTTGGTCCGGATCTTCCCATTTTGTTCCGGATCGCCTGCAAGCATCATTTCAAGGGCGGGCGGACGTTGGAGGAAACCATGCCGCTATTGAAGATGCTGGAGCAGGCGGGGGTCGATGCGCTTGACGTGGACAGCGGCAGTTATGAGAACATTGAATATATCTTTCCTCCCGCGTACCTGGGAGACGCCTGTATGCAGGAGGTCTGCAAACCTGCAAGAGAAGCGGTTAACATTCCTGTCATGAACGCGGGGAACCACACGCCGGAGACGGCCGTCCGTTTGATCGAATCGGGGAACGCGGATTTTATCATGATGGGACGCGCGCTGATTGCGGATCCCGAGCTGGCCAACAAGCTGATGGAAGGCAGGCGCAGCGAGGTCCGTCCCTGTATCCGCTGCAATGAGGATTGCATCGGCAGGATTATTACGAGACTGACAAAAATCAGCTGCTCCGTTAACCCGGCGGCCGGTTTTGAGCGCCGGACATGCATTGAAAAATCAAAAAGACCGAAACGG
This sequence comes from Clostridiales bacterium UBA1446, assembly GCA_002329245.1. Lineage (GTDB taxonomy): Bacteria > Bacillota > Clostridia > Oscillospirales > Oscillospiraceae > UBA1446. The sequence goes on from DCTG01000140.1 coordinate 15,086, forward strand.
GTCGTCGTCGTGGGAGGCGGTCCCGGCGGCATGGAAGCGGCAAGAACGGCCGCCTTGAAAGGCCATATCGTATCGCTGTATGAAAAAGAGAGCGAGCTTGGCGGACAGTTGAGAGGCGCGGTGACGCCGGATTTCAAAAGCCAGCTTCGCGAGCTGCTCTTCTGGTACCGGCAGCAGATGGAGCTTTTGGGCGTCGATGTTCATTTAAACAGCGAGATCACGGAAGAGTCTTCGGAGCTGAAAGAGGCGGACGCGATAATTGTCGCGGCTGGGGCTGTTTCAGCCGCGCCGAAAATCAAGGGGATTCAGCATGCCGTTGACATCATCGCCGCGCATCTCAACCCGGCCCTGCTGAAGGGGGAGAGGATCGTATACTGCGGCGGAGGCTTGTCCGCCTGCGACAGCGCGCTGGAAACCGCCCGGAGCGGGAAAAAGGTTTCCATTGTTGAGATGCTGGACGAGGTGGCGATGAACGATCATTTTATCAACCGCGCCGCGCTGCTTCCTGCTTTGAAAGAAAGCCGCGTGGAGCTGTATACGGGTTGCGAGGTGGTCGAAATCCTGCCCAATGGCGTAAAAGGAAGGGAAAAAGACGGCGGCGAGGTGTATTTGGAGGCCGATACCGTGGTCTCCGCTTTTGGCATGCTGCCGAATACGGAAACAGCAAGGGCTATTGACGGGAAATATCATAAAAAGACGCGACTGATCGGCGACTGTAACCAAATCGGCAAGGTGGGGGGAGCCGTCCGTTCCGGATATTATGCGGCTCTTTCGATCGAATAGCGTAAAAACGTAAGGGCTGCAGGAGGCTGCAGCCCTTACGTTTTGCGTTTCCATCGGCGGAATTTTGCCGCAATTTGCCGGCTGAAGATTGCGGCTGAATGGATTGTGCCGCGGGTCGGCACGGGAACAAACGGGCGGAGACTTCCATAGGAATCCGCGTATTCCAAACAGTCTTTTGCCTCGATTGTTTTTGGTTGAGATTTGGGTGGCGGTGTGCTATAATATCCCAATGCTGCGTAAACTTAATCTGCGGATAAGCTCCGCGCAATTCTTAAGCTTGGAAAGCAGGGGCATCATGAATATTGTGGTTTTAGCCGGGGGGCTCAGCCCGGAACGGAACGTCTCGTTATCGTCCGGAACGCTGATTTGCCGGGCTTTGCGAAAGATGGGGCACCGGGCCGTCCTGTTGGACCCGTTTTTGGGCCTGGAACCGGATCTGACGGTTTCCGAGGCGCTTTTCGACCGGGAGGCCCTTTGCCCGATGTCGGATCAGGTAGGCGTCGAAGCACCGGACTTAGACCAGATTCGCGCCATGCGTCCGGACGGCGGGGGCAGTTTTTTCGGGCCCGGCGCGTTGGAGCTGTGCCGTATTGCCGATCTTGTCTTTATCGGACTTCATGGGCGGTGCGGGGAAGACGGCAGATTGCAGGCGGCCTTGGATCTATTGGGAGTTCCTTACACCGGGTCGGGCTATTTGGGCAGCGCAATCGCCATGGACAAGGACCTTGCAAAACGGGTTGTCTCCGCGGACGGGGTGCGAACGCCCGCCTGGCAGCTCCTTACATACGATAGAAGTGAAATCGAGAGCATCGTTTCGGAAGCGAACTTTCCCTGTGTGGCAAAGGTGCGCGACGGCGGATCAAGCATTGGCGTCTATATCTGCGAGGAGCGGGACGCGCTGGAACGTGCGCTTCGGGAGGCGCTCCGGTTCGGAAACGAGATCATTTTGGAACAATATGTCCGCGGACGGGAATTTTCCGTGGCCGTATTGGAGGAGCAAAGCCTTCCTCCCATCGAGATCATCCCGAACGCAAAATTCTACGATTATATCAGCAAATATCAGCCCGGCGCGGCCCGGGAAATCTGCCCGGCTGAGATTGACGCGGCCGTGGACCGGGAGCTGCGGGATACCGCGCGCAAAATTCACCGTATTTTAGGGCTTGATGTCTATTCCCGGATCGAATTTATCGTGGACGCCGAGGGAAGAGCCNNCCCGGCATGACGCCGACCAGCCTGGTTCCCCAGGAAGCGAAAGCGGCAGGGATTTCATATGAGGAATTGTGCGAAAGAATCATCACCGCCTCGCTGAAGCTGCGCGGAAACATTTGATCACGCAAGCAAAGCGTTGCATGAAAAAATACGACTGAGTCATTCGACGGGCATTGAACGGAAAGAGGGCGTCATGGAACCGATTACAATACGCGAAATCTTGGAAGCGACCGGGGGAAAACTGTTAGGCGGCTGCCCAGACCTTGACCGGACAATCGCCTGTGTGGATACCGACAGCGNNGGAAAATCAGGCCGGTTTCCCTTTTCGTGCCGCTTGTGGGCGAACGATTCGACGGGCATGCTTTTATACAGGACGCCTTGGAGTCGGGAGCTTCCGCCTGCCTGACCGCGCGGCAGCGGGAGAGCTACGATCCGGAAAAGAGCTATATTTTAGTTGTCAGTCCGCAGCGCGCGCTGCGGGATCTTGCCGCCTGGTACAAGCGCTGCTTCCGCATTCCATTTATAGCGGTAACCGGGAGCGTGGGGAAGACCACCACAAAGGACATGTTGGCCGCCGTATTGGGGCAGCGGTTCGAAGTTTTGAAGACGGACGGAAATTACAACAACGAATTGGGGCTGCCTCTTACGCTTTTGCGTCTTGAAAAGAAGCATGAGATGGCCGTATTGGAGATGGGTATGAGCAGTGCCGGGGAAATCGACTATCTCAGTGAGATCGTCGAGCCTGACGTGGCGATCATCACCAATATCGGCGATGCGCACATTGAATATTTCGGCAGCCGGGAAAATATACTTGCGGCCAAAAAAGAGATATTCCATCATATGAGGCCCCGCGGACTTGTCGTTCTAAACGGGGACGATCCCCTGCTGCGGACGTTGGAGGGGCAGCTGCCCCAGGATATCCTCTGGTGCGGCGAGGCGGAGGATGCTTCGTATCGTGCCTCCGGCATTCGAAGCGACGGAGAAAACACCATGTGGTGCACGGTGAAGACGCCGCGCACGCACATGGAGGTTGAGGCGTTTGCATTGGGAAACCACATGATCTACCCGATCCTCTTCGCGGCGGCGGTGGGCGAGTACTACGGCCTGACCGCCGAAGAGATCCGGCAGGGCATTGCGGACTTTTCTCCCACAAAGATGCGGATGAACATCATCCACAGGGACCGGGGGATCACCATATTGGACGACTCGTACAACGCCAACCCCCAGTCCATGCGGGCTGCGGTTGAGGTGCTTTCCGGCGCGCGGGGCGAATATAAAATCGCCGTTTTAGGCGATATGTTGGAGCTTGGCATATTGGCGCCTACCCTCCATGAAGGAATTGGACTGTACCTGGCCCGCGCCGGGATTGACTGCCTGATTGCGGTGGGCGAGATGGCGGCCTATATCGCCTCCGCCGCCCGTTCGGCCGGGATGCAGGAGGTTTATACCTGCGCGGAAAAAGAAGAAGCCCTTCCTTTGCTGGCGGATCTGGTCAAAGACCAGACCACCATCTTGGTCAAGGCTTCCCGCGGCATGCAGATGGAGCGGATTACGGAGTACTTAAAATCCATTACGGAAGATGCGTAAGGCACCTGCCTAAACCTGCGCTTCATCCGAACAGGTTTGAAAGCTTTTCTCCGAAAGGAGGATAAAGCACCCCCTGATCGGTGATAATGCCGGTGACGAGGTCATGAGGCGTGACGTCGAACGCCGGGTTGTAGACAAACACCCCCTCCGGAGCAACCTGGGTTTCCCCAAAACGGGTCATCTCCGCCCGCGCGCGCTCCTCAATGGGGATGCCGCCTCCGTCGGGCAGCTTCAAATCGATGGTGGAGCCGGGCAGAACCGGATAGAAGGGAATTCCGTGATGCCTGGCAAGCACCGCCAGCGAATACGTACCGATTTTATTCGCGAAATCGCCGTTGCGGGCCATCCGGTCGCAGCCCACCAAAACAATGTCGATCCTGCCGGCGGCCATCAGGCTGCCGGCCATATTGTCTGCAATCAGAGTGGCCGGGATGCCGTCCTTCATGAGTTCGAAGGCGGTAAGGCGCGCACCCTGCAGCAGGGGGCGGGTTTCGTCGCAGTAAACCATGTCGATTTTCCCCTGCGCATGCGCGGCGCGGATGACGCCCAAAGCCGTGCCGTAACCGCCCGTGGCAAGAGCGCCGGCGTTGCAGTGGGTCAGGACACGGGCTCCCTGCGGAACTAATTCCGCGCCGAAGCGCCCGATTTTCCGGTTCATTTTCACGTCTTCCCGATGAATCTTTTCCGCTTCGGCGCATAGGGCGGCATAGATCCCGCTCCTATCCCGGTCGGGCAAAGCGTTCTGAACCCGCTCCATCCTGTCAAGCGCCCAGAAGAGGTTCACCGCGGTGGGACGTGAGGCGGCCAGGATGGCCTTGGCATTTTGCATGGCCTTCGTAAACTCATCCTCCGGGAGCGATGCCGCCCGGCCGGCGGCCAACGCGTAGCCATACGCCGCGGCGATTCCGATGGCAGGGGCACCGCGCACAACCATGGTCCGGATTGCCTCCGCTACGCTCTCCGGGCTGTCATATTTCCGCCAAAGCTCCCGGGCGGGGAGTGCGGTCTGGTCTAAGAGATACAGGGCATGCTCCGAAAAGCGGATAGCTTCCATGGGAAAGACTCCTTTCCTTTGTGTCCGTCGCGGCAGGCAGCTGTCGCCTGCATACCTGCAAAATATACGCTTGTTTTTCATAATACGCGCCGTCGGGCTCAATTGCAAGTCTTGCGGGCGGGAGAATAGAGAAACGAACGCCCGGCCCGAACGGCCGGAGCATACCGGTGCGAGGTGCGGCTATGATTGAATTATCGGTTTCCGGGATTGTCAAATCCTTTGAACAGGACAAACGGATTTTAGACGGAATTTCCTTCCAGGTGGATACCGGAGAGCGTGTTGCCATATTGGGCAAAAACGGCGCCGGAAAGACCACCCTGTTTCGGATCCTGACGAAGGAACTGCTGCCGGACGAGGGGACCGTCGAGCTTGCGCCGGGACGCCGGATCGGTCTCATTTCGCAGATTCCCGTATATCCGGACGGGTATTCTGTGGAAGATGTGCTTGCCTCCGCCTTTGACCGGATCCGGGCGATCGGAAAGCAAATGGAACGGCTTNNAAAGATGGGCGGCGGCGCCGACAGGGAACTGCTCCGAAAGTACGACGAGCTTGCGGCTGCGTTTGAGGCGGGCGGCGGATACCGTATGGAAGTGGAAACGAACAAGGTGGCAAACGGGCTGAATATCTCGCGGGAGATGCGAAACAGACCCTTTTCCGCTCTTTCCGGCGGGGAGCAAACGCGTGTGAATCTCGCCCGTCTGATTCTGGAGGATACGGATATCCTGCTTTTGGACGAACCGACGAACCACCTCGATATGGAGGCGATGGAATGGCTGGAGGAATATCTTGCCGGGTTTCCCGGAACGGTTCTCGCCATATCGCACGACCGGTATTTTTTGGACCGGTCCATGAAGCGTGTCATTGAAATAAAAGAGGGCAAGGCTGATTTTTATTCCGGCAGCTACAGCTTTTATGTCCGGGAAAAAGAAGCGCGTTATGAGCTGCAGCGAAAAACGTACGAGAAGGAGCAGGCGAAGATCAAACAGCTCTCCGCTGCGGCCGAGCGGATGCACGGATGGGGATTGGGCAATTCCAAGCTGCAGAAGAGAGATCTCGCCATGGACCGGCGAATTGAGCGGATGAAAACGACGGACCGCCCCGTAAAGGAGTCGAAATTAAAACTCCGCTTTGGAGAAGAGGATTTTTGGGGCGACGAAGTATTGTCCGTCAAGCGCCTTTCCAAAGCGTTTGGAGAGCGCGGTTTATTCCGGGATGTGGAACTGGAGGTAAAGGGCGGGGAGAGAATCGCCCTTATCGGGCCGAACGGGGCCGGAAAAACGACGCTGCTTCGTATTTTATTGGGGGAAGAGACCGTGGACGAAGGAAAGATTCGCTTCGGGCCGACGGTAAAAGCCGGATACCTGCCTCAGCAGGTGAAGTTTTCGCATCCGGAGCGAAACTTGGTTGACACGATGCTGTATGAAGCGGACTGCACGGTTCAGCAGGCGCGTGACCGCTTGGGCGCCTTCCGCTTCCGGGGGGAAGACGTGCTCAAACAGGTTTCCCAGCTCTCGGGCGGAGAGCGCTCCCGTCTGCGCCTGTGCATGCTGATGAATGAAAAGATAAACCTGCTGGTTTTGGACGAGCCCACGAACCATCTGGNNCACGACCGCTATTTCATCAACCGCTTCGCAACGCGGATTTGGGAACTGCGGGACGGAACGCTGTTTGATTTTCAGGGAGGATTCGAGGCTTACCGGTTATCCGGAGGCAACAGACCGCAGAACGCGTCCGCTTCCAAACGGGAAAAGGCCGCTGCGCGCAAGGAAAACCGGCCGCGGAAGGACGGGAAAAACGCGGGGCGGCAGCTTGCCGCGTTAGAGCGGGAGATCGCAACNNGGGAGGCGGAACTTGAGCAGTTGGACAGGGAACTGGAAGAAGCCGCCTGCGACTATATTCGCTTAGGGGAACTTTTCCCGAAGAGAGAAGCTCTTCAAGGAGAACTGGATGAGCTTTACCGGCAATGGGAGGCCCTTGCGGAAGAGGAGGCGTTATGATGGGGAAAAAGGGGAATAAAGCGCTGCTCCTTCTTGCTTTGCTCCTTGCCGGATTGGCCCTTCCCGTCAGGCTCTATGCCGTCGGGGCGCGCTTTTCGTCCGTCCTTCTGCTTTTTTTGTCGGCGCTGCTTTTTCTTCTTTGGGGAATGAACCTGCTTTGTTTTCGCAACCCCCACAGCAGGGGGTGGCGGCGGGCAAGGCGGATTTACTTCATTATAATTGCAGCGGGCGTTTGCTTCTTTATCGTTTTGGAGGCAATGGTTCTCTATCACGCGCGGACGGACCCGGCCACCGAGCCGGACTGCATCATCGTATTGGGCGCGGGTATCAACGGGAGGGAGCCTTCTCCGATTTTAAAAACCCGTTTGGACGCCGCGCTTAGCTATCTGAACCGATGGCCTGATAAGCCTGTGATTCTCAGCGGCGGGCAGGGACCGGATGAGTCCGTTGCCGAAGCGGAAGTGATGTATCGCTATCTTGCCGGCCGGGGCGTTTCGCCGGAGCGGCTGTACTCGGAAACCTTATCCCTCTGTACGGAGGATAACATCTCCTATTCGTTTCATGTGATGGAGGATATCGGAATCAATCCGCGGGAAAGCGTGGTCGCAATCGTGTCCAGCGATTTTCATCTTTGCCGGGCGAAACTATTGGCCGCCGCGCACGGGGCGCATCCCGTGGGGGTCGCGGCGGAAACGCCCTGGCTCTATCTGCGGGTGAATTACTTCGTTCGGGAGGCTTTCGCGACAGCAGGCGAGTTCTTAGATATTTCTAACTGATGGAACAGATGCAAAATTTAAGGATTAATAAAAGTTTTCTCTCATTTCAGCCTGTTCGGGCTTGCTTTTTTCATTAAAATCCGATAAGCTAAAAAAACGGGTAAATCCGTGCTTCTTTTATCTCAGGAAAGGCTGGCTTGTGAAATGAAGAAGATTCAGGAGCTTATTGCCGGGCGGGAGAGCGGTATGTTGGAAGCGAAACTTGCCTCCGCCGGCCTGCCGGAGAGCGTCTGGGAGACCTATTCCGCGTTTGCCAACACCTGCGGCGGCACTATTTTGCTAGGAGTGGAAGAAGCGAGCGACCATACCCTGAAACTTGCGGGAATCCCCTTTGCGCGAGAAGTTTTAGCGGATTTTTTAGAGGGACTGAACGATCCCGGAAAGGTGAGCGTCAATCTGCTTGAGCCGGACGGAGCGCGCGTGATCACCGTCGACGGCCTCGACCTGATCGTAATCGAGGTTCCGAAAGCTCCCCGCCGTCATAAACCTGTTTATATCGGGGGCAATCCGTTTACAGGTTCATTTTTCCGCAGCCAGGACGGCGATTACCGATGCTCCCGCCAGGAAGTGCTGGACATGCTTCGGGAACAGGAACTGCCCAGGGATCAGGAGACATGAGCTGTCTGTCTCAGCGCGGAAGCCTTTGTAAATTATGCCCTATCAGGAACCTCGCGTCCGGCTTCCCTCTGTATCCTCCGAGAAGGATTTGGGGGGGATATTCCGCCCCCTTCCGATATGCAGGCCGCTCCGAAAACGCTTTGCGCCGTGGGGAAGCATAGAAGGAGGCGCGGCAGGAGGGCAAAACGAACGCAGGTATCCCCTTGCGAGAGGACGCCGAGCTATTGTAAGTATTGCACAATGCGCTTTCCTGTTTTTTGTAGTAAGCTGACGTAGGAAACTGTGCACCGCCGTGATAAGATAATAGATACTCCCATACTGGGGGTATATACGCCGTGCAGGGAAGATACGACAATCCAAAAAAAGGGGAATCAAATATGCAGCAAAAGGAGAATACAAGCGCTTTGGGCGGGAAAAAGGCTTGGGAGGAAAAGTTAGTCGCCAAGGCGCTGGCAAAAGGCGGGGAACGCCAGGAGACCTTTTATAGCAGCTCGGGAATCCCGGTGGAGCGCCTTTATACGCCGGAGGACCTTTCAGATTTTCAGTATGAGGAAAAATTAGGCTATCCCGGGCAATATCCGTTTACGCGCGGCATCCAGCCGACGATGTACCGTGGCCGCTTCTGGACCATGCGTCAGTATGCCGGATTTGCCACGGCGGAGGAGTCCAACAAGCGCTATAAATATCTGTTAGAGCAGGGCCAGACAGGTCTTTCCATCGCGTTTGACCTGCCCACTCAGATTGGCTACGATTCCGACGACCCGATCGCCTATGGCGAGGTGGGCAAGGTAGGCGTAGCCATTGACTCGCTTGCGGACATGGAAGTACTCTTTAAAGATATCCCGCTGGACAAGGTGAGCTGTTCCATGACCATCAACGCGCCGGCATCGGTGCTGTTGGCTTTCTATATCGCGGCGGCGGAAAAACAGGGCGTTTCGCCGGAACTGCTCAACGGAACCATCCAGAATGATATTCTGAAAGAGTACTCCGCGCGCGGCACCTATATCTTCCCGCCCGCGCCGTCCATGCGGCTCATCACCAATATTTTTGAATACTGCTCCAAGAACGTGCCGAAGTGGAACACCATTTCCATCTCCGGCTACCATATCCGCGAGGCCGGTGCGACGGCGGCCCAGGAAGTGGCCTTTACGCTGGCGGACGGAATCGCCTATGTCGAGGCAGCGCTTGCAGCCGGTATGGATGTGGATGCCTTTGCGGGACGGCTTTCTTTCTTCTTCAACGCGCACAACAATTTGCTGGAAGAAGTGGCGAAATTCCGCGCGGCCAGGCGGCTGTGGGCTAAGATCATGCGCGAGCGCTTCCATGGGAACGACCGCTCCTGCATGCTGCGCTTCCACACGCAGACCGGCGGTTCCACGTTGACGGCGCAGCAGCCGGACAATAACATCGTCCGCGTGGCGATTCAGACGCTTGCGGCGGTGATGGGGGGCACGCAGTCCCTGCACACCAACTCGCGGGACGAGGCGCTTGCGCTTCCCACCGAGGATTCCGTCAGGATCGCGCTGCGCACGCAGCAGATCGTGGCGTACGAATCCGGGGTGGCCGATACGATCGACCCGCTGGCGGGTTCTTATTATGTGGAAAGCCTGACCGACAAGATTCAGGAAATCGCGGAAGAATACATCGCGAAGATCGACGCGATGGGAGGCGCGGTGAAGGCCGTCGAGGAAGGCTATATCCAAAAAGAGATAGCGGAAAGCTCGTACGCTTATCAAAAACGCGTGGAGGCTGGCGAACAGATCGTCGTCGGCATGAACAAGTTTAAGATCCAGGAGAAGAAAGTCGAAGGACTTCTTCGTGTGGACGCGTCCGTCGGCGAGAACCAGATTCAGAAGCTGCGTGCCATGAAGGCGGCGCGGAATAACGACGCGGTGAAGAAGAGTTTGGCTGCGCTCGGCGAGGCGGCAAAAACGGACGCGAACCTGATGCCCTATATTTTGGACGCGGCCCGCGTTTACGCGACCGAAGGTGAAATTTGCGGCGAGCTCCGGAAGGTATTCGGCGAATACCGTCCTGTGGAAGTTCTGTAAGGCGAGGTGTGAATATGGACAGAAAGATTCGCGTTTTAATTGCAAAGCCGGGCCTTGACGGCCATGACAGAGGCGCCAAAGTAATCGCCCGCGCGCTGCGCGACGCGGGATATGAAGTGATTTATACCGGACTTCGGCAGACGCCCGAGCAGATCGTCGCCGCTGCCATTGCGGAGGACGTGGATGCGGTCGGTCTCAGCCTTCTTTCCGGCGCGCACAATTATTTGTTCCCCCGCGTTGTGGAACTGCTCAAAGCGGAGGGAGCTGACGATATCATGGTATTCGGCGGCGGGGTCATTCCCGACGACGATATCCCCGGCCTTTTGGATGCGGGCATCGCAGCAGTCTTTACTCCCGGCACTCCAACCGGCGAGGTGGTTAAATTTTTGCAGGAGAAGATTCAATAATGGAACAAAACCTGGACGACCTGCTCCGGCAGGCGAAAGAGGGACACAGGCGTTCCCTGTCCAGGCTCATTACCCGGGTGGAAACGGGCGGCAGGGAGGCGCGCGACGTTCTTCGTGCCGTCTGGCCTCTGACGGGTGAGGCTCGTATCATCGGGATTACCGGACCGCCCGGCTCCGGGAAGAGCACGCTCACGGATAAAATCGCCAAAGCCTGCCGCAGCCGGGGGAATCGGGTTGGCATCATCGCGGTAGATCCGTCCAGTCCCTTTACCGGCGGAGCCATTTTAGGTGACCGGGTGCGGATGAGCGATCTGAATTTGGATGAAGGCGTCTATATCCGCAGTATGGGGACGCGCGGGCAGCTGGGCGGTCTCTCCGCCGCCTGCACCGGGGCCGCCAAAGTGCTCGACGCATGCGGCTTCGACACCATAATTTTGGAGACGGTTGGCGTCGGACAGTCCGAAGTTTCCGTTATGCATGCATCGGACGTGGTTGTTGTGGTTACCGTGCCGGGCCTGGGGGACGACGTGCAGGCCATCAAAGCCGGTATCCTTGAAATCGGCGATATCTTCGTGGTGAATAAATCGGACCATCCCGGCGCAGATAAAGTATCGGCGGAACTCCGATTCGCGCTGGAACTGGATCCTGCCGGCGAAAAAAAGGACGCGCCGATTCTGCTGACCAGCGCCGTAAAGAACGAAGGCGTGGAAGAACTGCTCGATGCGTTGGAGCTGCGGCTTNNAACTGGAAAACAGGCGGGTGGACCGTCTGCGCCAGGAAGTCGTGGAAATCATTCAGACGGAGATTTCACGTCGGATCCTGCAGCCTGTTTTGGGCGGGGCCGATATCGCGCCGCAGCTGCGCGGCTTTCTTTCCCGCAGGGAAAACCCCTATGACTGGACAGAAACCATGTTGGAGCGGATCATAATCAATAACAATCGAAAGGAGCAGCGCGGATGAATTGCCTGAAAGTGGACCACATCGGCATCGCCGTAAAGGATTTGAAGACAGCCCTGAAATTCTATGAAGAGACCTTGGGTCTGAAAAACGCCGGGACGGAAAC
>DCTG01000184.1 GCA_002329245.1 Clostridiales bacterium UBA1446
GGACGACAGCTTCCCCCCGATGGGATATCGCAACGACAAGAATGAAATCGTAGGGTTCGATATCGATATGGCCAAGGCGGTTTGCGAAAAGTTGGGCTGGACGCTTAAGCTGCAGCCTATTGACTGGGATGCCAAGGAACTGGAACTCAACTCCAAGAACATTGACTGCATCTGGAACGGCATGACCCTGACTGCCGAGCGGCAGGAGAGCATGAGCTGCTCCGACGCGTACATGAAGAACGAGCAGGTGCTCGTTGTCAAATCCGATTCCGGCATCAGCTCCCAAGCGGACCTGAAGGGCAAAAAGCTTGCGCTGCAGACCGGCTCCTCGGCGGAGGAAGCGTTGGACAGCAACGCCGAATTTAAAGCCAGCCTTGGCGAAGTCAACACCATGTCCGACAACATGACCTGCTTTATGGATCTGACGCAGGGCGGCGTGGATGCCGTTTTAGTCGACAGCATCGTGGCCGGCTGGTATATCACAACCGGCAACCTGTAAAGAGCATGCATCGTCTGCGGGGCAGTGTGCAGCCCCGCAGACGATACAAACTTAGGTCAGGTCCGCCCCAGTGTCAGGGCGCAAGGCGAGCTTTGCCAAAAGCAAAGCTCCAAACTCTTTTTTGGGATTTCCGCAGCACCCGCTCCGGCGAATCAATTGGAGATACTTTTCGCCGGTGGTACCATAAGCGGATTTTCCGGCTAATCGGGAACTGTGCTTTCCGATAAATTCCGCAAAAGACAACCCCGGGGAGGCGGCCATGTCAAAGATTAATTTCGGTGTCCTGCTGCCTGCAATGATAGATGGAACGATCACCTCGCTGGAAATCTTCTTTCTTACGCTCATCATCTCCCTGCCGCTCGGCCTTCTGGTGGCGGCCGGCCGTATGTCGAAATGGAAGATTATCCGCTGGCCGATCCAGGTCTATCTGCTCGTCATGCGTGGCACTCCGCTTATGCTTCAGCTTCTATTCTTTTATTTCGGTCCCTATTATATTTTCGGCATCACCGGAATCAACCGCTTTGCCGCGGCTATTGTGGCATTCGGTCTGAACTATTCCGCATATTTCGCGGAAATCTATCGCGGAGGAATCGAGTCCATTCCGCTTGGCCAGCATGAGGCGGCCGCTTCCTTGGGCTTTACCCGGAGACAGACTTTTTTCAAGATCATTCTCCCGCAGGTGATCAAACGGATTACTCCGCCGATGGGCAACGAGTTTATGACATTGGTAAAGGATACCGCCCTTGCCCAGGTCATCGCCGTTTCGGAACTCTTCGACGTCTCGGCCAAGGCCGCATCCGGCTATGTTTCAACCATTCCGTTTATCGTGGCCGCCATTTTCTATCTTGGGATGAATTTTTTCGTCGGCCAGGGCTTCCTTTGGGCGGAACGGAAATTAGACTACTATCGATGAAGAGGGAGCATGTTATGGAAATCCTGTCGGTAAAAAACTTATGTAAAAGTTTCCAACACAACAAGGTTCTCAATGACATCTCCCTAACGGTCAGCCAAGGGGAAGTACTCGCAATCATCGGTCCATCCGGCTCCGGAAAATCCACGTTGCTGCGCTGTATCAACCAGTTTGAAACCGTAGACAGCGGCGAAATTAATGTGTGCGGGCAACGGATGGTGCATACGGACGCCGAAACGGGCAATGCTGTATACGCCGATAAAGGTACGCTCCGGCGCATTCGGCTGATGATCGGACTTGTGTTTCAGAATTTCAATCTCTTTCCTCACTTTACCGTACTGCGGAACATCACGGAAGCGCCTGTCAGCGTACTCGGAAAAAGCCGCGCGGAAGCGGAGGAAAAGGCAAGAGAGCTTCTTAAGAAAATGGGACTTTCCGAAAAGGAGAACGCCTACCCGTATCAGCTTTCCGGAGGACAGCAGCAGCGGGTATCCATCGCCCGGGCGATGGCGCTTTCTCCCAAAATACTTTTTTTTGACGAACCCACCAGCGCCCTTGACCCGGAACTGACCGGCGAAATCTTGAAGGTGATCCGATCCCTCGCGGAGGAACACATGACAATGGTCATCGTGACGCACGAGATGCTTTTTGCCCGGGAGGTCGCCGACCGCGTCATATTTATGGACGGAGGAATCATAATCGAAGAAGGCAGCCCGGAGCAAGTCTTCGACGCGCCGCTTGAGGAACGGACCAAACAGTTCCTTCTCCGCTACTCCGGCTTGGGCGACCATTAAGGCCCCCGCCACAACTCGGAAATATCACTGCTTGCAGAATGGAAAGGACGTACACATGAACGAGAAAATCTGCATTGAAGAAATCAAAATGGATGATAACACCCCGCTGGAACATCTCAATATGGGGCGTATGGTTGTCGGAGCGGCCAAGGAGGAAATCCTGTACATGATCGACAGCGGCTCCCGGTACGACGTTTTTGTCCATATCCCCGGAACTCCCGAAGGCAGGCGCAACTTTATTCCGAAATCCGACCACAGCGACGCCCTCGTCCGCAATCTCTGTAAAATTGCGGAAAACCTGTATTCCGTGGAATACGACAAAAGCTTTGACTTAAACAGCGTCCTTGTCGCCGCGGAACGGGCGGTCCTCAGTGTACGTCCGCCGGAAACGATTGAATTTTTCATTCCGAGCAAGAAAGAAGATAAGAAGGAAGCGAAAGAGGGCAAAATAGAGCAGGAATGAATGGATTCCCCCTAATGGCCTCTCTTTCCGCATTGAAAAAAGAAATGCTTGCATTTTCATCCATTTGATGATATACTGAGCCTGTTCTTGGCAACTATGCGGAGTGTTTGACTGGAGAGTGGGGATTCCCCACTCTTTTTCACGGCAATTTAAGCGGCGTTATAACTGCCAGTTTATGTAAAATCGAGGGAAGAAATGAAGAAGATTGCGGAAATTACCGCCCAGCTTGCCGCCCCCGTCGCCGCCGAACTTGGCTGTACCGTCTGGGACGTAGAATATGTCAAGGAGGCTGGAACTTGGTACCTGCGCCTCTATCTCGACGCGCCCGGAGGCGTAACCATTGACCAGTGTGAGTCCGTAAGCCGTCGGGTCAGCGAACTGTTAGACGATCTGGATCCGATTGAGGGAAGCTATATTTTTGAGGTTTCCTCACCCGGCCTCAACCGTGTTCTGAAGCGCCCCTCCGATTTCGAACGGTTTATGGGCAGCCTTGTCACGGTCCGTTTGTACCGCGCGCGGAACGGAAAAAAAGAAATCACAGGCGCACTGACGGGCTTTGAGTCGGGCAACGTGCTTCTGACAGTGGACGGAACGCAGCTTTGGCTCGATAAAAGCGAGGTTGCGCAGGTACGTCTGTATGTGGAATGGTAAACGGCAAGAACAGCCGCGAAGAATAGCGAATAAGCAAGGCGGAGGGGAGTCACTGTTTCCCCTGCCCTGTAGGAAACGGGAGAGATGAGCAACATGAATGCCGAGTTTTTTTCCGCGATTGAGCAAATTGAAAAAGAAAAGGGAATCCCGAAAGAATATATGTTAGAAAAAATCACGCAGGCTCTGACGACCGCCTTTCGCCGGGACAACGAGGCTGCGGCTTCCAATTTGACAGTTGAACTCGATCCGGCCGTAAAAGAGATTCGATTGTATGTAAAAAAAGAGGTCGCCGACCCGGTGGAAAATCCCGCGCTGCAGATTTCGGTGGACGAAGCGCGCGCTATCAATGGTTCGGCGGAGCCCGGGGATATCATCAAGATGGAGATAAAAACAAAGGAATTTGGCCGCATCGCCGCTCAAACCGCCCGTCAGGTTATTATTCAGGGAATCCGCGAGGCGGAGCGAAGCATCATTTTCGATGAATTCACCTCTAAGGAGCATGAGATTCTTACGGGCGTCGTCAGCCGTATTGATTTGCGCACCGGAAACGCATCCATCCGGATTGGCAGCGGCACAGAGACGACGGAAGCGCTGCTTGCAGTCGGGGAACAGGTCCGCGGCGAACGGATTGCCGAGGGCGATCGCCTGAAGGTCTATGTCGTCGAAGTCCGCAAATCCACGCGCGGCCCTCAGGTTCTCCTGTCCCGCACCCATCCGGGACTCGTAAAGCGGCTTTTTGAGCTCGAGGTTCCGGAAATCTTTGACGGCACGGTACAAATTAAAAGCATTGCCCGCGAAGCGGGAAGCCGGACAAAAATTGCCGTCTGGTCCGACGATCCGAACGTCGATCCGATCGGAGCCTGCGTTGGTCCCCGCGGAGGCCGCGTCAACAGCATCGTATCGGAACTCCACGGCGAAAAGGTCGATATCATAAAATACAGCGAAGACCCGCGGGAATATATCGCATCCGCCCTTTCGCCCGCAGACGTTTTGGATGTGGAACTGCTTGCGGAAGGGAAAAGCTGCCGCGTTCTGGTGCCAGACGACCAGCTTTCGCTCGCAATCGGCAAGGAGGGGCAAAACGCGCGGCTCGCTGCCCGGCTTACCGGTTATAAGATTGACATCAAGCCGGAAAGCTATGAATCCGAATCCGAATAAAACCCTACCGCTTGTGTGTTGCAGGGTTTTCACCCTGCCCTGATTCCGGACGGAAAGGAGGAGAATGCTACTTGCCGAAAAAAATTCCCATGCGCCAGTGTGTCGGCTGCCGGACCATGAAACCGAAACGGGAACTGATTCGGGTCGTGAACTCTCCCGAAGGCGTGGTCTCTTTGGATTTCAAAGGAAAAAATCCCGGGCGGGGAGCCTATATCTGTTACGACCCGGAATGTCTGAAAAAAGCGCAGAAAACACGTGCGCTTGAACGAGCCTTCGACAAGCCGATTCCCTCCGACGTTTATGCCGGTCTTGAAGCGCAGCTACTTGCGCAAGCCGGTCCGAAAAAGGAGGGGCAGAGCGGATGAACGAAAATGACATCCTGCGCTTTATCGGCCTTGCTAAAAAAGCGGGACATCTTGAGATCGGGGAGGAACCGGTGGCCTCGGCCGCGCGTTCGCATGCAGCGAGGCTGTTTTTGGTCGCATCAGATGCATCCGAAAATACGGCGCGCAGGGCCATGCGCTTTCAGGGAACCGGAAAAACCGTACTCTTCCGGCTTCCGTATACCAAAGAGGAGCTGGGAGATATCACCGGTCGCGGCGCATGCGCGCTTTTAGCTCTGACAGACATCGGGTTTGCTTCCTCCCTGGCCGATAAATTGGAATCATTATCGCCGGATCAATACGGGGAAGGCGCCGCCCAGCTGCGCATGCAGCTAAAAAGCGCCGTTTTACGGCGCCAGGAAAAAGCACGGCACGAAAACAAACGAAGGCAGGGAAAACGCCTTCCGGGCAGGGAACAATAGCGTGCTGCGACACAAAATTTAAACAAACGTGGAGAAACTGTGGGATATGGCGGGGAGCGCGTAAATCCCATGACCGGAGCGCCGCAAGGTCCCCGGGAAGCTATGGAGGTGGCTTTATTTGAGCAGCTTAATGAAATACAGGGTACACGAAGTGGCAAAAGATTTTGGGCTTCAGTCTAAAACGGTGGTCAATATTCTGACCGAATACGCGACGACTCCCAAAAACCATATGCAGGTTCTTTCCGATGAAGAACTCTCCCTTATCTTCGAGTATCTGACGCAGCGCAACCAAATCAACAGTATAGAAGAAATCTATGAAGACGTTTACCGGGAGCCCAAGGACGAGCCGGCTCCCGCAGTGCAGGCTGCCTCCAAGGCCGCGGCCGCCTCCGCCGCATCCCAGAAGGAAAAAACAACCGAGAGCCGTACCGCGGCGTCGCCGAAACCTGCGGCAGCCGAGCAACCCAAAATTACCCCCAGGCCCGCTCCCCAATCTAACACGCCACCCCAGCCCCTAGCGGAGGGATCCGCTCCCAATGCTCGTCCGACTACAAAAATACCCCAGAAGAAAATTGTGGATACACGGAAAGCCGCGGCAGTAAACCTCGAACGCTATGACGAGCGTCTGGAAAGGTTGGCGCCGGAACGGGCGGAACGGATGAAGCAGGGCAAGGAGAAATTCCGCAACGCGGCCCAGCGAAAAGGCGGCCAAACCTTCGGCAACAAGCGCAAACAGGAAGAACAGGAAAAGCTGCGCCGGATTCAACTGGAAATGATCAAAAAGACCCCGCTCAAAGTTCAGATTCCGGACGAAATCAACGTAGCGGAACTGGCTTCCCGTATGAAAAAAACGGGGACCGAAGTAGTTCGCCAGCTGGTAAAGCTCGGGGTTATGGCTTCGCTTTCCGACGTAATCGATTTTGATACCGCCGCCCTTGTCGCCATGGAGATGGGCTGCAAAGTTGAACGAGAGATCATCGTGACGATTGAGGAACGACTGATCGACGCATCGGAAGACAAGGAAGAAAATTTAGTGCCGAGAAGCCCGGTCGTCGTCGTCATGGGACACGTGGACCACGGCAAGACCTCGCTTCTGGATAGAATCCGTCACGCGAATGTAGCGGAAGGAGAAGCAGGCGGCATTACGCAACATATCGGGGCCTATCAGGTTGAAATCGGCGGAAAGCCCATTACCTTCCTTGACACCCCGGGCCATGAGGCCTTTACTTCCATGCGTGCGCGCGGCGCGATGGTGACGGATATCGCCATTTTGGTGGTCGCCGCAGACGACGGTATAATGCCTCAAACCGTGGAAGCCATCAATCACGCCAAGGCCGCCCAGATCCCAATTGTGGTTGCCATCAACAAGATGGACCGCCCCAGCGCAAACCCCGACCGGATCATGCAGCAGCTCACCGAATATGAGCTGGTGCCTGAGGAATGGGGCGGAGATACCATCATATGCAAGATTTCCGCCAAGACCGGTCTGGGCATTGACAATTTGCTCGAAATGGTCATCCTGACTGCCGAGATGAGGGAGCTTCGCGCGAATCCGAACCGCGCCGCGCACGGCACGGTGATCGAAGCGCGGCTTGACAAGGGCCGCGGACCTGTGGCTACGCTGCTGGTCCAAAACGGAACCCTGCGTCAGGGAGACGTCATCATTGCCGGCAGCACTGTCGGCCGCGTGCGTGCCATGACCGACGATAAGGGAAAAAAGCTCGAAGCCGCAGGCCCCTCCGTGCCCGTGGAGGTTATCGGCCTGTCCGAGGTACCCGGCGCGGGCGATATTTTCGACGCGGTCGCGGACGAGCGCATGGCTCGCGAGCTGGTTGAACAGCGCAAGCATAAAGAAAAAGAGGCCGAAAACCAGCCGAAGAACCAGAAGGTTACGCTCGAGGATCTCTTCTCTCAGATTCAGCAGGGCGAGATCAAAGATCTGAACCTGATCGTAAAGGCCGACGTCCAGGGTTCAGCGGAAGCAGTCAAAGCCTCTTTAGAAAAGCTGTCGAACGAAGAGGTGCGCGTCCGGGTCATCCACAGCGGTGTCGGCGCAATCAGCGAAAGCGACGTCATGCTCGCCTCCACTTCAAACGCCATCATTGTCGGCTTCAATGTCCGGCCTGAAAACGCTGCGCGCGAGAGCGCCCTGCGGGCAAAAGTAGATATGCGGATGTACCGCGTAATCTACGATTGCATCGACGAGATCGAGGCTGCCATGAAGGGTATGCTCACCCCGAAGTTCAAGGAAGTCGTGCTTGGCCACGCGCAGGTGCGCCAGGTTTATAAAATCACAGGCGCCGGTACAATCGCCGGCTGCTATGTCCAGGACGGCCGCATCGCCCGCAACGCGCAGGCCCGCATCGTCCGCGACGGCATCGTCATTCACGAAGGCGATATCGCGTCGCTGCGCCGCTTCAAAGACGACGTCAGAGAAGTTGCAAGCGGTTTCGAATGCGGAATCGCGCTGGAAAAATTCAGCGATATTAAGGAAGGCGATATCATAGAAGCATTCATAATGGAGCAGATCTGAGCGGGTCCGCACAACAGTACGCAGGATCCCGGCTCGTTTCGCCTTTGCTCCATTCTCACGTCCGATTGAATTCATATCTCATTCGCCTTCGGCAATGCAGGAGAATAAATATGGCTGGAAACCGCATCGGCAGAATCAATGAAGAAATCATGCGAGAGCTTTCGGCGCTGATCCGAACTCTGAAGGATCCGCGCGTGCAGGGCATGGTGAGCATAACCCGCGTGGACACCAGCGCCGACTTGCGCTATGCCCGCGTATTTGTCAGCGTTCTGAACAAAGGTGATTCGCGGGAAGTGTTCAAGGGTCTTCGTTCTGCCTCCGGCTGGCTGCGGCGCTCTCTTGGCATAAATCTTTCTCTTCGCTATACGCCGGAACTGATCTTCGAACCGGACGACTCGATTGACCGCGGCTCTCATATCCTTGAAATACTGCGTGATATTGAGGACAAAAACCGCACCGGACAGGACCTGAAGAAGGATGAGGAAGAATGACGCATAGAGAAGCCGCCGCCCTGCTTGGCGGGCAAAACAAAATATTAATCCTGACCCACCGCAGGCCTGACGGCGATACCGTCGGTTCCGCCGCAGGACTTTGCTGCGCGCTGCGTCAGATTGGAAAAACTGCCTTTGTCCTTCCTAATCCGGAGACGGGCACACGATTTCAGCCGTATTTATCTGCTTATCAAGCCCCCTCCGATTATATTCCGGACTTTGTTGTCAGCGTGGACACCGCAAGCCGCGGAATGCTTTCCATCAACGCCGGATCCTTCGCCGACCGGGTTGATCTGGCGATCGATCATCATATTTCCCACGAACCGTACGCAAAAGGCATATGCGTGGATGCAAGCTGTGCGGCCTGCGGGGAACTGATTTTGCGGATTGCGACGGAACTCACGCAGCTAAGCGCCGAAATTGCACTTCCCCTGTACCTTGCCATCTCCACGGATACGGGCTGTTTTCGCTACAGCAACACAACCCCCGAATCCCATCTAGCGGCCGCAACGCTGATGAATNNATGAAAACCGGCATTCCCTACGCAAAAATCAACCGGGAGAATTTCAGCATGAAGTCCATCCGCAGGATTCGTTTGGAATGCCTGCTTGCTCAGAATATGGAGCTTTATGACAACGGCAAAACGGCCCTTGTCTGTGTCAGAAGAAGCGACATGGACATGCTTGGCGCCGACACCGACGACACCGAGGATCTTGCTTCCTTTGCCCGGCAGGTGGAGAATACTACGGTCGGCATCACCATTCAGGAACTGAAGGACGGCACCTGTAAAATCTCGGTCCGCTCCTCACCGGAACTCAACGCATCCGAGGTTTGCGCGCTGTTGGGCGGCGGCGGCCATCCCGCCGCAGCCGGGTGCACCGTGCGCGGCGACGTGGATGTCGCACGCGAATCCATTTTGGAGGCAATCCGAAAGGTCCGGGACAGAAGGGAACAGGCGCATCAAGCTTAGGAGGTATCCCGATTGCCAAACGGAATCCTTATCGTCGACAAACCGTCCGGCTGGACCTCCCATGACGTCGTTGCGAAGCTTCGCGGGCTATTGGGAGAGCGCCGCGTTGGCCACTGCGGAACGTTAGACCCAATGGCTACGGGCGTGCTGCCCGTTTTTGCAGGCCGGGCCACCCGCGCCGTTTCTTTTGCCGCAGAGGGCGAAAAAGAATATATTGCCTGGATGAAACTCGGAATTGTTACCGATACCCAGGACAGTACGGGTACTATTCTTGAGGAAAACCCCGTTTCCGCAACCGAGGAAGATGTAGAGGCCTCTCTTCAGCCTTTCCGCAATGAAATATTCCAGATTCCTCCCATGTACTCCGCACGCAAGCAGAACGGCCGGAGGCTCTATACCTTGGCCCGTTCCGGTCAAATTGTGGAACGGGAACCCCGCCGGGTCGTCGTGTCCCGGCTTGTTTTATTAGACTCGCCGGGTGATCACACTTATCGCCTGCATGTCGTCTGTTCCAAGGGGACCTATATTCGAACCCTCTGCCACGACATCGGACGCTCGTTAGGCTGCGGCGCGGTAATGTCCGGCCTGCGGCGCACCCGTGTCGGACAGTTTACCGAAAGCCAGGCGCTTTCCATCGAACGGATCGCGGAAGCGGCCGCCCGGGGAGAGGCACAATCGCTTTTGCTCCCGATCGATACCTGTTTTCTGCAATACCCGTCGTTTTCGGTCGCCGGCGAACAGGAACGCCGATGCCGGAATGGAACCCCCTTCCCTGCGGAAGGCGAGGCCGGCTTATACCGGGTCTATGACGAACAGAATTCCTTTTTGATGTTGGGACGGCTCAGGCCGGATGGTTATATGGAAACAGTGAAAAGTTTTTATTGACACGGGGTGCTTGGACTTGAGCAAAGATAATAAACGGGTGATTGCCCTTGGATTTTTTGACGGCGTGCATATCGGACACGCGGCGCTCCTCCAGAAGACTGCGGAACTGGCGCGCGCCATACATGCTGAAAGCGCGGCTCTCACGTTTACCGCTCACCCGGCAAGCAGAATTGGCGGCCAGCCTATTCCTTTAATCAACAGCTTGGAAGATCGGATTTATTTGATCCGTACTCTATATTCCATCGAGGAGGTCATTCCCCTTCCGTTTGACGACCGGATGATGCATATGCCCTGGGAGGAGTTCATCACGGATTATCTGATCGAACACCTATCGGCCGGCGGTTTGGTGGCCGGCCACGATTTCCATTTCGGCTGGAAGGGCGAGGGAAATCCGCAAAGACTCTCGGAAACCTGCGCGCGATTGGGCATCGGCTGCCACATTATCGGAAAGGTTACATTAGACGGAATTACCGTCAGTTCCACTTTCATCCGGTCCTTATTGGATGCGGGAGATATGGAACGGGCGAACCGTTACCTCGGTCATCCGCATATGCTGACCAGCACGGTGGAACACGGGAAGGGCCTTGGACGTTCCATTGGAATTCCAACCGTAAACCTCACAATCCCCGCCGGCGTCATCACCCCCGCATACGGCGTCTATATTACTAGAATTCTTCTGGAAAACGGCGAGTCCTATCCTGCTGTGACCAATATCGGCGTAAGACCGACGGTGGACAACGATCAATCGGTGTCCGTCGAAAGCCACATTTTAGGATACAGCGGCAATCTTTACGGGGAGCGGGTAAGGCTCGAGTTTTTCAGCCGCATCCGGCCCGAAGTCAAATTTCCGTCGCTGCATGAACTCACCGCGGAGATTCGGCGAAACATCGACGCCACACGGCGTTATTTTGAAACGCACGACAAGACCGTATCCTAAGCCAGATAAACAAAACAAGGTTAAGGGCGCGCCGCTTTAAGACGCGCCCTTGGTTTATTCTAAGAATCATCTTAACCAAGGAATAACGAAGAGCGGGGATTAACCCCGCTCTTCGCGATATCTGCCCGCATAGTACTGCGCGATATCCAAGATACAGAGAGATATTTGCAATCGCTTTTGTGTTCTCAATAAACAGATTTCGAATGCAGCTCTGTCATGACCTTTCGCCAGAGGGGCAACTATGCCCCGGCACCGGTCTTGACCGCCAGATCTCTGTATCCGGTTTCAGTATTGCCATTCCCGAAGCGCTTATTCATCTTTTTTAAAGGTATACCGCAAGGAATAATTGTCAAAAATGGGAATATACTTGTTACCGCGAGACAAGCAAACCGTCAAAGGAGCGTTTTACATGGCCGAGCCGGAAAAAGCCATTCCCTTTTTAAAGCGCCGCAGCTCCGCCGCTGAAAATGAGGAGCGCAACATCCTGTTTCAGGAACTGGCCAAAACCCGAATCGCCCTCCGACAGGCGTATATCGGATTCAATAATACGGACGATCCCGATCTGATCGAATCCTATGTCTTTGAAATCAACGCGCTGCAATCGCGTTATTCCTATTTGCTGCGCCGCGCAAAGGAGAGTGATATCAATTGGAACGGCTGACCGATCTTCTATGGAACGGCCCGCTCCCCTACATAGCCGGCGGGCTGCTCTTACTTGCCTTGATTGTATTCCTACGAAAACCGCTCCAACTCGTTTTTCGGCTGGCGCTCAAGACGGGCATCGGCTTTCTCGCTCTGATGGCGTTTAGCAAAGCCTGCGGGATCTTCGGTGTGTCGCTTGGGGTTAATCTGCTCAATTCCTGCATCCTCGGCATACTTGGCGTTCCCGGATTCGGCCTTCTTTTGATGCTGCACTGGGCTATGCTGCCGTAGCGCGCGGACAATCCCAGCATCACATCAGGAATACATGCTTTCAGGAAAAAACAAAACAGCCTGCCATGGAAAAGGGATATCCCTCTATCCGGCAGGCTGTAACCATTACACATTAAATATCCAGCAGAATGTTGTCTGTTCCATGTTCTTCGAATTCCATGATATAAGCGTCAATCCGCCTTGCCAGCTCCTCAAATTCGTCCGGGGTTTCCGGTTCTTCCGCCATATCCCTTCTGGCCAGCTCTTCGGCTAAGATATCGAAAAAAACGGTGTTTTCATAATCGATAATCGCTTCGTGAATTCCGCCTTCTACAAACGCCTTGGAAGGCACCACTTCGCCGTCGCAAACCTCTGCGAGCGATTCCATACCCTGTTGAGCTGCGGCGGTAAAGAGCAGGCTTTCGACTTCATCATAGTCCTCGATACGGTCGTCCCCGCGCGTCGAATTCAAGATCCAGTTCCCGATATATACAAGATCTAACAGGCGCCGGTACTGTTTTGTGGTCAGCTCAAGTTTCACAGCCAACCCTCCTTTGGATGTGCTTAAGATAGTTTTTTCTTTGCATGCTGTGGCTTAGACATATTATAATATATTATGCCCGAATGTCAAACTCCACAGAAAAAATTTTACCGTTCTCAGGCGAAGCATTGCGCCTGCAGCCGCGGGTTAACGCGCGGGAGGCGCTCCGTATCGCATCCTGCTTCTTATCCGCCGCGATCGCTTGCACGGCGGGATTTCAACATTCAATACAACCAATAAATCAGAACGTAAACTTAAAGTTTTTGTAATAACTCAGCGGATTTTTATACTCACCCTTGATCCGGACCTCGAAATGGAGATGATTCCCGGTTGATCTTCCGGTTGTTCCTACATAACCGATTACCTGTCCCTGTTTTACGACGTCTCCTTCCTTCACAGCGCGGGAATTCATATGCGCATATAGGGTGACTTCGCCGTTTCCGTGGTTTAAGACAACATAGTTGCCGTAGGAAGAAGCTTTTTCCGAGAGAATTACGGTGCCGGAACGTGCGGCAAGAATTTTGGTATTCCGCGGGGCGGGGATATCGACTCCCTGATGGAAGCTTTGTTTCTGTCCCGTAACCGGATGCGTACGATAGCCATACTGGGAGCTTATGTAGTAATAACCCGGAAGCGGCCACATATACCCGGACTCGCCAATCACCTGATTTTTCTGCTTTTCAAGCTCTTTGATCAGACGGTCGATTTCTTTGGCGACGCGCGCCTCGTCCGCTTCCAGCTCCGCGATGGCATCCTTGTACTCTTCCTGCTGCCGTTCAATCTTGGCGATGAGGTTTTGCGCTTCTATAAGCTTGGCTTCCAGTTCCGCCTGCTTACTATCCAGTTCGGCTTTTGCCGCTTTCAGGCTCTCGTTGGTGTTCTCCAACTCTACTTTCGTCTGGGCAATCTCCTGCCGTGTGGCTATCAGCTGCGCGCGAACCGCATTGTCGTATTCAACGACCTCCCCGATATCGCTGGCTCTGTCCAACAGGTCGCTGAAGCTGGTTGCGCCAAAGAGAACGGACAGATAGGAAATTGTTCCTGTCTCTTCCATCAAGCGGACTCGACGAAGGAACAGATCATACTGCTCCTCTTCTTTTGCCCGGGCCTCAGCCAACTTAACCGTTTCCTGCTCCACCAAAGCCGTATAGACCGTAATCTGCTCCTCGGTGTTTTTGATCTCCGCCTCAATAATCGCATTTTGCTGGTCCATTGCCTCCTTCTGCGCAATCGCCTGCGTTTTGTCGTTCTTCAGTTCGGAGATGCGGGACTCTAATTGAGACTTCTGCGCCGCCAAAGCCGCGGCGTCCTTTTTCAGCTTATCTATGTCGGCCTGAGACAGAGCGCCGGCGGAAAGAAGAAGACTGCTCAGGATTGAAACGATCATCAATACCGCCATTAGTATGGCAAGTGCAGAAACAAACAGCTTTTTCTTATCTCTTTTCCTCTTCTGCTTCATGCACAGAAACCCTCCCGGAAATGAAAACTCTTCTGGACCTATACGCGAAGAAACCGGCCGATAGCCATTCCGCTTCCGCCCACCCCGACGGCAAACCCTATTGCGAGAAATACCAGCGCTACTTCCTTCTGAAGATCGCTGAACGGAATCATGGAGATGAGCGATAGCACATCCGACGCTTCCACGGCATTGGTGATAAGTGTATAAATAACCCATTGCAATGCAAACGCGATTACTGCTCCGAGAAGACCGAGAATAAGCCCCTCATAAAGAAACGGCCAGCGCACAAAGCTGTTGGTAGCCCCGCACATTTTCATAATTGCAATTTCCTCCCTGCGGGTGAAAGCGGCCAGCCGGATGGTATTGGAGATAATAAACAGAGAAACCGCCAACAAAACTGCTATTAAAATGATGGAAACCGCTCCGGCAATATTCCGCACCGTCACGAATCCTTTGGCAATCTCAAGCTGCGCCCGCACGTCGACAATGCCGTTTGTCGCTTTGATCTGCTGCACCGTGTCGGCCATTTTCTCAATATCTTTGATGTAAATCTGGTATCGGTTTCGCAGTGCGGAAGCCGGTATCTCCGAAAACAGGCTGTCGTCCTTGTATTTTGCAACAAATTCCTTCAGCGCCTGTTCCCGCGAGATGAACGTACTGCTTTGTACGTTTGAAATGGACTCCAACTTGTCGCCAATTGCGCGCGCCTGCTCCTCGCTGAGATTTTCGTCTACAAAGGCGATAATCGAGTTTTCCTGCTCCAAATCTCCCAACATCGCTTCCACGTTCACGGCAACCAACGCAAACGTGCCCATAATCAACAGGCAGGCTACGATAATCCCCACGGCGGCAAATGACATAAGGCCGTGCAAAAAAATACCCCGAAAGCCTTCCCGCAAGAAATATGTGAAATTATGCCTTCTCATAATTGTAATAACCATCCATTCCGTCACTGATAATACGGCCGTTCTCAATGACTAACACCCGTTTGGAAAACCGGTTTACCAGTTCTTTCTCATGCGTTACAACAAGCATGGTTGTCCCCAGCTCATTGATCCGCTCCAAAAGCATCATGATCTCAAGGGATCTTGCCGGGTCTAGATTCCCCGTCGGCTCATCGGCTATGATCATACTTGGATTATTGACCAGCGCACGGGCAATCGCCAGTCTTTGCTGTTCTCCGCCGGAAAGCTCATCCGGATACCGGCGGGTCTTTTTATCCAGACCGACCAGTTCCAAAACATACGGAATCCGCTTGCGGATCTCCTGGGGAGAAGCGCCGGCCGCACGCATGACGAAAGTCATGTTTTCATAGACTGTTTTCTTTGCGATCAACCGAAAATCCTGAAACACAACGCCCAAGGTTCTTCTCATATAGGGGACCTGCTTTGGGCGGATGTTGTTGAGACTGTACCCGTTTACCATGACTTTTCCTTCCGTGGGCGCAATCTCCGCTGTGATTAGTTTGATAATCGTCGATTTTCCCGAACCGGAAGGGCCGACCAAAAAAACAAATTCTCCGTCGTCGATCCGAAAGTTGATTCCCTTCAACGCCCGAGCCCCATTGTCGTACACTTTATAGACATCGATCATGCGCACCATTTGTCCATTATCCTTTCGCCCCAGAGGAGTATTCCGCGTATCTATACCGGCCGGGATACAGCTCCCTTCTATAAAAGCAAGGCTCCACCGATCCCTAACGGGCCGGGAAGCCCCGACTTTTTGTATGCAGACCGTTTTTCAGCATGTCCGCAATTTCTTTCAGGAGTCTATTCCGCGGGAAACCAAATACTTTTTCACCATAAGCGCCACCTTAAACGTTATGGCATCGTCAAACTCCCGTAGGTCGAGTCCCGTCAGCTTCTTGATCTTTTCGAGGCGGTAGACCAAAGTGTTCCGGTGGACAAACAATTTTCGAGCAGTTTCCGATACGTTCAAATTGTTTTCGAAAAACTTATTGATTGTAAAAAGCGTCTCATGGTCTAATGAGTCGATCGGGTTCATCTTGAAGACTTCCTGCAGGAACATCTCGCACAGAGTCGTCGGCAGCTGATAGATCAATCTTCCGATTCCAAGGTTTTCATAACTGATGATTGTTTTTTCCGTCTCAAAGACCCTGCCGACTTCAATGGCAATGCGGGCTTCCTTATAGGATTTCGCCAGTTCCTGCAGGCTGCGCGCGATTGTCCCGACACCGATCAGGCAGTGGGCTGAAATTTTATCGGACAGTGCATTTTCAATCTGCTTTGCAAGAAGATAGATTTCCCTGCTCTCCGCGTTGTCGCTGATTTGTTTGATCACGGCGATGTCCGCATCGCCCACGTTGAGAACAAAGTCAACCTGACGGTCCGGGAACAGGCCCTGTATCACATCCAACGCAGTATTGCTATCTTCTTGTTCCGGCAGACGGATCAAAAGCACCGTCCAGCTCAACTCGGGGGCAAAGTGCAGTTCCTTTGCCCGGGTGTATATGTCGCCAAGCAAAATATTCCCGAGGATAATGCTCCGAATGAAGCTGGCCTTGTCATACTTTCCTTCGAAATACGATTTTGCGCCGTTGAGCGCAACAGCGGCCATGGAGCAAATGAGACGGGCCTGCTCGTCCACCCCGTGCACAAACACCGCATAATCAAAGCGGGCGCTCCATCCGGAAAGGGGTTTGAACAATTTCCCTTCGAATTCGGCAAATCCGTCCGCCGCGCTGTTGATGCGACCGACCGCGCCCTCCCACTTTTCACCTATTTCGGACAGTTCGTTGCATGCAACGACGTTCCCCTCTGAATCGATTACGCCGATTGCTTTATCCGTTCCCTCTTTGAGTTGAAGTACAACACTTTGAAAAATCCTTCCAGACATGTTATCCGTCCCCTTTTTCATAAAGCATCCTGACGCAATTCAACATCCCTTGTAATGATATAACAACTATATCGGCTTTTCCAGCCATTTTCAAGAGTTTTATCGAAACAATTTGTGAAATATGCCGAATTTCTTACTTGAGTTCCCGTAAGGCGTCGATCTCCGCCGCACTCAACAGCCTCCACTGTCCCGGAGCGAGGTTTTTATCCAACGTCAGGCTGCCGATTGCGAGCCGCTGCAGGAATAATACCGTTTTCCCCCGCGAGGCCATCATTCGCTTGATCTGATGGTACTTCCCTTCCCGCAGTGTGACAATGGCTTCGTTTCCGGCTTCACAGGAAAGTATCTCGAGGTTCGCCGGAAGACACTGCAGTCCATCCGGCAGAAGCATTCCCTTGCGGAACGCCTCCACATCGGCCTCTTCCAACCGGCCATCCACCCTGACATAATACTTTTTTTCAACATGCTTTCGGGGAGAGAGCAAATTATGCGCCAATTCTCCGTCGTCCGTCAGCAGAAGAAGGCCCACGCTATCCCTGTCCAGCCGGCCGGCCGGAAAAAGACCGATTCTCCGAAGGTCTTCCGGCAATAAGTCCAGAACAGTTTGAGAACGCCTGTCTGAGGTTGCGGACAAAACATTTGGCGGCTTGTTCATCATGAGATAAGTATTTTTCCGCCAGCTGATTTCCGCTCCGTCCACTTCTATCGTATCTGCTGTCATGTCAAATTTTTCGGCGGCGGAGCTTATCGGGACTCCGCCGGCCGTGACCCGCCCCGCACGCACCATATCCTTTACTTCCTTCCTGGACCATCGCCCGGTTGAGGAAAGAATTTTATCAACCCGCAATTTTTCCGTCATAGGTTTCATTCTCCATTTTCATCTGTGTTGCGGCAGATTACTGCTATTTTTCAAGCGGCGTCTTTATCGCCGCGTTTTATTTGAAGCGCATTCCCCCGGGGGGGCACATGCGCGATATAATATACGCTTCGCGGATATTATCATAGCCCCAGGCTATGATATTCGCCATGCGGCGCGTCCCCGCGCCGCGGCGTTTATTTTATGCGCGTGCCCCCGGAGGGGGCACATGNNATATAATATCCGCTTCGCGGATATTATATCATATTCCTCTTCGGACTGGCATAAATTAGTTGCGGATAAGCAGCGAGAAAACGTTAGGCCGCGGGAGCAGAAAAGGAGCGATGCGTCATGTTCATTTTTACCGCCCGGGTAAATCGGAAAAAAATTATCTATTCCATTTTGGCAGCAGCAGCGGTGGTTTGTGTTATCCTTTTCCTGACGGGCAGAAGCGACAGTGAGCCGGCATCCGCGAATATTTCCCGAAACGGGGGCGACAACGCCGAACGGGTTGCTTTTCTGGAGTCTTTTGGCTGGCTTGTTCTTCAAGAGCCGGTTGCTTCGGAGGAAGTAAAGATCCCCAAGACCTTGGATGATACATACCGGTCCTACCTCTGCCTTCAGGAGGAGCAGGGGTTCGATCTCGAAAAATACTGCGGCAAACAGGTCACACGATATACCTATGAAATCCTGAATTATCCCACGGGAGAAACCGGTGTTATGGCAAATCTGCTTGTCTATAAAAACAAGATCATCGGAGGAGATATTTCCTCTCCGGCGCTCAACGGCTTTATGCATGGATTAAACTATCCATCCTCCATGTAGCAATATAAAGCGTAAAGGCAGGGCTGCAAGAATCAGCCCTGCCTTTACGCTTTATACCCGTTAACGCATGGCCGCTCTGCCGCCAGCGTTGTTTGTCCAGGTATTATTCACTGTGCCGTCGGATATCATTCCATTTCTTGCCGCGCCGTCATATATCCTGCCGTTCCTGACAAAACCGTCATTCGCCATACCAGTTCGAACTGAGCCGTCATAAACCACACTGTTTCTCGGCCACACCGTATCGGCTACTCGATATCGGTTCTGTGTTGCAGGAGTTCCGTCGGTATAACAGCCCGTCGTCGCAGCAGCCAACATTGCGGTAAGGGCCAGCGCCGTCACTACTCTTTTCATTTCCATTCCTCCCGGCAGTTTTTTCATCATTTTTCACCACATCGGGCCGTCTTTATTATGTGTTGGCGATGACGAATTAAACGACCGGTTTCCTTGCAGTTTGTGGCACGTCAAGCAAAATATTTCATCAAGCACTTGCTTTTCCCGCTTCGGATTTTGTATACTACTGATATATAATCCCAATAAAAGAAAGGGGCATAAACAATGGAATTAAAGGGAAGCAAAACCGAAGCGAATCTCTGGGCTGCTTTCTCCGGAGAGTCTCAGGCCAGGAATAAGTATACATTCTTCGCCAGCGTGGCAAAAAAAGAGGGCTACGAGCAGATTGCGGAAATTTTTTTGGAAACGGCAGCCAACGAAAAAGAACATGCCGAAATCTGGTTCAAAGAACTGGGGGAAATCGGCGATACGGCCGATAATTTGGCCGCGGCGGCTGGAGGAGAAAACTACGAGTGGACCACTATGTACCGGGAATTTGCCGAAACCGCGCGGGAAGAAGGCTTCAAACGCATCGCCGCGCTGTTTGAAAGCGTTGCAAAAATTGAAAAAAGACATGAGGAGCGTTATCTTTCCCTTTTGAAAAATGTGAAAGAAGACCTCGTCTTTAAACGCGGCGATACCGAAATGTGGATTTGCCGCAACTGCGGACATATCCATACCGGAAAAGAGGCGCCGGAAATGTGTCCTGTCTGCGCACATCCCAAAGCCTACTTCCAACTGTATCAGGCAAACTATTAAGGAAAGACGGGCCTGTTCCATTCCGCTTTCTTCGCTTTATTCCGAAGCGGGAAGGAAGCAAATCGCACGGATCCTGACCGGAACAAAATTACGAAACGGCTTCTTAATCTAATTTATATTGTTTGGGGTATTTACCCCTGATTTCTATTCCAATTTTTTCTATCAAATATGATCGTCCAATGATCACCCAAAGAAAAGGAAAATCAAAACCGCCGGCTTAGCCGGCGGGTTTTTTATCTCTTGTTTAAAAGGCGGGCTATTGAAAAGACTTAGCAGCCGCAACCCGAGCCTGTGCCGCAACCGCCGCATCCTCCGCCCCAGCCGCCGCAGCAGCAACATAGGACGATAATAATGAGAATCCACCAGCAGCAGTTATTGCCGAAGCCGCCCCACCAACCGTTGTTACAACCCATTTTGAGTACCTCCTGATATATGTTGGACCGTTTTCTTATCGGCCTCACGATATTGTATGCAGGAGGCATCAAATGGTGAAAATCATATTTTCCGGCTGAGATTGTGAAACTGTTTCGTCAGACAGGACGCGTGCGATGATTCAAAGCCTGTTTACACTGACGGACGACATTGCTGCCTGCGCTGTCTGACTGCTGATAAATCCCTTTTCCACGAGGCGTGAAAGCACCGTGGTTTCGCCGCCTTTCAGCTTGGCAGTCAAAGAATAATACGAGAGATATACCATCTGCGCCCGATAAAAGGGCCGCTCGATCAGCATGGTACGTTCACCGGCGGTAATATGTCCGATGGAGTACGCCTTGTCCAACGCGGCATCCCATGTAAATTCCCCGTTGCTGTCGCTGTATCCGAGCGCCCGGAGAAGAAACGTCATATACTGCGTGGCAGAGATTGGCGTCTGAGGATCAAATATTCCCCTTGTTAGGTCCACTCCCTTGGTATAGCCCATGGCATACGCATAGGCCAAGTAACGGTCGCACCAGGGGTCGGTATCCTTAAAAGGATTTTTCCCCGAAAAGGCCAAGGCCGCTTCTTCCTCTCCTATCAGCCGCAGGAACATCACAAGCCCCTGAATGCGAGTGGGTTTTTCCTCCAAGGCATAGCCGAAACCATACGGCGTGTCGCTGCCACGGAAAAGGTTCATCTCTTTCAGCGCACCGGCCAATGCATTATAATCCGTTGCCGCGCTTTTCCCAAGGCAATAGTATCCGTCCGTGGAAATTACGGCAGTATCCGACGTAATTGTGAAGACCGCCTCCGTGTCCTCCGCGACCATATAACGGTGACCCGCAGCAATCCCGCTTCCGGACGAAACCGTCTCTCCGGCAGACACATCAATGACGGAACCCGATGGGTAGGAAACCGATGCGGAACCGGCAAGCAGCACTACACCGGTTCCGGTTATGCCGCGGACCGTATCATTCCGCTTCAAACGAAAATCGGAAAAAACGGAGTGGTATTCATAGCCTTGCGCCAGAAGATCGATTCTCTTGTTCAGCTCCCCCTTCCAGGCATCCAGTTCCCCTAAACCGGACTTCAACACTGCATCCATATCCGTGCGAGCCCGAGCATCGACATCCGCGAGAAGGGCGTTTCGATAGTCACCTTCCAGGTAACTCTTCGAAATCAGGGGATCTTCCGCAGTTCCTCCAGCCGCAAACGCAAGCCCGATGCAAGCAAAGATGGCGGCGGAAATTAAGCATATCACAGGGGTTTTTTTCATTGTCTTCCCCTTTCTGCACCTTTAATCTTTATCCTCTGGAGCCCTTGGATCCGGACGCTCGTCTTCCGCTATATAATAGCTCAAAGATAACAGGCTGTCCGCAAA
Organism: Clostridiales bacterium UBA1446; assembly: GCA_002329245.1. Lineage (GTDB taxonomy): Bacteria > Bacillota > Clostridia > Oscillospirales > Oscillospiraceae > UBA1446. The sequence continues at coordinate 21,433 of DCTG01000184.1, forward strand.
ATGTACGTTTTCCACAACTACTTTTTCAGGATGATCCAATTTCAGCTCGATATTGGTAAAATTCCAAATTCCTTGAACACCAGCCGCTACCAATCGATTGGCCGTTCGGGAGGCCACGCTTCTCGGCGTGGTAAGAACCGCCACATCCGGACGGATGCGTGTCACCCATTCTTCCAGTTCCCCGACGTGATATACGGGAACCCCCTGGATTTCCGTTCCAAGCACTTCGGGATCAAGGTCAAAGGCCGCCACTAAGGTAAAGCCGTATTTATCAAACGTGAAGTTTCGAATCAGCGCCCGGCCTAAATTTCCCGCTCCGACGATAATGCACTTGTGTCCCCGATACATTCCAAGAATTCCTGCAATTTCGTTGCGCAGTTTTTCCACGCTGTATCCGTATCCCTGCTGGCCGAACTCGCCGAAGCGGCTGAGATCCTGCCGAATCTGCGAAGCAGTAAATCCCAAAGCTTTGCCAAGCGCCTGAGAGGAGATGCGGGTAACCCCGTCATAGTACAAATTATCAACAAACCGATAGTACCTGGGCAGTCTCCTGATCACGGCACTGGAAATTTTCTCTTTCCGCATGCAACTCTCCCTCCGAATTGTAATGCCTTTTCTCGGCGCAGAAGCCTTAATTCGGAATCCCGGCCACGCAAGCGGCAAGCTTGCGCGAGGGCTTACAAACAACACGTTCTTTTTCATCGGACGGATTCCTTAGGACCGCAGTCTAAAAACCTGCATTTCTTAAAATGGGTCTTTACTTTTACCACGTGCAAAAGGTAAGATAAATGAGACCAGCGAGTCCATTTCACAGCCCTCTGCTTAAGCGGAGCTGAAACTAAGACCCGCTGTCAATCAATCAGGCTTTCTCATCCGCAACCCGGTATTCCGACTTTAGACTTTCACTTCCTAATCAGTGTGTTCCACCGCCCGAGCCAACTCATACATACAGCCCATGCTTATGTTTCGACTGGATGAAATCGGAACCGGGGTTCTTCGTTTCACGCCGAAAAATGTTTCAGCTGATATTATAGCATATGCGACGGAAGAAGGGAAGAGATTGACAGAAATTGAAAAGCTGCTGCGCGGCGTTGCACTGCCTCCCGTAGCCGCCGTTGTGCAGACCTTTGATAAAACCGAATTGCCGGATCCTGAAACACATCTGCGTATGCTTCTTGAGGCCCGGAATTTTCACATAAGACCCGGCGCTCGCATTGCAATCACCTGCGGCAGCAGGGGCATCGATCAATACGGAAGTCTCGTGAAAACCACCGTATCCTATCTGCGCTCTCGCGGAGCGAAACCTTTTTTAGTCCCTTCCATGGGCAGCCACGGAGGCGCGACAGCGGAAGGCCAGCGTCTCGTTCTGGAACAATACGGCATCACGGAACAATCGATGAACGCTCCCATTCTTTCTTCTATGGAAACCGTCGAGATCGGAAAAACGAAGCGGGGTCTGCCCGTTTTGATTGACCGTCACGCCTTTGAAGCGGACGGCATTGTCCTTCTAAACCGCGTAAAACCGCACACCTCGTTTCGTGGAAAGTATGAAAGCGGCCTCATGAAGATGCTAGCCATCGGACTGGCCAAGCAAAAAGGAGCGGAGGCGACCCATAGCCTGCGGTATGAAAATATGGCTGAAAACATCGAGGCCATTGCTTCCGTCGCGCTCGACAAGTTAAATATTCTCTTCGGCATCGCAACGGTGGAAAACGGGTATCACAAAATTGCATCTTTGCATGTGATTCCAAAAGATGAAATTCCGGTCCGCGAACCGGAACTTCTCAGACAGGCTTGGAACATGATGCCGCGAATCTATCTCGACGAGATTGACGTGCTGCTGGTCGGACAGGCCGGAAAAGACATCAGCGGCACCGGGATGGACACCAATATCATCGGCCGCTTCCATACCGGGGCGGCCTCGGGCGGCCCGCGCACTATTAAACTCGGGCTATTAGACCTTTCGGACAAATCGGAAGGAAACGCCAATGGTATGGGGCTTGCAGACTTCATTCCCAGACGGTTCTATTATAAGATTGATTTTACAAGCACCTACATCAATACTCTGACATCCACGGAGCCAAACAGCAGCCGTCTTCCCATGGTGTTGGAAAACGACCTTCAGGTGGCGCAGGCCTGTGTGAAACTTTGCGGCCGCCTTCGCGCGGAAGAGGTCCGACTGGTCGTGATACCCAGCACAAAGGAACTGAGCCGAATCTATCTTTCGCCTGCGGCTCTGGCGGAAGTCTCCTCTCCTGAGAAAGTCGAGCGGCAGGGTGATTTTTCTCCCCTTCCCTTTGATCCGGATGGAAACCTTACTTTGTTTTGACATTCGTTTATATTACCGACGAACATCAATCGATTATGCGGCCTCTATCCCCGGTGCCCTACCGGGCAGATTCCAAGGAGGTGTACCATATAAAGTACGATCTTGTCATACAAAACGGTTTGGTGCTCTCTCCCGATTTAAATCCCTCTCCTATCCAAACCGATGTTGCCGTCTCGGGCGGTAAAATAGACGCCGTTCAGGAACATATTGAGACAGGGAGCGCAATGGTTTTGGACGCTTCCGGTCTTCTCGTCACCCCCGGACTGGTGGATTTCCACGCCCATTTTTTCCGGGGAGGAACGCCTATGGGACTCGACCCCAGTGCCTATCCGCCCACCGGCGTAACCGCAGCCGTCGACGCGGGTTCGGCCGGCATCGGCAGCTTTCCCCTATTTTTCGAGACCGCCCTCTTGGCTCCATCCGTAACCGCGCGGGCATTTTTGAACCTCGCCCCGGAAGGGCTCATTTCCTTTCCTTATCATGAGGAAAACATCAATCCGAAGTTTTTTCCGCGCCAAGAGATACTCGACTGCTGCAAGACATACCGGGAACAAATACTCGGACTGAAAATCCGTATTTCGGAGGAAATCGCGCAAAGCAGCGCAACGGAGAGTCTTCGGGCGCTTGAAGGCGCTCTCTCCATAGCGGAGGAAGCCGGTCTTCCCCTTTGCGTTCACATGCCGGGTTTTACCGGTTCGCTGGAAGCGCTCGTATCCCTCCTGCGGCCGGGGGATATCTTCTGCCACTGCTATACACACCGAAACGGCATTCTGCAAAACGGCAGGATTGCCGAAATCGTCTGGAAAGCCCGGGAGCGGCGGGTTCTCTTTGATCTGGCCAGCAGCCGTGTTCACATCTGCCACACGGTCGCCCGCCAGGCAATCGCGGAAGGATTCCTGCCCGACTTTATCTCGGGCGATTTCACAACCTTTACGTTTGCCAATCCTCCGTCCTATAATATGCCTACCCTGATCTCGCGGATGGTAAGCCTCGGAATGGAGCTCGGCGAGGCGATTGCCCGCTCCACCCTTCTTCCAGCCCGCGTCATGGGAATGGAGGGACGCATCGGTACACTTCGTCCGGGCGCCGATGCGGATATCGCCATGTTTAATATGGATCATGGTCCTTTCCGCTTCGAAGACATACACGGCGACTGCAGCACGACCGACCTGCTCCTTAGACCGGCTGCCACGATAAAGTCAGGCCAACTCGTGTTCCGGGCGGATTCCGAAAGGGAATCCTGAATCACGCCTTGAAACCGAAACAATTCTCTTCCGCTAACTTCCCCCTTGTTTTTCGCCATCAGGTTTGGTATAATGCGTTTTGCTAAGCCGGTGTGATGGAATTGGCAGACGTGCTGGACTCAAAATCCAGTGGTGG
>DCTG01000053.1:0-4846 GCA_002329245.1 Clostridiales bacterium UBA1446
CTTTCGTTCTTGTTTGCCGCAATGACATGGACATTTCAGCCGTGCTATGGTAAAATTCTCAGGGAAACCGCGAGGGAAGAAATGCGGGAAAACGGGGAAAGCGCCGTTTTCCGGGGAGGTTCGGGTTTGAAACGCGAGGTGCTTGGCGTACGCTTCGACGACCTGGAATTGGAGCAGGCCGTACAGGAAGGATTGGCTCTGGCCTCCGGCCCGGATTGCAGGTACGTGGTGACGCCCAACGCGGAAATCGTTTGGATGGCGCGCCGGACGCCGGAGCTTCAGGACCTTTTAAACGGCGCCGCTTTGGTGCTTCCGGACGGAATCGGCGTCGTCTACGCGTCTCGGATTTTAAAACGGCCTTTGCACCAGAGGATTGCCGGAGTGGATTTTGCCGCCGCCCTCATGGAAAAAATGCCGGAGCGGGGTTTTAAGCTTTTTCTGCTCGGGGCTAAGCCGGGTGTGGCGGAACGCGCCGCCGGCCGCCTGCGGGAGAAATATCCCGGCCTTCTAATCTGCGGAACCCGCGACGGGTATTTCCGGGAAGAGGATCCCGTCGTCGAAGAAATCAACGCCTCCGGCGCGGATGTCGTATTCGTCTGCCTCGGCGCGCCGAAACAGGAGCGCTGGATGGCCGAGAACCGCGCAAAGCTGTGCGCGCATCTTCTGATCGGCTTGGGCGGCTCGCTGGACGTGTTCGCCGGCCTCGTAAACCGGGCGCCGCGCATCTGGCAGCGGTTGGGTCTTGAATGGCTTTACCGGCTGCTGCAGGAACCGCGCCGAATCGGACGCATGTCCCGCCTGCCCCTGTTTTTACTCGCGGCGGTCGGCGCGCGCCTGCGGGGAGAAAAATGACCGGACCGTTTCAGACGCCGGAAATGAAGATGCGGGGGAATAAACCATGCCTGGAAAGCTGATTGTTCTGGAAGGTACGGACGGTTCGGGAAAATCCACGCAGTTTGATCTTCTCTGCGCCGCGCTGGAAACGGAAAACACCTCGTTTCGCCGTTTGGTTTTTCCCCAGTACGCGGAAGAGTCCTCCGCGCTTTTGCGCATGTATCTGCGCGGCGAGTTTGGGGATAAGCCGGACGCCGTGAACGCCTACGCCGCGTCCACCTTTTTCGCCGTGGACCGGTACGCCTCCTATCATAAGGCGTGGGGCGGCTTTTATCAGAGTGGCGGGCTCGTTTTGGCCGACCGTTATACGACTTCCAACGCGGTGCATCAAGCCTCCAAGCTGCCGAAAGGGCAGTGGAAGGAATTTTTCTGCTGGCTTTTTGATTTTGAGTACCGGCTTTTGGGCCTGCCGGAGCCGGACCTCGTTTTATGGCTNNTGCCGACCGAGCACGCGATTTCCATGCTCCGCAGCCGGGAGGGGAAAACCGGAACGCAGGGCGACATTCACGAGACGGATTCGGAATACTTAGCCCTCTGCCGGGAAGCGGCGCAGTTTGCCGCGTCCTCGTTCGGCTGGGTCAGAATCCCGTGCGCCGAAGGAGAAAAGGTCCACCCGCCTCGGGAGATCCACGGCGATATTCTGCGCCTCGTAAAGGAATCCCTTTCATGAACGCGGAGAAAACCGCCCTGCGGGAGAGCCTCCGGCGGCAGGCGCTTGCGTTGGGGAAGGACGCCCTAATACGCAGCGACGAGCTTCTTTTTCAAAACCTTTCTTCTCTGCCCGAGTACCGGGATGCCCGCTGCCTCTTTCTCTTTGCGGGCGTCGGGATTGAACCGGACACGTGGAAGCTTGTGGAAACGCTTCTCGCCGAAAAACGAAACGTCGCCCTGCCGCGGATCAAACCCGGGCGGGAAATGGACGTTTGCCTGATTACCGGAAAGGCGGGCCTTCGTGCGGGATATAGCGGCATTTTGGAACCGGATCCCGCGGCGCCGGCGCTTTCGCTCGAGGAGATCGACTTTGTGTTGGTGCCGGCAATCTGCTACGACGNNCTACGACCGTTTCGGATACCGGCTGGGGCAGGGCGGCGGCTATTACGACCGCTGGCTGGACGGCTATTCCGGTTTTGCGGCGGGGCTTTGCCGCGGCGTATTTTTACAGGAGCGGCTGCCGCGCGAAAACCATGACCGGCGCGTGGACGCCGTAATTACGGAAACGGAAATTCTGCGGCCGGCGAAGCGGGACGACTGTTTAATCGGATAGGAGAATGCAGGATGGCCTTTGAGGAAAGAAACGAAGCGCGCGGCGGCGCGCACCGAAAGGAAGGTGCGCAGCGCGCCGGCCGGCGACGCGGCAGAAAAAACAGCGGCTGTCTTACCGCAATTATCTACTTTGCGTTCGTGGTCGGAATCTCCACGCTGCTTGCGGCGGGAGGATGGATTGCGGCCAACGATCTTCTCGCCCTGAACAAGCCGGAGGCGAGCACAATTATCACCATTGATAAGGACGAGAAGATAAGTGAGATTGCAAAGCAGCTCAAAGAGGATAACATCATCGAATATCCCTTTTTGTTTAAACTCTACTGCCGCTACTCCAACGCGATAGACGCGATTGCGCCGGGCACCTATGAGCTCCGGTCCGATTTTGATTACCGCGCCATCGTCACCGCGATGAGCTCCCACTCTTCCTCTCGCCTGACCACCTCCGTTACGATTCCGGAAGGGTACACGTTGGAGCAGATTTTCCGCCTTCTGCACGAGCGCGGCGTCTGCGATTACGACGCGCTTATGGATATGGCAGCGAACCACAATTATAAATTCTCCTTTTTGCAGGATCTCCCCTTAGGAGACGCCAAACGCCTCGAAGGTTATCTGTTCCCGGACACCTACCAGTTCTATTTGGGAGAAGACCCTCTCTACGCAATCAACAAAATGCTCGTGAACTTTGACGCGAAGGTAACCGACGCCATGCGGGCGCAGGCGGTGGAGATGGGCTACACGCTCCATGAAATCGTCGTCATCGCCTCCATGATCGAGCGGGAGACGACGGGGGACGACCAGGCCACCATAGCTTCCGTCATCTATAACCGCCTGCGCAGCAACGCCTTCCCCTATCTCAATATCGACGCGACGGTGCAGTATGCGTTAGGCAAGTGGAAGAGCGCTTTGAGCCTGGACGATCTGAAGGTGGACAGTCCCTACAACACCTATACCAATCCCGGCCTGCCCGCCGGACCGATCTCAAACCCCGGCTATTCCTCCATCTACTCCGCCCTGAACCCCGAAGAGACAGGCTACTATTACTATGCGCTCGACAAGGAAGGAAAGCACAGGTTCTTCAAGACGACCGAAGCTTTCCAGAACTTTTTGAATTCCTCCGACCATGCGTAATACGGAAAAAGAAAATGCCCCGCGGCTTCTTGCGCCCGCCGGGAACTGGGAACACATGGAGATGGCGGCGGACTACGGCGCGGATGCGGTTTACCTTGCCGGGTCCTCCTTCGGCATGCGGGCTACGGCGGCGAACTTCGGAGGGGATACGCTCGCCCGGGCGGTTCGTTACTGCGCCGCGCACGGCGTCGACGTTCATGTTGTCTGCAACACCCTGCCGCGAAACGAGGAATTTGATCGGCTGCCCGCATTTTTGGAGGAAGTGCGGGACGCGGGGGCCGCGGCGCTCATTGTGACGGACCTCGGCGTCTTCCGGCTGGCGCAGAGATACGCGCCCGGGGTAAAACTTCATGTCAGCACGCAGGCGGGCATCGTGAATTACGAGAGCGCGCGCATGTGGCACGAGTTGGGCGCCGCGCAGGTGATCTTGGCAAGGGAACTGACCTTGGACGAGATTGCCGAAATCCGGGCGAAAACGCCGCATGAGCTGAAGCTTGAAGTCTTTGTCCACGGAGCCATGTGCGTTTCCTTTTCCGGGCGCTGCCTTCTTTCCAACTACATGGCAAACCGGGACTCCAACCGCGGGCAGTGCGCCCAGCCCTGCCGCTGGNNCCGGTTTTTGAGGAAGAAGAAGGCAGCTATATCCTAAACGCCCGGGATCTGTGCATGATCGGGCACATCCCGGAAGTCTTGGCCGCGGGAGCGGACACGCTGAAGATTGAGGGGCGCGCGAAAACCTCCTATTATACCGCTGTGATCACAAATGCCTACCGCCATGCCTTGGACGCCGCGCGCCGGGGAGAACCCCTGGAACCCGTGTGGATGGAAGAGGTCCATAAGGTTAGCCACCGCCACTACGGAACCGGCTTCTTCTTCGGCCGGCAGAAAGACGGAGAGTTTTACGAGTACGCCAGGTACCTGCGCCCGTGGAGCGTGGCCGCTTTTGTGGATAGCTGCGACGAAACGGGAGAGGCGCTGCTGACGCAGAAAAACAGCTTTGCATGCGGGGAAGAGCTTGAGCTTTTAGCTCCCGGCGGAAAGCCCATCCGCTTCCGGGCGGACGGTCTTCGGGACGCGGAGGGAAACCCGATTGAAAAGGCGCCTCATCCGAGCATGAAGCTCCGCCTGCGCCTTCCCGCTGTGGTCCCCCGCCGGGCAATCCTGCGCCGGGAAAACGGGGAAGATGCCGGCGGATAGAAAGAATATTTCCCTTTCCGTTTTCCCCTGGAGGGCAATACAATCTGCCGTGCGATAGGAGTGTTTTTTCTTTGATCCTGCGGCGCTCCGGCGCGCGTTTTTTCTGGCGCTATGGTTGACAATACGGGATCGGATGGGGTAAGATAATAAATCGGTTAACAGCTTGCTTTGCCGCCGGTACGACCAATACGCGTAATTTAGAAACTTTGGAGACGTGACACACATGGAAAAACTTGGCCTCAACGAAATTCGGGAGAGGTACCTCTCTTTTTTTGAGAGCAAAAGCCACCTGCGGCTGCCGTCCTTCCCGCTCATTCCTCAGGGAGACAACAGTCTGCTTCTGATCAATTCCGGCATGGCGCCG
>DCTG01000053.1:4954-5115 GCA_002329245.1 Clostridiales bacterium UBA1446
GGGCAATTTTTCCTTCGGCGACTACTTTAAGCGGGAAGCGGCGGCCTGGGCTTGGGAATTTGTCACGAAGGTGATGGAAATACCGGTCGATAAGCTGTATGTGACCGTTTATTTGGACGACGACGAGGCGTACGATATCTGGACGAAAGAGGTGGGCGGGG
>DCTG01000172.1:0-11712 GCA_002329245.1 Clostridiales bacterium UBA1446
CTTGGGCAGTTGTTTGTTATAATAAAAAAAATACCTGCATATGCAGGTATTATAGCACAGAAACGGGAGAATCGTATGAAAAAAAATGCAAGGATAACCTCCCTTTGCTTGGGGATTATCTTTTCTCTTCTTCTTTTTACCGTTCCCGCGGAAGCCGCCCCCGATATGGAAGTGGACGCGGGCGCCGCCGTTTTATATGACGCGGATTACGATGTGATACTATTCGACCAGCATGCAGGAGAAAAAATGTACCCGTCCGGTCTCGTAAAAATCATGACGCTTCTGCTCGCCGTGGAAGCCGTGGAACGGGGCGAGATTTCTCTTGCGGACCCGGTTACGGTCAGTACCGCCGCAATCAACAGCCTTCCCCCCGGCGCGTTCACCCTGAATATCCGCGCCGGCGACGTGTTGTCCGTGGAAGAGCTTCTTTATTGCGCTATGGTAGGCTCCTCCAACGAGGCGTGCAATGTTCTTGCCGAAGCCGTATCCGGGAATATCGACGCGTTTGTTTCTCTCATGAACCGGAAGGCCGGGGAGCTTCAGCTTCAAAACACGCGCTTTTCCAATCCAACGGGCCTTCACGACGAAAACCAATACGCCACCGCTTACGACATCGTGCTGCTTACGAAGGAAGCCCTTAACCACGAGCTTTTCCGGACAATCGTCTCGGCGGACGAATACACCGTCCAAGCGCCCCTTTATTCCGGACAGCGGTTTTTTTACACGTCCAATTACCTGCTTTCCGCAAAGAAAATTCCAGGTTATGTTTACCGGCATGCTTTCGGCGTGCGGACGGGCTATTCGACGGAAGCGGGAAGCTGCCTAGCGGCGGCGGCTGAAAAAAACGGCCGCACGCTGATTAGCGTCGTGCTCAATGCCGCAAACGGGACGCAGCCGGACGGAAGCTATAAGCTGAAAAGCTTTTCCGAGAGCAGCCGGCTTCTGGAATGGGGCTTTTCCCATTATTCGTTAAAAACGATACTTCTTCCGACATCTCTGTTGGGAGAAGTGCCCGTTACGCTGTCGCAGGACGCCGACTATGTCGTAATCCATCCCGAGTCGGAACTCAAAGCGATGCTCCCGAATGATGTGGACGTGAGCAAATTTGAGCGGCATGTAACCTTGTTTCAGGATTCCGTGGAGGCTCCCGTTGCAAAAGGACAGGTCTTGGGGACGGTTACGCTGACGTATGAGGGACGAGAATACGGAACCATCAACGTCGTGGCTTTAACCGATGTGGAGCGTTCCGACCTTCTTTATAAGATCCAGCGCACCAAGGATTTTTTTAACATGACCCTTGTGAGGCTTTCCGCCGTTTTTCTGCTTCTCTTTCTCGCCGCTGTGCTGGTCTATTCGGCGGTATCCGGATCCCGACGCGACAAGAAGAGAAGAACCGCCCACAAACATACTTACTTAAGTTACCGCAAAAAAAGCGGCCGTTAACGGATACGGCCGCTTTTTATCTTCCCGTTTACATTGCTTCCCGCTGTCTGAGCTGAAGACGGTCGGCAATCATGGCAATGAACTCGCTGTTGGTCGGCTTGCCTTTTGCGTTGGAAACGGTATAACCGAAATATTTTTGAAGCGTTTCAAGATCACCCCGATCCCAGGCCACTTCGATTGCATGACGGATTGCCCGTTCCACGCGCGACGGCGTCGTATTATACCGTTTGGCCACTTCCGGGTAAAGAACCTTGGTTACCGCGTTGATGACGTCCATATCGTTTACCGCGATGATAATTGCCTCTCGGAGATACTGGTATCCTTTGATATGGGCCGGAACCCCGATTTCATGGATGATGGACGTAACCACGGACTCCAAATTCTGACGGCCTCTCCCCGCCGCCACCGGAGAAACGACATCCGACTGCACATGAACCGTTTTCCGAAGCTGCCGGATGCGGTCAGAAATCCGATTGATATTGCATGGTTTCATGATAAAATATCCCGCGCCTAACAAAGCCGCCTGGGACATGATCGGCCCGCGCGCAAAATCCGAAATCACCATCACTGCGCAGCGGCTGCTCCAGTCGGAATTACTCAGTTCCCGCAGGAAATCGAGCCCGTCCATACGGCTGAGCACAACGTCCATGACAATGACATCCGGATGCAGCGACTCCACAAGCCGCAATGCTTCCTGGCCGTCGCCGGTATCGCCGACGATGTCCATATCGTCTTCCGCGCTCAGCGCCCCGGCCAATAATAAACGAAACTCCGAATCTGCGTCCGCCAACAAGACCTTTGCCTTCCCGTCCATAACGAAAACCATTCCCTTCTCAATCAATGTGCCGGCTATTCCCCCTTGCATATAAAACTAACATAATCAGACAGAGTTTTCAAGCATTAATTTACAAATTTAGGAAATTTTTATTTAATTTTACTTTTAAGACGCATTCTGTTCTTCCGTGCTGAAAGCTACCTCAAGCATGTTGTCGATAAATATCCCGTATCCTTTCGTCGGATCGCTTACAAGAACATGCGTTACCGCTCCGATCAGCTTTCCGTTTTGCAGTATGGGGCTCCCGCTCATCCCCTGCACAATTCCGCCCGTCGCCTGCAGGAGACGTTCATCCTTCACCGTCAAGAGCAGATTGCGGCTGGTTTGTCCCGTATCCGGGTAGATCCGCTCGATCTCAACCGTATATTCCTCCACGGTATCACCCGCAATGTTGGAAAGAATTGTCGCTTCGCCGATCTTCGCTTCGCCGCGCGAGGCTACGGGGACTTTTTTCCGCCCTTCCGTGAGATCGCTTTTTTCCATGACTCCGAATATGCCGCTTTCCGTATTGGAATACAAATAACCGAGCTCCTCCGTCAGGCAGAACGTTCCGTGCAACTGGCCGGGACTCCCGCTTCCCCCGCGGGTCACGTCCGTCACGGTGGAGTACATTACGGATCCCGATTTAAGAGGCATGAGCAGCATGGTATCCAAATCCATAATTCCATGCCCCAGCGCTCCGAATACGCCGCTTTCCGGATCATAAAACGTAACCGTCCCGATTCCGCCCATACTGTCCCGAATCCATGCCCCCAATTTATAGCTTCCGTCCTCCGAGGACAACACCGGCTCGGCGTTGACCTGCATTTGTTTTTCTCCCCGCTGCACACGAATCGTCATAGGGGCTCCGCCGATCTCCTGCAGCTGAGATTTGACTTCTTCAATGGAATTGACCTGTTTTCCGTTTAAATGCGTGATAATATCTCCTTCCCTCAGTCCGCAGGCCGAAGCGGGAGATTGCCCGCCATCTTTTGTCGGGATGTCGGATAATCCGACTACCATAACTCCCTCAGAAAACAATTTGATCCCGACGGTATGGCCCAAAGGGATCAGCATTCGTTTGCCTGCCGGCGCGTGTTTCGCTTCGGGGCGCTTCGGAAAATCCAAGATCTGGCCCAAGGAGGAAAGCGCTTTTCCTGATGCAAAAAAAGCCGGAGCCGGTTCAACAGCGCGCGCGCTCCCGGCCAATAGCTGAAGCAGGATGAGTGTCGCCGCTAAGAAAATTATTTTTGTGATGAGCAGCAATGCCGGCGGTCCCATTATCCGTTCTTCTTTCATTTTCCCACCTCATTTTTGTCATGATCCGATGCAATTCGTTCGATTGCCCTTTTAATATTCCATGGCCCTTTGTGAAAAAAGCATCGGAAGGGATGACAATTACAAGCTGATTTGGTTTGGATACCGCTTCCTGCCGCTGCAATCAAAACGCTTTTGAAACAAATGAGCGCAGAATACGCCGCCTTTGGATGATATTTCCATTTAAGAAACAGGAAGAGAATACGGCAGTTTAGCCGTATGTAACCCTTAGTATCTGCCCGCGTTCCCGGTCTATGAGGCGTTTTGCACGCTTTCCGTGTGTTTGCGGCATACAAAATCAGGAAAACTACGCTGATAGTCCCCACACATCCGAAAAGTCCCCATGGATTCCGGCATACGGTTCTGGAGGTGAAAATTTGTCTTATCCAATGGGATGTGATATAATCGCAACGAAGTTTCCTCCCTAAAATCCCTTCTCCGCGGCGCTTAATCACCCGTGCAAAGTTCTGCCTCCCGCAAGAGACCCGGAATCAAATTCCATGCGGATTTGCCGCAAACGCGGCATCTGTCGCATTTTTTATATGAATATTGGAAAAAGGAGAGAAAAACCGTGAACAAAAGCCCCATTTCGCGTGAGGAAGCCTGGAACCTGCTTACCCGCTATAACAAAGAAGAATATCATCTCAAGCATGCCCTCATCTTGGAGGGCGTCATGCGGTGGTTTGCCGAACGGGAGGGTTTTGCGGACGAAACGGATTTCTGGGCTATGGTCGGCCTGCTTCATGACCTGGATTTTGAACTCTGGCCTGAGCAGCACTGCGTGAAATGCGGGGAGCTTTTGTCCGAGGCCGGTCTGCCCGAGGAGTTTATCCATGCCGTTGTCAGCCACGGCTGGGGAATCGTATCGGATGTAAGACCGGAACATATGATGGAAAAAATTCTGTACGCGACGGACGAACTGACCGGACTCATCAGCGCCGCCGCTCTCGTTCGCCCCTCCAAGAGCGTGCAGGATCTGGAGCTTTCTTCCGTACGCAAAAAATTCAAGTCCCCCGCCTTTGCCGCGGGCTGTTCCCGGGATGTGATTACCCGGGGCGCGGAACTGCTTGGCTGGTCATTGGACGATCTGATTGAAAAAACAATTCTCGCCATGAGAACCGTATCGGATTAGAACGGGGGCTTTTCGCTTGCTTTTCAGACAAATCCTGATGATCCTCATCTGCGTGTTCTTTATCATCGGCATTACCGACCATTACCTTGGCGGCCGCTTCGGAATCGGACAGGAGTTTAAGCGCGCATACGGGTATGCCGGCACGGTGATTCTCACCATTGTGGGCATCATTTCTCTATCCCCCGTACTGGCGGCCGTTCTCCGGCCGGTGGTGATTCCTGTCTTTCAGTTTTTGGGAGCCGACGCCGCCATGTTTGCCCCCACAATTCTTTCCCCTGATTGCGGCGGGTACTCCATCGCGATGGAGATGGCTTCCGATCCCCAGGTGGGAGCCTGGGCCGGTACGGTGGTGGCCGCGCATTTAGGCGGAACCTTTTCCTTTAATATCCCGCTGTGCGTAAGCCTCATTGACAAAAAACATCACCGCTATTATTCCTTGGGCGCTCTTTCCGGAATCATCGCCTCCCCCTTCGGCTGTATCTTAGGCGGAATTCTTGCGAAACTCCCTATTTCCCTTATCCTGTCCAATATGGTTCCCGCGCTGATCGTCTCCTTTACGGTGGTTCTCGGCCTGCTTTTGTTTCCCGAAATACTAATCCGGTGTTTCCTCTTTTTCGGACGCGTACTGACCCTAGTCTTTTTGGTTGGCCTGACTTTGGCCGTAATCGAACGCCTGACCGGCATCGCGCTGCTCCCGGGCATGAATCCCCTGTCCACGGGAATGACCATCGCGGGCACCGTTGTATCAACCATGGCGGGTATTTTCTGTCTGACCTATGCAATTACCAAACGGTTTAAACGGCAGCTATTGGCTGTGAGCCGGCGTCTTCGCATCAATGAGACCTCTTTTATGGGAATCTTTAACGGCTTTTGTGCGATTCTGCCCGGCTGCTATACATTTTCGGAGATGGATTCCCGCGGCAAGGTGCTTTTTTCCGCAACCACCGCCTCTTCCTCCAATATTTTCGGCGCTCACCTCGGCTTTATCGGAACGGCCGCCCCGGCTATGCTGATGCCCTCCGTTGCGGGCAAGCTGTTTTCGGGACTCATCGCCGTCGTATTGGCCACGCTTTTATCCAAAAAGATGCTTGCCGCGGAACAGCAAAGCAGATCCGACGTCCCGCAGACCGCAGCGCCTGCGGAATAGAAAGGGGAAATTCGCGCATGGACGCCGAACTCAAAAAGTTAAAGGAAGTCATTGACGAGAGCAGCAATATTGTCTTTTTCGGAGGCGCGGGAGTCTCCACCGAAAGCGGAGTAAAAGACTTCCGCAGCGCGGACGGACTTTACAGCCAGATTTACGACTATCCCCCGGAAACCATGCTGAGCCATTCGTTTTTTGAAACACATCCAGAGGAATTCTTTCGCTTCTACCGGGATAAGCTTCTGTGCACCTGGGCGAAGCCCAACCCCGCCCATGTTAAGCTCGCGGAGTGGGAGCGCATGGGGAAGCTCCGCGCAATCATCACCCAGAACGTGGACGGCCTGCATCAGGCGGCCGGCAGCAGGACCGTTCTGGAGCTGCACGGCTCCATGCACCGCAATTATTGTTTGCGCTGCGGCAAAATATACGACGCACAGTTTATGGAATCCTCCACCGGGATTCCCCGCTGCACCTGCAAAGGCATGGTCCGCCCGGACGTCGTGCTGTATGAGGAAGGCCTCGACAGCTCCGTGCTGACGGAGGCGATTTCCCATTTGCGCGCGGCGGACACGCTCATTATCGGCGGCACATCCCTTGTGGTGTATCCCGCAGCCTCCCTGATCCATTACTACCGCGGCAACCGTCTGATCCTCATCAACAAAACGCCCGGCCCGTGCGACGACTCAGCCTATCTTGCCATTCATAGGCCGATCGGAGAAGTTCTCAGCCAATGCTGAGCCGGATAAAAAATCTTATCAGAGCGTTCCGTTTCCGTTAGAAAACGCGAAACGGAACGCTCTTTTTTCCGGGCAGGATTTCGGTTCCCTTTATCAGGACGGCCTTTGACGCATGGAGGTCCGTGGGACTTGAAAAATAATCAGAAATAAATTTGTAAAACCCCCTTGACAACCCAATTGTATTATTGTATTGTTGTATTAACCACTTAATACATTGGTACAAACGTACAGACAGGAGCTGAGACTATTGTTATGGGATTTCAAAGGCGACCGCCCAATCTACACGCAGTTGATTGAGCAAATCTCGCTCGCTGTCGTTTCCGGTGTTTTTCCNNGAATACGATGCAGCGGGCACTGTCCGAACTGGAGCGGGAGGGATTGGTTTTCTCCCAGCGCACGTCGGGACGATTTATTACGGAGGATGAAAGCATGATTGAAGAAGTGAAAAACAGCCTTGCTATGGAACAGATTGCCCGTTTCCTTGAATCCATGAAGCGGCTCGGCTATGAAAAAGAACAGGTTCTGGCGCTGATCGAGCGCTCTGGCTCCTAAAAAATGGGAGGGAAAGATATGACACCGATATTGGAATGCAGAGGACTGGGAAAGCGCTACGGAAGTCAGGAGGCTTTGACCGCTGTCGACCTCAAGCTGGAACCGGGACGCATCGTGGGGCTTCTCGGGCCGAACGGAAGCGGAAAAACCACGCTTCTCAAACTGGCAAACGGACTGTTGACGCCTAGCAGCGGGGAGATTCTCGTGGACGGACGGCGCCCGGACGTTGAAACGCGCAAGCTGATCTCCTATCTGCCGGAACGCAGCTATTTGAACAATTGGATGCGTGTATGCGATCTGTTGGATTTCTTTTCCGATTTCTATGCCGATTTTCAAAAAGCGAAGGCGGTGGATATGCTCAGGCGCCTGAACATAGAGCCTACGCATCGATTGAAACCCCTGTCCAAGGGCACAAAAGAAAAGGTGCAGCTCATTATGGTGATGAGCCGCGAAGCAAGACTCTATCTGCTCGACGAACCGATCGGCGGCGTGGACCCGGCAACCAGAGACTACATTCTCAATACGATCATCGGAAACTATAACGAAAACGCCACCGTCCTGATCTCCACACATCTCATTTCGGACGTAGAACAGGTCCTTGACGACGTGATTTTTCTGAACAAAGGCCAGGTCGTCCTCACTTCTTCGGTAGACAGCATCCGCGAGGAGCGGGGCATGTCCGTGGACGCTTTGTTCCGGGAGGTATTCAAATGTTAAGAAAACNNAAACTGGTCAAATACGAGTTTCGCGCAACGTCGCGCGTGCTGCTGCCGCTGTACGGCACCATGCTGCTGCTCTCCCTTCTGAACCGGTTTACGATTTCCGTTCTGAAAACGCCGGGCTTCTCCTTCGGGAACCTGGTCAGCGGCGTTCTGATGTTCGCTTACGTCGCAGTAATCTGCACGACGGCCTTTATGACGATCTTCATTATGGCACAGCGCTTCTACAGGAACCTGTTGGGCGACGAGGGCTACCTTATGTTCACGCTCCCGCTTCCCGTTTGGCACAACATCACCGCCAAACTGATTGTCTCCGTACTCTGGTCGATCTTGGGCGTTTTGGTCACCCTGCTTTCGATTTTCTTTGTTTCCTTCCAGCCGGAATATCTTACGGAGCTGCCGCGCCTTCTCTTTGAATTCAAGAGCTGGCTCATCTCGGTCGGTTTCCCGGTAAACTTCCATATTGTCCTCTATCTATTGGAAGGCGCGCTTTTAAGCGTCGCGGCTATCGCGGGCAGCGTTCTGATCATCTATGCCTCCGTCTCCTTAGGGCACCTGTTTCACCGCCACCGCATCCTCTTCGCCTTCGGCGCCTTTATCGGCCTTTCGATCCTGTCGCAGATTCTCTCCTTCTTCCTGGTATATCCCTTCCGGAACGCTGATTTTGAAGCGCTTTCAATTCATATCGGTTCGCCGGCGGTCGCCCACCTACTCCTCTGCGGGTCTCTGCTTGTGGTTCTCCTCTTCGGGGCGGCTTACTTCGCGATTACGAACTACACGCTCAAAAAGCGCCTCAATCTCGAATGAAACCTCTCCCCCCCTCAAAAGACAAAGACGGTCCCACCGGTTCCGGCGGGGCCGTCTTTGCATATGCTGCCTTTCCGCTTTTCAGTGCCCGAAGCCTGTGATTTTCCATCCTGTCTGAGGAGACTCGTAAACCAGGCTGCAATCCCAGTTCTGCTTTCCGCTTCCGATGGACACCACTTCACGGTACTGAAGATCCATCGTAACACGAAAAAGTCTGACGTCCTCTTCGGATGTATCAAGCGGCTCGATACTCAGCAGTTTTGCCGATTTCAGATTGGAAAAGCTCGAGTTTGCTCCGATAAAGGAATCCGTCAGGGGCAGGGCGACCCCTTCGCTGAACAGTTCGCCGTTCGGCAGATTCGCGGTCAAACTTCCCAAAAGCGTTTTTTTCGCGATGCAGTACTGCGCCCTCCTTGCGTCCTTTTGATCCAAGGCCGTCAGATATTCCGCAACGATCTGCTCCGGCTCCGACCGGGAAAGCGCTTTTTCGATTTTATCCGCGTTGATCCTTTCCGCAAGCCACGCCTCAAGCTCCTGGCCGGCTGCGCTCTCAAAGCCGTTTCCTTTCAGGCTGCAGGCGCTGAATGTGCTGTGACGTCCGGCGCTGATGAATGCGCCGATGATCTCCCCGCCGCTTCTCACAACGATACCCCTGCAATTCCGGATCGGATAAAACTCCTGCGGCATAGCTTCATAAATGCGGTAGATTTCCACGTCGACTTCGGCGGGGGCGTACCCGCTCATATCCAAGCCGATATCCTTTGAAAGCTCGTTGTGATACGCAAAATAGTACGCGTTCGGATGAAAAGCGGGCAGGACTTCGAGTTTATCAAGCTTGCCGTTTACCGTGCCGATTTGGTAATCCAGCGTCCAGCCATAGTCTCGAAAGAGCCTTGCCGCATCGTTTTCGCCCGTCAGAAAGACCGGATCTCCATTTTCCAAAAAGGAATCGATATAGCGCGCAAAATTCGTATCCGTCTTAAAAATGCCGCCGTTGTTTACAAGATAGGCCTGATCGTACAGCGTATCGTAAAAAAGCCCTGCGCTGTACGCGCTGATCTTGTTTGACAGCCTGATCGTATATTCGTTCGTATGATTGTTTTTCAGATCCGCCTTCTCCGCGGGCTTCAGACTGGATCTTATACTCGTCTCGATACGCGCCACAGTGTTTAAGTCGGTTATTTCCACCGCGTCCGCAGTCTTAAAGCCCATTTGTTCCGAGCGCAGCACAATGGAGACCGTATCATAGATCGTTTGATCCTCCGGTTCCGCCGGCCCGGAAGCAGCTTCCGACACCGGGCCGGAGCCGGCGCTTTCTCCGGGGAAGGGATCGGCTATCTTTTCCGGCTGCCTGCCGATGAGAAGGATAACGCTCACCGCGGCGACAACCAAAACCGCGGCGACGCTCACCCAAAACGCCGGCTTTTTGTAGCACAGGACGTTTTGAATCCGTGCCTTTACGCGTGTTTCTCCAAAGGCGAGAGGAAGAAACAGTCCGCTGCTTTTTGCCGACAACGCGAGCAGGGAATGGGAATAGCCCTCCCGGATATCTCCGCCGGAACGTATTAAGACGCGCTCATCCGCCGAAAGCTCCATATCCCTTACAAGCAGCACGTAGGATAGCCAGGCGGCGGGATTGAACCAGTGAACGGAAGCCACAAGAAAGGCGGCCGGCTTTATCAGATAATCCAGGCGCCCGATGTGCACGCGCTCGTGCTCCAAAACATATTCTCTCTCCGTTTCGCCAAGGCCTTTGGGCAAATAAATCTTGGGACGAAACAGGCCAAACACGAACGGCGATAAAATCCGGTCTTTCTCATAGACATTGCCGTAAAGCCGGATCGCGGTTCTGACCCGCCTGTGAAGACGCAGAGAGCCGATCGTCCCGTAGAGCGCAAGCGCAAGAAAACCCGCCGCCCAGAGATATGATCCAACCCGCAGCGCCGTCTGAACGGGGGTAAGGCCGCCTGCCCGCCATTCTGATGCCGGCACGCTTTGAACGGCCCCGTCCCGCGCCCCTTCCGCCGCAGGCACGCCGATCAGAACGGACGGGCTCCGGATAATGATAAAATCGTTCGGGATTGTCTGCACCTGCGCGGGTATCGCGCCCGTGGGCAGCGGTATGGTAAACGGGACGATCAGACGGAAAAATACNNACCCAAAGCGCGTAGGAATAGACTTTCGGCGCGCGGCGAAGGGCCAGCCGGATCAGCATGACGATCAGCGCGGCGCAGCCGCCGGCAAGGCTCATGTTCAAGATATTGAGAAACAAATCGCTCACTTCACCGCCTCCTCGATCATCCTTCTGAGCGTTTCCGCCTCCTCCGGCTTAAGCTTCTTATCCTGCAGGAAAGCTGCAAGAAAGCAGGGCAGGGAATTGTCGAAGGCCTTTTCCAAAATCTGCTCGCTTTCGAATTTTTGAATCTGCCGCCGCTCGACAAGCGGCGTTACGACGGCGTTTTCGTTTTTCAGCGCCCCGCGTTTCGCCAAGCGCTTGATCACGGAATAGGTTGTGGACTTCTTCCAGCCGAATTCCGCCTGACACAGCCTGACAAGCTCCGTCGAGTTGATTTCTCCTCTTTCCCAGACCAGACACATAAAACGGTATTCGGCGTCGAATAGTTTCAGGTTATCCATGCTCTCCCCTCCGAAAGTCGAATGCGTTAGACCTCTTTTCAAGTCTAACGCGTTCGACCTTCGTTTGTCAAGAAAAACCGGGTTGGCCCGCGAGAAAAAATGAAAACCCCGCCTTTAAGGCGGGGTCGTCTTTTTTAATGAAACTTTTTATTTTTGTTTTTTCTCGCGGCTTCGGACTTTTTCCGGCGCTTCACACTGGGGCTCTCAAAATGTTCTCTTTTCCGCACTTCCGCAAGAACACCGGCCTTGGCGCAACTCCTCTTGAATCGCTTGAGTGCACTGTCCAGTGATTCATTCTCTTTGACTCGAACTTCCGACATTATTTTCCCTCCCCTCCGCTGTGCCAAACAGGGGCTTCCCGGCACATAGGGGCCACAAATTATGGCTTAACAATAATATTATATGCAAGG
>DCTG01000172.1:11804-12337 GCA_002329245.1 Clostridiales bacterium UBA1446
GCTGCATTTCCGCCAGCTGCCGCTCGAGCTTCGGGTTTTCCCGCACCCGGGCCATAATTTCCTCCTCGCTGCTGTCCGTCGGGACTAAAACGGTGGCCTTCAGTTTTCCGTTGACCTGAACCGCCATCTCGATCTCCGCGTCGACGGTTTTTGCCTCGTCATAGGAAGGCCACGGCTGCTTGCAGACCATACCGTCAAAGCCGAGCCTTTCCCAGATCTCTTCCGCGATATGCGGCGCGAAGGGCGAAAGCAGGCACAGGAGCACCTTCATATCCGCCCGGCTCGCTCCCTTTTCGCTCAGCTCGTTCACAAGGGACATGAGAGCCGCGATCGCCGTGTTGAATTTGAGCCCTTCGATATCTTCGCTCACTTTTTTGATCGTTTTGTGCAAGGCGCCCTCGGTGGCGGCGTTGGGGACATCCTCCTGGGAGCAGCTCTCCCCCAAATTCCAGACGCGGTCCAAAAAACGCTTGCAGCCCTTAACCGCGTTGGAAGACCAGGGCGCCGCTTTTTCGAAGTCGCCGATGAACATG
>DCTG01000091.1 GCA_002329245.1 Clostridiales bacterium UBA1446
TGTCCAGCGCCTTGGCATCCGGCTCAACCGTGGTGATGTCGCTTCCGAACCAGGTGTCGGATATTTTCGCCAAAGTACCGTCCGCCGCTAAAACCTTAAGCGCCGCGTTGACCACGTCGCGCGTCGGATCGCCTTTCCGGAAGCCGATGCCGTACTCCTCGGCAGCCAAAGAACCCTCTAAAATGACGAAGCCGGGTTTTTCGTCCGCCGGGGTGCTTCCCGTATTATTGGCGGTGCTGCATCCGGCAAGCCAGATACAGGAGACTGCCGCGAGAGCTAACGATATGATTCGGATTGATTTCTTCATGTAATTTCCTCCATCTCCTACTAAATTGGCCGATGCAGAGCCTTTGCATGCCCTGCTTGCCCTATGGAGTTTATCACATTATCACGCTAATGTACAGTAAATGAAGTAAAATTGTGAAATTAAAATCAGCGGGAAAACTTTGCCGGCTGCGAAAGAAAGCCCGGCCGGAGCCGGGCATGTCTTGTAAGATGAAATCAGATTTCCATAATTACGGGAAGGATCATAGGGTTTCTCTTTGTTTTGCGGTAAAGATAGCCGGACAGTTCGTTTTTTACGGTGGATTTTATGGTTGCCCAGTCGGTCACGTTGTTCGTTTGGCAGGAATCCAAGGCGGCTAAAACGACGTTGCGCAATTCCGTGAGCAGCTCCTCGGACTCTTTGACATAGACAAAGCCGCGTGTGATAATGTCCGGTCCGGAAACCAATGAGCCGTCCTCGCTCGAGAGGTTGATTACCACAACGATCATGCCGTCCTGCGCCAAATGTTTCCGGTCGCGCAGCACCACGCTGCCGACGTCCCCGACGCCGTATCCGTCGACTAAAACCCGTCCGGAGGGGACGGTCCCGTTGAGCNNGTCCCTTCTCGGTAATTTCAATCACTCGTCCGATATCGCCGATGACGATGTTTTTGGGCGACATGCCCATCTGGAGCGCAAGGTGCGCATGCGCTTTCAGGTGCCGCTGCTCGCCGTGGAGGGGGATGAAGTACTTCGGTTTGGTCAGGGCATGGATGATTTTCAATTCTTCCTGGCAGGCATGGCCTGAAACATGAAGGTCGGCAAGCCGTTCGTGGAACACTTCCGCGTCTTTCCGGTAAAGCTCGTTTATGACATGTCCCACCATTTTTTCATTGCCGGGGATGGCGGAGGCCGAAATGATAATCCGGTCGCCGGGCACGATGTCCACCTGTCTATGGGTGGAAAACGCCATCCGATAAAGCGCGGACATGGTTTCACCCTGGCTGCCTGTCGTAATGATGACCACTTTATCCTTCGGCAGGCTTTTGGTCTGGGCCATGTCCACTAAGGTGTTCTCGGGTATTTCCATATAGCCTAATTCCGTTGAGACCCGCAGAATGTTCTCCATGCTGCGGCCGGTAACGGCGACTTTGCGGCCATAACGGGCGGCTATGTTGATGACTTGCTGGATCCGATCCACATTGGAAGCGAAGGTTGTGACAATAATGCGTGAGGTGCACCCCTTGAACAGGGCGTCAAAGCTTTCTCCGACCTTTGATTCCGAGGCGCTGTAACCTGGCCGTTCCACATTGGTGGAATCCGCGAGCAGGGCTAAAACGCCTTCCTTTCCCAGCTGGCCGAAGCGCGCAAGATCAATCATGCTTCCTTTGATGGGCGTAGGGTCGATTTTAAAGTCTCCGGTATGGATTACGGTGCCGAGCGGGGTTTTAATCGCAAAGGAAACCGCGTCCGCGATACTGTGATTGATATGGATGAATTCGACGGAAAACTTCCCGAGTTCGATGATCTCTCCGGCCTCAACCGTGTGGATTTCGGTTTTATCAAGCAAATCAAATTCTTCCAATTTGACTTTGACCAGGCCTGCGGTCATACGGGTCGTATAAACGGGAATGTTTATCTGCTGCAGGAGATAAGGCATTGCGCCGATGTGGTCTTCATGTCCGTGTGTGAGTAAAACGGCGCGGATGTGGTTTGCGTTTTTTACCAGATAGCTGATGTCCGGGATAACGACGTCGACTCCGTACATTTCGTCATCCGGAAATCCAATGCCGCAGTCAACGATTATCATATCCTTACCATATTCATATACGGTCAGGTTTTTCCCAATCTCGTTCAAACCGCCCAATGGTATGATTTTTAGTTTTTCTGCCATGCTGTAATGGCACACTCCTTTTTGTTTGGTAATTGCGTTATGACAGAACACAGGGACACGATACGGTCGGGAAAGCTGCCTGAGATAGAATCCGCGGTCTGAGGAAAGACCGAGCCGAAACGGCAGGTTATCTGTCTGCCGCTTTCCCTGCTGCGCATACCAAAACACAGGCCGACAATTTCCGTTCTTCGGCCCTGTATCGCCGAAGAATGGTAAAAAGGTCCGTCTTTTCTGCGCTACATATGAAATGTTATGTCTATATCAGTGTACATCCGTACATAATGCCGATCTTATTTGCATCGCGGACCGTCTACCCCCTAACAGGGATCATTCCATATCACATAACAGGCCGTTTTGCAAACGTAACTATTATAGTATAACACAACAAGGGTATGTTGTATACATTTTTTTCCCAGGGGGCGCATGCCATACACAGTTGAGGTCAGATGGGATGCGGTCTCTTCTTGAAAAGGCCGCAGGGACGATGATATAATATCCGCAAAGCGGATAGTTTATCCGAGATTAAAAGGCCGCGGCGCAGGGACGCGCCGCATGGCACGCTATCATAGCCGCCGGCTATGATAGCGTATCCACAAAGTTATCCCTATGTTTAGCCTATCCGCAAACCACGCCGGCCGGTATTAATTGATATGACCGGCTTCCTGCCGGAATCCGTAAGGAGAGCTGTTATGCTGCACGAAGTATTTTCCCGCCGCGAAATCTGTCCCCTGCTCCCGGAATCGGGCACGTCCGTCTCGCTTACCTCCTATGCCCGCCCCTACCCGGGACCGATTGTTCCGCGGGGCGACCGGTGGGCTGTCCTGATTCTGCCGGGCGGCGGTTATGCGCTTACGGCGGCACGGGAAGGGGAACCGGTAGCGCTTGCTTTTCTGCAGGCGGGCTGCCAAGCGTTTGTTCTTGACTACAGCGTAATGCCGGCGCGCTATCCGCAGGCTTTGCTGGAAGCCTCGGCCGCCGTGTCTTTCCTCCGGAAAAACGCCGGACGCTACGGGATCACAAGAATCGCGGTATGCGGTTTTTCAGCGGGCGGCCACCTGGCGGGCTGCCNNCCTTGCAAACTTCTGGGGGGATCCCGAGCTGACCGAGCCGCTGGGGCTTTCAGCCGGATCCAACCGGCCGGACGCCGTAATCCTCTGTTATCCCGTGATTACGGCGGCTCCGCCGCACGGGAACCGCCGGCTGTTCCAGAACCTGCTTGACAATCAGCCGTTAGAAGGGAAATTGGGTCGGCTTTCTCTGGAAACAAGCGTTTCCAGTCAAAACCCGCCTGCGTTTTTATGGCACACCGGTACGGATGCCACCGTTCCGGCCGAGCATACCCTGCTCTATGCGAATGCTCTTCGAAAAGCGGGCGTACCGTTTGAGCTGCATCTTTATCCGGAAGGTCCCCACGCGATGTCCCTTGCCGTGAGAGATACCTCCCGCGGAGAAGACTCCGTAAACGATCATGTGGCGACGTGGTTTAACCTGTGTATCGGATGGCTGAACGGACTCGGGAAACAGACGGGGGAGTAACATGTCAAAAGTTGTGCTCATTACCGGGGCTTCCCGGGGAATCGGCCGGGCAGCCGCGCGCCGTTTTGCGGAAGCCGGATGGAGCGTCGCGGTCAACTATAATCAGTCTGTGGCGCAGGCGGAAGAACTGATCTGGGAACTTTCCTCCGCCGGCGTGACAGCGCAGGCGTTCCAAGCGGACGTGAGCTGTTCCGGGCAGGCCGACGAGCTCATTGCCCGCGTACTCTCCGCGTTCGGCAGGATAGACTCTCTCGTTTGCAACGCCGGCATCGCCCTTCGCGAGCTGTTTGATAAAACAACGGACGAACAGTGGGAGAACCTGTTTCNNTGTTTCGCGTCAATGTTAGCGGAGCGTTTTACTGCTGCCGGGCGGTGCTTCCGCATATGCTTCATCGAAAGAAAGGGCGCATTGTGATCGTTTCCTCTATCTGGGGAATTACGGGCGCCTCGTGCGAGGTAGCTTATTCGGCGTCCAAGGCGGCGCTGATCGGTCTCACAAAGGGGCTAGCCAAAGAGGTGGGACCTTCCGGCATCACCGTCAACTGTGTTGCACCCGGAATTATTGATACCGATATGAATCGGGATTTAGACGAAGATACGCGCTGCGCGCTCCGGGCGGAAACGCCGTTAGGCTTATTGGGAAGGCCCGAGGACGCTGCCGAGGCAATCTTCTTCTGCGCGTCGGAACGCGCCGGTTTTATTACGGGGCAGGTCATCAGCCCCAACGGAGGTTATGTAATCTAAGTGGAGAATACGCAGGAAAAGCTCTCTAAAATTATCCTTCCGCTGCAGATCTGGTACCGTGAAAACGCGAGGGTTCTTCCCTGGCGCTCCAATCCGGAGCCTTACCGGGTGTTTGTTTCGGAAGTCATGCTCCAGCAGACCCGGGTTGCCGCGGTTTTGGACTATTATACCCGCTTTATGGAAGCGCTGCCGACGGTGGCCGATCTTGCCGCGGTAGAGGAAGACAGGCTGATGAAGCTCTGGCAGGGTCTGGGCTNNCTCGTCAGATCATGGAAGACTGCGGCGGAGAATTTCCCTCGGACTATGAGCGGATCCGGAAGCTCACGGGGGTAGGCGAGTATACAGCCGGAGCCATAGCGTCCATTGCCTTTGGCTGGCCGGTACCCGCCGTTGACGGGAACGTGCTTCGGATTCTTTCGCGCATTTTAGGGGATTACTCGGATATCAGCCGGCCGGAGGTGAAGCGCCGCTGGCGGGAGGAACTGCAAAGGGCAATGCCTCGCGTGCAGCCGGGAGATTTTAACCAGGCGCTCATGGAGCTCGGCGCGGTTATCTGTCTTCCAAACGGCGCGCCGCACTGTGTCCGCTGCCCCGTTTCGGAATGCTGCTTTGCCTTTCGGGAGGGGTTGACGGATACTCTGCCCGTAAAAGCGTCCGCACGCCCACGCCGGATCGAGCTGCGGACGGTGTTTTTGTTATTTCATAACGGGAAAATCGCCATCCGGCGGCGGCCGGACCGGGGCCTTCTTGCGGGACTCTGGGAATATCCCAATGAAATCAGGCCGCCGGAAGCCTGCCTTTCAGGCTGGGGAATCAAAGGGAAAACCGCCCGGGCAGGGACCGGAAAGCACATTTTTACGCACGTCGAGTGGCACATGAGCGGACTCGTTGTGGAGGCGGAAAGCGCCGCGCTTCCGGAGGGATGGCGCTGGGCGGACGGAGCCGCGCTCCGACGGGAATATGCGCTGCCCTCGGCTTTCCGCTGCTATGAGCCTGAAGTGTCGCGCCGCCTGGGGATGATTTCCGAATCAAAAGCAAAGGGGAGCGGTTCCCGCCTGCTTTAATCGGCGCGGCGGAAACTTGCGGCTTGTCCGAAAAACAGATTATGCTATGGGGAAGAAGAAATGGTGTGCAATCTCTGCCCGCGCAAGTGCGGTGCAATCCGTTCGAATCAGACCGGGGCGGGCGTCTGCGGGATGCCCGCTTCTCCCGTGCTGGCGCGCGCGGCGCTTCATTTCGGGGAGGAGCCCTGCATCAGCGGAACAAGGGGATCCGGGACCGTGTTTTTCAGCGGCTGCAGCCTTCGCTGCAGCTTTTGTCAAAATGAAGAGATCAGCATCGGCGGCTTCGGCCGGGCGGTTACGGTTGAGCGTCTCCGGGAGATTTTTGGGGAGCTGGCCGCGCAGGGAGCGCACAATATTAACCTCGTCACGCCGACCCACTTTTCCGAAGCAATCCTTGAGGCGCTTGCGGTCCCGCCTCCGGTTCCCGTCGTGTGGAATTCCGGGGGATACGAGCTGCCTCAGACCTTAAGCCGGCTGGAAGGAAAGGTACAGGTCTACCTGCCTGATTTTAAGTACGCGGACGAAACCGCCGCGCGGGAGATTTCCGGGGCGGCGGATTATCCCGCCGTCGCGGAAGAAGCGATCCGGGAAATGGTGAGGCAACGAGGGCCTGTCGTAATCCGGGACGGTATTTTGCAAAGCGGGGTTTTAATCCGCCATCTCCTTCTGCCTGGAAAAATTGAAAACACCAGAAGAGTCATAGACCGGGTGGCGAATCTCTTCCCGCCGGGGACGGTGCTTTTTTCCCTGATGTGCCAGTATGTGCCCGTTGGACGCGCGGAACACCTGCACGGCCTTAACCGCCGTGTGACGGGCGCGGAATACCGCGCGGCTGTCGATTACATGCTTGCCTGCGGAATCACCGACGGGTATGTCCAGGATTTAGACGCGGCCGAGAAGAAATTTATCCCGGCGTTCGACCTGACCGGAGTCTAAGGCCGCGGAAAGAAAAAAACAGCTCCGCGCGGATGGCGCGGAGCTGCTTAGGGAGAACTTAAAGGGATTTCATCCACAGGCCGTGGAGGTTGCAGTATTCGTAAGCCGCGACGGCCTTGTCGCCGTCGGCGAGGGAGAAGACGGCCTTGGGAGCCGCGCCGGGCTTCAGGCATTTGCGCTGCACGCCCTGCTGCGTCTGCAAATAGATCCATTGAATGTAGTGCTCTTCCAACATGGGATGCGGGACGCTGCCCACCTCGACGGTAACCGTGCTGCCGTCCACGGTGACGGCGGGCACATGCTTTTCCTGGCTGGCGTCTACCGTATTGACGCTCAGTTCCGTCATCGGCTCTCCGCAGCAGATCATTTTAACGCCGGAGGAATGGATCATGCTGACCAAATTTCCGCAATGCTTACAAAGATAGAATTTCGGTTGTTCGCACATACTAATACCCCCTGATTTTCATTGGTGTTTCTCTTACGATTACATCTTTTCCCGTTTGGAACATAGGAACCGGTCTGAACGGTTCTGATACGGATGGTGTAACAATAGCAGAAAAGGAGTTAGATTACGGTAACGTAGTCACAAACGGCGTTCGCTGATCCTTTGGGAGCAGCTGCGCCGAATGTTTGGATACCACAGCCTTTTCCAATCCCTATTATACCTTTCGCATGGCGACTAAGCAAGAAGGAAATTGCATTTTCGGAAGCAGCGCGGCACAATTTTACGGAAGGAGTTTCATTTTGCCGATCGCGAAGGAGTATGGGAAAATGTTGTTGACAATCGTCCGGGCCGCTGATATAATACTCCGGTAAAACAAAGTAGGAACGGTACCACCGTCCTCACCCCCAACGAGTAGGAAGGGGTTAACATTGCGGCGGCAGACAGTCCGGTTTGTAATGGAGTATGCGGGTACCTTTGTCGGTACCCGTTTATTAATTTGGGAGGTGCTTATTAATTAGCAACATGGATCATCAGGTCAACGAAGAAATCCGCGATAAAGAGATTCGGCTGATCTCGGAAACCGGCGCGCAGCTGGGGATCATGCCGGTGGCGAAAGCTCTTGAAATCGCCGCGGAGCGGGATTTGGATCTGGTTAAAATTTCACCTGGAGCGACGCCTCCTGTCTGCAAGCTGATGAATTACGGGAAATACCGCTTTGAGCAGGCGAAACGGGAGAAAGAGGCAAAGAAGAACCAGCATGTGGTTGAAATCAAGGAAGTGCGGATGTCCCCGGGCATTGATTCGAATGATTTCAATGTCAAGGTGAGGAATGCGCAGAAGTTTCTGTTGGATGGCAACCGCGTTAAGGTAACGGTTCGGTTTCGCGGAAGGGAAATGGCACATACGGACATTGGAGAACGGCTTCTGGCACAGTTTGCGCAATTGTGCGCGGAGTCGGGCACCATCGATAAAAATCCCAAGTTAGACGGACGGCATATGACCATGTTTTTAACGCCGAAAGCCGTAAAACCGCAATAGCCCGAGGGAAATGGAAAAAGCTGCGGCAATGCCCGCACGGAAGGAGAAACACTATGCCTAAGATCAAAACACACAGCGGCGCAAAGAAAAGATTCAAACTGACTAAAACCGGAAAAGTGAAGCGCTCCCACGCCTTCACAAGCCATATTTTAACGAAAAAAACAACCAAGCGCAAAAGAGGCCTCCGTGCCGGCGCCTATGCGGATGAGACCAACGCGGCAACCGTCAAGCGCTTGATTCCTTACAAATAACATAACTCACGATTTAGGAGGCTTATACAATGGCAAGAGTCAAGGGCGCGATGATGTCGCGCAAGAGAAGAAAAAAGATTTTAAAGCTCGCCAAGGGCTATTGGGGGGCAAAGTCCAAACATTTTAGAGTTGCGAACCAGGCGGTTATGAAGTCGCTCTCCTATGCGTATACCGGCCGCCGCCTGAAAAAACGCGATTTTCGCAGATTATGGATTACGCGAATCAGCGCCGCCGCCAAGCAGAACGGCATGAACTACTCCACCTTTATGCACGGGCTGAAGAAAGCCGGAGTAGAACTCAACCGCAAGGTGCTCGCCGAGATGGCGGTTAACAATAAGGAAGCTTTTACCGCCCTGACCGAGATGGCGAAAGAGAAGCTGGCTTAACAAGAAAGGCATACCGCCTGAAACCTTTGGTTTCAGGCGGTATTATCATTTCCGGAAATTCGCTTTTCTTCAGTCATCGGAACCGGTTTCCTTCTCCTTTGTCCCGCGCAGGAAAAGAAGGCGGATCAGAAGAACGCAGAAAAGTCCGATGAGATATCCGAAGAGGGCGCCGTATAAAGTGCGGGCTAGTGAGGTGAGAACCGGGGCGCGGATATGGCAAAACGTATTGGCTACGGAAGCGAAGCCGGCGGCGGGGGGAAGGAGAAAAAGCCATGCCCATCGCCCGTTTCCTTTACCGTATAAGAAAAAGGCGAGCACAAGGGAAGGCCAGGCAAGGAGGAATTCCTTGAGGCGGGGGCGCACCAATACGGCGGCCTCCAAAAAATTGCGGAACCTGCGTTCCATCAGCCCGCCCCGAAGAAGTCCGCTGTCTCCCGTTCCAAAGATAAAAAAGGCTCCGGCGCCGGCGAGGATAATCAGAAACAGGAGGATGTAAACCAGCGTCCGGCGGTTTTTCAGACGGAACTTCAGATCCTCCCATCCGGAAAACGGCATCCCGGAGCGGTGCAGGAACAGGTAAACCGACAGCAGGAGCGCATAGAATAGGGGGAGCGTCTGGCTTGCCTTTACGCCGGTGAACGTGTCGATGGAGAGCAGGTATTTGGAATCGGACAGAATGGCGCCAATAAAGAGGCATCCCGCAAGCGTGATGCCGAGCCCGCAAAGCAGGGCAATCGCGCTTCGGGCGGCAGCATTGCCGGGGTTTTCTCTAATAGGGGAAGGTTTCCCGTTGATCCATGCGATGAGGCGGTAAGCCGCAAGGCAGGGGAAAATCACGCAGGCGCCGAAGGCGAAGAATTTCGCCGTGAGCCGGGGCTCCCAAAAGATGCCCGCGGCAGATGCCGCCGCGCCGGCAATAAGCAGCAGAAGAATCACGCGCCGNNCGGCTCCCGCCGCGACGCCAAGGCAGCAGAAAAAGAGAAGAATCGGCGGCGGGCTCCGGTCACCGATCGGGAAAACCGCCCCGTCGAAAACGAGCCCGTGCGAACGAAGACGCTGGGAAAGAT
>DCTG01000168.1:0-187 GCA_002329245.1 Clostridiales bacterium UBA1446
TCGGTCAGCCGTCCCGCGGCTTCGATGCCCGCCTCGTCATGGTCCAGGCACAGTACAACCTTTTGCAGGCGGGGGTTTAATTCAAGCTGCCGCAGCAGGGCGTGTTCGGCCACGCCGTCCAGGGCCACATAGCTGTTTTGCTTCCAGTCCTCCGGGTAGAGGGTGATAAAGGACAGCATATCTATGG
>DCTG01000168.1:264-3291 GCA_002329245.1 Clostridiales bacterium UBA1446
GTTTTCATCATACCCGACAAAAACGGCGTTGTGATATTCTTTTGTTTTATCCGCGGACCGCTCGCAGCTTTCATAAAGCATTTTCGTCTTCGCGAAATGGGCGATAACATCCCGGTCTATGAACCGCTGTTTGATCAGGTACGCGTAGACGCGGCGCATGTCGCTGTTCATTTCCGGCAGCGCAAAGGGCTTGCGGGGAGCCGGGGCGCTTTTATGGGTTTGATTCCATTCCACGCCCCTTTCGCCGCCCAGGAGCAGCGTCACCGCCTCCGGAAAGGACAGGCCGTAGAATTCCCGCACGAAGTCGATGGCAAGGCCGCCTTCCTCCCTGCTGTGCCTGTACCATTGGTTGCCCCGGATGGTCACACTGTCATGCCGCTTCCAGCGCCAGTCCCTTCCGGCGCGGGTGAGCTGCTCTCCCTGGCGCCGCAGGAAGTCCGCTATGTCTATCGAATTGGCCCGGCGTTTTTGTTCATCGGTGAAGGGAATGTATTTTGCCATGATATCCCTCTCCGGTCAGCGTTTCCGTTTGCCGCGTCTGCGAAAAAAAGCCGCCCTTTGCGGGAGCGGCTTGCGATTGGAAGGCAAACGCGGGATAAGCACTTTATCTTTTTTGCGTAAATATTCTTTCATCATGGAAATCCCTCCTGTTAATAGCTTTGGCGAGGTTCGCGATCGTCATGGGCGTGGCCCTGGGCCGCTTTTTTCTGCGCCAGCTTTTTGCGCAGCTTGCGATCCACCTGCATAACGCCTCCGCCAAATCGCTTTTGCTCGTCGCGGAAGATATTGCCCAGGTGGTGCATGAGCCGTGTGGCCGCCAGCAGGACCGACGGTTCGCGGAAGGAGTCCACGCGGTCGAGGAAAAACTGCGCATAGATGTTTCCCTGTCCGGCTGACAGAGAAAGCCAGCGTACCGCGGCCTCCCGGTCCCTTGGAACCTCATGCCCCATAAGGTAGAGCTTGCCGAGCGCATACTGCGCATATTGATTTCCCTGTTCCGCGGAAGCAGTCAGCCACTTGACGGCCTCATCCACATCTTTGGGAACATCCTTTCCCAGCAGGTAGAGCTTGCCCAGCCTGTACTGGGCGAATGAATTGTCCTGCATTGCGGATTTTGCCAGCAGTTCTACGGCCTTCGGAACATCTTTGGGCATATCCTCTCCAGTAAGATACAGCTTTGCCAGCGCGTATTGGGCATGGACGTTGCCCAGCCGGGCCGTCTTTTCAAAATATGCAGCCGCCGCGGACACATCCTTGGGAATATCTTCTCCCGCGAGATACATGTCTGTTTCCATATCCTCATCCGGCTCAAAAGTGAAATGGTGGCCGCCGATGCTCATTGCCTCGGCGATCACCATATTTTTTATGCTCTTGAATTCCTTCCGTCTGGAGAGAGGCAGCGGATCGGGAAGCATGTCGGCATAGGTGCGCAGCACTTCGTTGCGCAGCTCGCACCATTTTTCGTAGCACCGGGCTACCCGCTCATCCCTGGCCAGCTCGTCCACGATCTGATCGACGACCGCCTTGAGGGGCGCTTTCAGATAGCCGTATTTCTTTTTGCCGGAGGTGTGCTTGAGCCGCTCCGCCAGGCGCGCAATCAATTCCTCAATGGTTTTGTTTTCGCAGACTCCCGAACTTATCTGACCGATGATTTCCCGCATGGACTCCCGGCTTTGTCTGGTCAGGGCGTCGCGGCGCTTCGTCTGTTCGGAATAAATCTGAATAAGGTCCTGTTTGAAGATTTCCCTTGCCAGGCTGCTTCGCATGTTTTCAATGCCCTGTTTGGTGAGATAGGCTTCCGTGGGGTTAACGGAGTATGCGATTAAATGCACGTGAGGATGATGACCCTCGTTATGGTAGGCGGCGTACCAGCGGAGATTTTCCGGGGCAATCTTCATCTGCTCCGCGATATGGTTGCGCTGTCCCCGGATCAGGTCCCGCCACGCTTTGGCGTTGTCGTAGCCGAGCCGAGCCGCGTCCTCCCGGCGCAGGGAGATGACATTGGTCCACACGTTGCCGGCGTGATTGGCGACTTCCTCTGCCACTTTGGACAGCACCACAGGCAGGTCGGCGTCGGTAAACAGGCCATGGCTGCCAAGGGCCTCCGCCCCCGGACGGTTGGCGATGTATCCGACATAGTTTTCGCGCTTGCCGAGGAGATCGAGGTTTTGCTCCAGCGCCACGGCGATAAACTCCGACGCGTTTTCCCTGGTCTTATCTTTAAGGTAGTCTTCGTACTCAAAGAGGCCGGCCGTGTCGGGAAGCTTGCTTATGATTTCTGCGATGAGCCGCTGTTGTTTTTTGGTGGCGGGAAGCAGTCCCGTGCTGTCCGGCACTTTTTCCACGCCCTCGCGGGTGGCTGCGTATTCTATGAAATTGGCAAGGTGTTCCGACGCGTTTTTCAGGTAACGGCATTTGAAGATGATCCTCGGCATGGTATGTCACCTTACTCGCCCTTCTGGAATTTCACCACGTCCTCGAAGGTGACGGCGCCGACGGATTTCTTCACGTCGTTCACGCACTTGCCCCGAAGCCTCTGCAGCAGGGCTTCGTCAATCTCCGCGTTGGACGCGATGATGTTCATCATCATGGACATTTCCACCGCCAGCTTGAAGAGCAGGCGGGCGATCCTGTTCTCCGAGCTTTCCACCACCCCGGCCATGGCGGAGGTTAGGGCGGCGGGCAAATACTTCATGCTGTTTTCCGCGGAGATGTAGCCGCAGTAAAACAGGACCGCCTTTTCGATGAACTCGCTCTGGCTGCCGCAGTTGTCCTTTTTATACCATTCCTTGACCTGCTTCCGCGTTTCCGGGCGCATCCACAAGGGGAATTTCTTTTTGTTTTCTTCTGCCATATTGTCCACCTCCAATCCGGTGCGCATTTTTGCCGCAACGCCTGTCGCGACGCCTGTGGAAAGCCTTCGGCTATGGGCTTTGCCGGCGGCCTGCGACTCCTGTAGCAACCCCAAATGGCAAAATCCGACCCCGGCGGGAAACGTCCTTCAGCCCGCATTGCGGGCTGATGTGA
>DCTG01000121.1 GCA_002329245.1 Clostridiales bacterium UBA1446
AAGGACGAAACGAAACCACGGTCCTCTCGTATGCCGAACGAATAAGCGCCCCTTTTATCAGGGTAATCCCGGTATAAACCTCGTGCTTTTTACCGGAGAGAAGGTTCAGCATCCCTTTCGCCTCCTCACGGTCGGCGGGTTTCCCCAAAATCCGGCTCCCTAAGGTTACAATGGTATCCGCCGCAATCACAAGCGCGTCCGACCCCGCTTTTTCCCGCACGGCCGACGCCTTTTCCTTGGACAGGTGGCAAACGACTTCTCCGTGCGCAAGTCCCGGCGGAGCGATTTCCTCCCGCTCCGAAACCATGACCTCAAACGGCTCAATCCCGATGCGAGCCAAAAGTTCCTGCCGGCGCGGCGAGCCGGAGGCCAAAATAATTTTCATGCTTTTTCTCCCGTATCCCGATATCCGCGCGGAAGGCAGCCCCTTCCCGCGGCGTCGTTATTTCCCGGTGGACCCGAAACCGCCCGCCCCCCGAACGGTTTCGTCCAGTTCGGGAACAAGGACCGGCTGTACCTGTATCACCGGAAGCACCGCAAGCTGCGCGATCCGGTCCCCCGGTTCGACGGTATAGGGCTCGTCGGAAAGATTCACAAGCCCCACCTTGACCTCTCCCCGGTAATCGCTGTCAATGACGCCGACGGCGTTGGGGAGCGTAATCCCGTTCCGGATCGCGAGGCCGCTTCGGGCAAAAACGAGCGCCACATAATCGGACGAAGGGAGCGCGATGGCAATTCCCGTCGGCACCAGAACGCGTCCGCCCGGCGGCAGGAGCACCGGCTTATCCAAGCAGGCGTGGAGGTCCATGCCGGCCGAGCCGGAAGAGGCGTAGCGGGGCACAGGGATCTCTTTTCCGATTTTTTCCGACAGCGCTTTGATTTTCAGAATCATTTTTTCCCTCACAGACTCATATTTTACCGCATCGCGACAGGAATGAAACCGGCGCCACCCGACGGCGGACGCCTTGAAGATCACTCGACCTCACGGTAGTATAGACCCCTTGTATAATCGTTGGGCTCGTAAGGTCCCCGGTCCAAATAGCGCTCCAGCACCTGGACGCACTCGCGCGGGTTCTCCGTCGTATACTGAAGGCGCAGCGCCCAAAGCCCGATGTTTTTCCAGTCTTTGCTTTTATCCGCCAAAAACAGCTTCTTGGAGTTGTAAATCACGTTCCGGCAGCCCTCCGCCCGCACCACCGGGAACTGCACCCCCGTCCGGTCCGTAATGNNACAAACCGGTCCTGTTTTTAATGATGCAGTTTTCCGTGATCATGAGAGGCAGGCGGCCGTATCCAATCATCTCGATATCCATGCATTTGGAAAGATCGCGGATAGCGGACATGCGCAGCTCAAACGAGACGGTCGCCGACTGCACGTTCAGACGCTTGAGCTCTTTGAGCGCCTGGCTGTTGAATATGTTCAGCCCGTAGTCGCCGCGCACGTTGAATCCGGCCATCTGCAAAATCGCAATCTGCCCCAAGTTGCCGGCAAGCGCCTGCGCAATCCCGAGATCCCGCGCGAAGAAGAGCATCTGCGCCAGCTCTTTCAGCTCCCCGTCCCCGATGATTCTCGGGAGAGATATGGCAAGCTTTTTTCCGTGCCGCGCCGCTAAGGCGGAAGCCCGCTCGCGGTTTGCGGAAAGTTCGGAAAGGGGGATATAGACCAGCTCCGGCGAAAGCGACAAAAGCTCCTCCGTCGCCTGTTCCAATTTACTGACGGACACGGTGAAGCACGGTTGTTCTTTCCTGTTTTCATAGCGCACGCCGGGCTGATAGGTTCCCGCCGGCCTTGCCGGAGGGCTCTCCCGCAGGGCGGTGAGCTGCTCGAGCACGGTCCGCCGCAGGGCGTTCAGTTCGNNGTTCCGAGACGGGAAGTGAAAGCCCCGGCTCCACATAGACGCGCACCCGGTCGCACGCAAAGGGGGTGCCTCCCGTTTTTTCGAGCTGCTGGATCACGTTCTCCTCGGTAAGCGGCCGGTTCACCGCTTTTTCGGGCACGGAACCCTTTGCCGTACAGATATGGCCGTCGCGGTCCTCCACACCCACCTGCGCGGGCTCGCCCGCACGAATGGCGGCATACATCCGAATCGGGACGCGCTGCAGCTCCGTTTTCAGGTATTTTGCCCGGACGCGGGCAAACAGCGCGGCGGTTTCCGCCGAATTATCCTCTTCCCGCACGCCGAACATCGCCGGCCCGGTTTCCCCCATATAATAACCGTCCGTAAATCCCTGCCGGGAAAACGCGTTTTTCAGCGCGCGAAGCTCCTCCCGCGTCGGATCCCGCCGTTCCCGGATGGCGGCAGCGTAGATCCCTGTCACCACCGCGACATACTCGGGGCGTTTCATGCGTCCCTCGATTTTCACGCAGGAGACGCCCATCTCCTCAAGTTCCTGCAGGTGCCCGGCCAGGGACAGGTCCTTCAGACTGAGAAGATTGCTCTCGTCCCAAAGGCCCCAGCGGTAGGCCATCCTGCAGGGCTGGGCGCACAGGCCCCGGTTTCCGCTTCTGCCTCCGATTACGGACGACATGTAGCATTGCCCGGAATAACTCATGCAAAGCGCGCCGTGCACAAACACTTCTATTTCAATCGGCGCCTTTTTGCAGATATGAAGAATCTGCTTGCGGCTGAGCTCCCGCGCTAAGACGACCCGGGACAGCCCAAGGTCCGCCGCCATCCGGACGCCGTCCAAACTGTGGATGCTCATTTGGGTGCTCCCGTGAAGCGCCATGCCGGGCGCGACCTGCTTGATCATCCGCAGCACGCCGAGGTCCTGCACCAACAGGGCATCCACGCCGCACGCGTTTGCCTTCGCAACCAGGTCCGCCGCCTGCGTCAGCTCGCGGTCGGACAGGAGCGTGTTGAGCGTCAGATATACTTTCACGCCCCGAAGATGGCAATAGGAAACCGCTGCAACCAACTCTTCATAGGAAAAGTTTTTTGCATTCCGCCGGGCGTTATACTCTCCAAAGCCAAGATAGACCGCGTTCGCGCCGTTTTGCACGGCCGCGGTGACTGCTTCCGGCGAGCCGGCTGGCGAGAGCAGTTCCAACATGAGAATCCTCCACAGGTGCTATTTTCCGTTCTGCAGCCGGGCAAGCTGCCGCTTCAGATCGGAAAGCTCCATTTTCGTCCGGGAAGCCTCCTCTAAGTATTCGCGCAGCTGCCGCCTTAAATTCTCCGCCGTTTCGTTTGCCTTAAAATACTCGTCCGCAAGATTCAGCGCCGCAAGCAGCGCGGCGTCGGTAAGCGACACCTTGGACTGTTCAATAATCTCGCCGACCTTTTGGTCGACATAATTCGCCACCTTTTGTACATATCCGGCTTCATCGGTCACGACCAATGTAAAGTCCCGGCCGCCAATGGTAACAGCCACCTTACTGCTCATGCATGTTCCCCCTTTCCCCGGAAATTCCTGCTTTCCGGCGTCTTTTCCCGCGCCGGAAAGCAGCGCTGTTATTCTAGGTATCATACCATAAATTGCGTCATATGAAAATAAACATCGAGATAAATTTACAATTTTCTCTGTTTTTAGAAGCAAAGCGCGCCGGCTGAAAGCCGGTTATCCGTCCCATCCGGTAACCCCGCGCAGCCGGCGCGCTTGCGATCCTTTCCTCACCTATTTTTGATTGAAGATCTCCGCTGCCTTCCGGTATTTCTCCGCCGTCTGCTCGTCGCCCATCGCCGCGTAGGCGCTGGCCATCTTCGAATAGATGGCGCCGTCGCCCGGCGCTTTTCCCAACGCGGTTTTTAACAGCGCAAGCGCCTGCGCCGGATTCCCTTCCGCCATCGCGGCTTCCGCGGCCACCTTCAGGTGTTTTTGCTGCTCTTCGCCGCTTTCGAGTTCAAGGTTCTGCAGAATGGACCTGAGCCGCTCCGCGGTAAACGGTTTTTGCAGATAGGACACAACTCCGAGGCGGGTGCAGTCGATCGCGTTTTTTATAGTGGGATAGGCGGTTATGATAATCACCGGCGTCTGGATATCCGCCTTCCGCATGCGCCGGAGCACCTCGGTGCCGCTGATTTCCGGCAGCTTCACGTCCAAAAAAATCAGGTCGTATTTCTGATCGAAGATCATTTCCAGCCCCTGCTTTCCGCTGGGCGCGGAAGTGACCTCGAACCCCTCAAGCTCCAAACACTTTGTCAGAAGCAGGCGGATATTTTTCGCGTCGTCAATGATCAAAACTCGTTTCGGCATTTCTCTTACCCCCGTTAGGCCAGCGGCAGCGTAAAAATAAATTTGCTCCCGATGGGTATCGCGCTTTCGAACGTAATCCGGCCTCCGTGAGCCTGTATAATCTCCTTGGAAACGGCCAGCCCGATCCCGCTGCCGCGCATTTCAATATCATACGTTACGGTATGGATAAATTTTTCAAACAAATGATCGGCAATTTCCTGGGGAATGCCGAGGCCCGTATCGGCGACGGACACCGACAAATAGTCTCCTTCCTGCTTCGCCTCAATCCGGATCTCGTCGCCTTCCCTGGTATATTTCAGGGCGTTGGAGATTAAGTTGTTCACCACCCAGGTGATTTTGGACATGTCGGCGCGCACGGGAGGCAGGCCGGTAAGGTTCCCGACCGTCAGCTTGACCCCGTTGCGCTCCGCCGGCATGGCGAACTGCCGGACGGATACCGCCACAATCCGGGAGATATAGCAGGGGGCAAAATGATAAATCGTCTTGGACGATTCGATCCGGGAGAGCTCAAGCATCTCCCCGACAAGCGTTTCCAAACGCTGGCTGTCTTCCCGGATGGTCTCGAGCACCTGCCTCTGGTCGCCGCTCAGCGGCCCGAGCTTCGTATCCGAAAGCAGGTCGGTCCCCATAACTATGGAGGTCAGCGGCGTTTTAAATTCGTGCGATATCGTCGCGATGAATTCCCCGCGCGCTTTTTCCAAAAGCTTCATCTCGGTCACGTCATGCAAAACCAAAATAAGACCATTGCTTCGCCCGTCCTGGTCCGTAAGCCCCGTTCCGACCACATGGAAGTACTGCTCCTTGTCCGTGCCGGAAATGAGGATCGTTTTGCCTTCCGGAGCGGCGCCTTCCGTCCGGAAGCCTCCGACATATTCCACAAGATCGGGATGCGGCACGGCTTCTGCAATCGGCCGGCCCAACGCGTCCGCTTCGTCCAGTTCGAACAGTTGCTCAAACGCGCGGTTGATTTCAAGAATACAGCCCTCCCGATCCAAAATCAGCAGAGGCTCGTTGATGCTCTGTACGATGGAGACCGACTTGTTCCGTTCATTCTGGATGGAGCCGATTGCCTGCCGCTCGAATTCGAGAAGCCTGCGCGTCATATTGTTAAACTCGTCGGCTAGCATCCCGAATTCATCCTGCGTCTTGATGGCCGTCTTCCGGTCAAGGTTTCCCTGCCGCACCTGACGGATGCTCTGCGTAATCTCGTAGAGCGGCGCAAAGAACCGCTTTGAGTAGAGCGCGGCTAAAAAATAGGCCCCGGCGGCGGCCGCGGGGAACAGAATCCCCAGCTCCAAGAGCGCTTTGCGCGCCATCTGCGCAGCAAGGTTCTTCCGTTCAATCAGGGCGGTTTCGTTGGAGGAAAACAGCAGATCCATTTCCGCTTCGAGCTTCTCTCTGATTCGCTTGAGCTGACCGATGTAAATTGCTTCCGCAAGAATCCGCTCCCTTTGTACGCTTAAATCGCAGGAGAGCACCCGGTTGCATTCGCTCAAATAGGATTCATAATATAAGCCTATGTTGTCAATGTACTGCTTCTCCTGCGGGATAATGATCGTGGCGTACTCCGTCTTGTAATAGAGCAGAAAACGGTCCGAGAAAGTCTGAAACTCTTCCGGGGCGTTCTGATTCGCCATATAAAGAAAGGAATAAAGCAGATCCTCCTGGCTGCGCAGCTCTTCCTTCATGCCGGTCAGGCGCTTAATGCTGTTATAGTTCGTCACGACCAGACCGTCGATGGCACGGCTGATTTTCGCCATGTCCCACAGCGAAACGATCCCTAGAAGGAGAATGATTGCCACAAGAAGCATGTAAATGAGAGAGACTTTGCTCTTTACCGTTTTAAACATACCCGCTTTTCCCCTCCCTTCGCGAACCCTGAAAAGACCGTCATCTTAGCGAGCTTATTGTCCGGTCCCCTGCTCGGGAAAATAGGGCTTATCCACTTTGACGGTTGCACGGCAGCTTCCGTCCAGCTCCCGGACCGCCTTTTGAATGGACGATACAATCTGATCGTCGCGCAAATGAAACTGATACGGAACGAGAAGATCAAAAATCAGCTCGGTTTCCGTGTCTCCCGTTACCACGCGGAAATCATGGATGGTAAGGGAGGGGTCCACGTCCTTTACAATGTTCAGCACCTTTTCCCGCATCAAAACAATCCGGTGGTCGTCGACCGCCATCGGGTCCATATGAATCACCGCTTCGCATCCGAACCGCTCCGCCAATGTAAGCTCGATTTGGCTGATGATCGTGTGAATTGCGCGGGTTTCCATGGATTCCGGCACTTCGGCATGCAACGACACCATGAACCGGCCGGGCCCGTAGTCATGGATTATGAGATCGTGAACCCCTACGACGCCTTCATAGGAAAGCACGAGCTCTTCGATCTGCCGCGCCAGCCGGGCGTCCGGCTGCGACCCCAAGATCGGGTTGAGCGCGTCCCGGATGGACGAGATTCCGGTATAGAGGATAAAGAGCGCGACGAGCAGTCCCAAATACCCGTCAAGCTGCAGTCCGAAACGCTCCGAAACGAGCATACCGGCGAAAACTACCGCCGTTGCGGCGGCGTCGCTTAAGCTGTCCCCGGAAAGGGCTTTCAATGCCGCGGAAGAAATTCTTTTGCTCAGCGTCCTGTTAAAAGAGAACATCCAGAGTTTGGCGAGGATGGAACCGAGCAGAATCCCGCCGGCGGTAAGGCTCCACTCCACCCGCTCAGGGGAAATAATCTTTTCCACAGATCCTTTCCCAAGCTCAACGGCAAAGAGCAAAATCACGATTCCGATCAGCAGACCGGCTAAATACTCAACCCGCCCATGGCCGAACGGATGCGCGGGGTCCGGCTTTTTCCCCGAAACATAAAACCCGACGAGCGTGACGGCGGAGGAGCCGGCATCCGACAGATTGTTGAAGCTGTCCGCCAATATGGCGATGGAGCCCGAAAGGATTCCGGCCAGGTATTTCCCCGCAAAAAGAAGCAGGTTGACCACAATCCCCACCGCTCCCGAGAGCACGCCGAAACGCTCCCGCACCGCGGGAGTTACCGGGTCTTCCGCGTGTTTTACAAAAAGCCGAATGAGCAGGTTTGTCATCAAAAAATCGCGTCTCCCATCCTCCCGCCGCTTGTCCNNCCCGCCACGCCGGTCGCGACGGCCGCCTTTGCCACCGCCGCGGAAACCGCGGGCACGACCCGCTGATCAAAGGGAGAGGGAATGATATAGTCCGGGGACAGGTCTTGCCCCACAATGTCCGCAAGCGCTTCCGCCGCCGCAATTTTCATCGCGTTGTTGATATCGGAGGCGCGCACGTCCAGCGCGCCGCGGAAAATGCCGGGGAAGGCAAGGACATTATTAATCTGATTCGGAAAATCGCTGCGTCCGGTGCCGACGATGGCGGCGCCCGCCGCTTTGGCAAGTTCCGGCATAATTTCCGGCGTAGGATTCGCCATGGGAAACAGAATCGGATCCTTCGCCATAGTCTTTATCATACCGGGCGTCACGGCACCGGGGGCGGAAACGCCGATAAAAACATCCGCGCCGGCAAGCACCTCGGCAAGGCATCCCGCCCTGCGCTCCCTGTTTGTAACGCGCGCAATCGCCTCTTTCTCGGGGTTTAAACCCGGCCTCCCCTCGTAAATCGCGCCGTTCCGGTCGCAGAGAATTACCTTTTTCAGTCCCATGGACAGCAGGAGCCGGACAATCGCCACGCCGGCCGCTCCTGCCCCCGAAGTAACGACCGACGCGTCTTCCAGCCGCTTACCAACTAATTTCAGCGCGTTCATGAGCGCCGCGAGGACCACGACCGCAGTCCCGTGCTGGTCGTCGTGGAATACCGGGATGTCGCAGCATTCTTTCAGCCGCTTCTCGATCTCAAAACATCTCGGCGCGGAAATATCCTCAAGGTTGATTCCTCCGAANNTTCCTTCAGCCGCCGTTCGATCTCGAAGCAGCGCGGCGCCGAAATGTCTTCTAAATTGATTCCGCCGAAGCTGCCGGAGAGCAGGCGGATCGTGTTCACAATCTCGTCCACATCGTGTGACCGGATGCAAAGCGGTATGGCGTCCACCCCTCCGAACGCCTTGAAGAGAACGCACTTGCCTTCCATCACCGGCATCCCGGCTTCCGGCCCGATATCCCCGAGGCCGAGCACGGCGGAACCGTCCGTGATGACCGCCACAAGATTGCCGCGGCCGGTAAGCTCATAGCTGCGTTCCGGCGCTTTCTGAATTTCAATGCAGGGCTGCGCAACCCCGGGCGTATAGGCAATGGAAAGATCCACCCTGCCGCTTATCTGCATTTTGGGGCGGATATCGAGCTTTCCCTTCCACTGCCGGTGCATTTCCAGCGCTTTCGCCGCATAGTCCATATTGTAAAGGCCTCCCGAAAGATGATAAACAACTATACTATACTATTTCGGGAGGGTTTTCGCAACAAAAACATCCGGTTTGCACGTCACGCGCCCTCTTGCGACAGATAATCCGAAACTTCGGCGCCCGTATAGTACCAGCTTAATATCTGGACAAAGTCCATGCCGGACCGGGCAAGAACATCGGCGCCGTACTGGCTCATGCCGACNNAAGAAGACGGCGTCTTTGTCCGCCCCCGGCGAAAACGCGGTGGAACGAAGCCCAAGCAGTGCGCGCAGCTCGGTTCCTTTCACGCGGACGCCTCCGATGTCCACGCCGATTACGCTGCCGGTTCTGCTGCGCTCCAAATGCGCGAACCAGGTTTCCGGCGCTCCGGAAAGATCCGCGTCCGGATAGGCCTTCAGAAACGCATTTCGAAATTCCTCCGCAGGAAACCGCTGCACGCTGTAGTAATCGGGAACGCTCGTGCTGTCCTCGGGACTGACGACGCTGCGCAGGTAGGGAACGTCGTTCCCCCAAACCGCGACGGCGTCCTCCGTGTATCCGCTGGACGAGGAATGGTACAGGGCTTCGATCACCCTCCCGTTGTAAAGGATAACCTTTCCGTCGGTAGCGGAAACCGCGCCGCGGATCTTCTCCGTATACTGCCCCGCGTTCTCCCCCCATTTTTCCGCCATCTTTTCCGGCGTGCGATAAGCCTGGCAGCATCCGCTCTCGGAGCAGAGCTGCGCGTCCGGATGGCGCTCGCAGGGCCCGGAGGATAGCTTCCACAGCGCATACGTGCGCGCCGCCACCGCCTGTGCTTTAAGCGCTTCCGGCTCGAACGAAGCCGGCATTTCCGCGGCTGTGACCCCCCAGAGATACTCGTCCATCGCAATCTCGCGCACCGTTCCCTGATCCAGGAGCGAGATCGTCGTTTCCGCGTCGGCCGTATAGGGAGCACGCGCAAATTCAACCTCCTGCTCCCGCCTAACCTCCTGCCCGACGTCCGTAGCCCCGTCCTTCTCCGCATTTGCAGGGACTTCCCCGTTTTGCTCCATTTTTTCCGACTCCAACGGTTCGCTGTTCACGAGCAATAGAGGCAGGGAAAATACAAAAAACAAAGACAACACAGATGCTGTAACGGCAATTTTCATGCTCATCCCTCCGCTTTCGACAAAACCTTTTTCTTCCTCACTTGCAATTTCGGATCGGTTGACTTGCGAAATTTTTCTTCAATCTTGCCCTTGCCCGCTTGACGAAGCCCACCATTTCATGTAAGATGGAGCATATTGATGTTGGGAGACACTG
Source organism: Clostridiales bacterium UBA1446 (assembly GCA_002329245.1). Taxonomy (GTDB): domain Bacteria; phylum Bacillota; class Clostridia; order Oscillospirales; family Oscillospiraceae; genus UBA1446. The sequence continues at coordinate 9,853 of DCTG01000121.1, forward strand.
CCATGAAGAAAAATGTAGATTCCTTTACGGATCAGCTGGAAAACCGGTTGGAAGAACATAAGAAGAAAGTGTATTATTCCCAGGAGTTTATCCAAAGTCTATGCGATGAATTCAGGAAGAATAACTATATCGAACCGTTCAATTATGAAAAATACAACGTAAAGCGCGGGCTTCGCAACGCGGATGGAACCGGCGTGATGGCGGGTGTCACAAGAATCGGCAGCGTGGAAGGCTATGTTCTCCGGGACGGCGAACGGGTCCCGCAGCCGGGGCAGCTCATATACCGGGGCATTGACATCAACGACCTCATTGACGGATTCACGTCTGAAAACCGCTTCGGTTTTGAAGAGACTATTTACCTGCTGCTTTTCGGCGCGCTGCCTACGTTAGAGCAGCTGAACTCGTTTAAACAGATCCTCTCCGAGTGGAGCGCGCTGCCGGCCGGCTTTTCGGAGGACATGATCCTCAAGGCGCCCAGCCGCGACGTGATGAACAAACTCGCCCGCTCCGTGCTTGCCCTTTATTCTTATGAGTCCAGCCCTGACGATACCGGTCTTGAGGCCGAGCTGCTGCACGCAATCAAGCTGATTGCCCGCTGCCCCACGATTGTGGCGCATGCCTTTTCCGTGAAGCAGCATTACTTTGACAACCTCAGCCTGTATCTCCACCGCCCGCAGCCCAATCTCAGCATAGCGGAAAACTTCCTGTATTCCGTGCGGCATGACAACCGCTATACCGCCGAGGAGGCAAGACTGCTGGATCTTTGCCTGGTCTTGCATGCCGAGCACGGCGGCGGCAACAACTCGGCCTTCGCCTGCCGCGTGGTCTCCTCTTCCGGCACCGATTTCTTTTCGGCAATCGCGGCCGCAATCGGCTCCCTGAAAGGCCCCCGGCACGGCGGCGCCAACAACAAGGTCATGGAGATGATGTCCGGCCTGGAAAAGGGCGTTTCGGACTGGAAAGACGACGAAGAAGTCAAGGCCTACCTGCAGAAAATCGTGTCGAAGGAAGCGGGAGACGGTTCCGGTCTCATCTATGGCATGGGGCACGCGATCTATACCATATCGGACCCGCGGGCGGTCGCCCTGAAAAAGCACGCGCGCCGTCTTGCGAAGGAAAAAGGCATGCTCGACGAGCTGGAGCTCTTCGAAACCGTGGAACGCCTTGCCCCGGAAGTGCTTGCCCAGATCCGGGGAGAGGATAAGGTAACCTGCGCCAATGTGGACTTTTACTCCGGTCTCATCTATAAAATGATGAATATCCCGCTGGAGCTATACACCCCGCTGTTTGCGATTGCCCGTATGCCCGGCTGGTGTTCGCACCGCATTGAGGAAGTTACCAACTCCAACAAGATCATTCGCCCGGCCTATAAGGCGCTGACGCCCCATCAAACCTTTATTCCCCTATCGGAGAGAAAATAGAACCCCCGACCGGAGAGGAGAACTACCATGCATCGCTCTGTTTTTCTGCCGCTTTTTTCCGTTCTGGCGGGGTGTGTCGGCGCCCTTCTCCGCCGATATGAAATCGCGCACGCATTTGAACCGGATACGGGACTGGCCATAGCGGGATATCCCGCCTCAACCGCCCTGCTGTGCCTGTCCGCCGCGGTATTGGTTATCGCCGCGGTATTTCTGCGCGGGGGAGCGGTCCCGTCCGGCCCGATTCCCTATCAAACGGCATTTTACGCGCCGGAAGCGGGCTATGCCGCTGCGATTTGTTTCTCCTCCCTGATCTTGTTTGCTTCCGCCGCGGCGGGATTCGGACAGTATTTTTCCGGGGCGGAAGCACGCATCTCCCGCCTGATTCTCTTTTTCTTTACGGCGGTATCCGGTTTATGCGTTCTTTTAACCGGACTTCGGACCTACCGGAAAAAGGACCCGGAACAAATCAACGCGCTTTTATTGGTCCCCGCTTTTTTCGCCTGCCTCTGGCTGGTGCTCGTCTACCAGAGCAATGCCGCAGATCCCGTGCTTTTAAGCTACATCTATGAACTTCTTGCCGTGGTTTGCGCCGTGCTCGGCCTGTACAGCATTGCCGGCTTCGGCTTCGGGCGGGGACGGGTGCGCCGGACCGCATATTACTGCCTCATGGGCGTGTATTTTTCCATGGTGACGATTGCGGACGGCCACAGCCTTCCGTTCCTGCTCCTGCATCTCTTTTCCGCCGTCTATCTTCTCCTGTCCGCGGCCGTCCTGCTGCGAAACAGCGAGCAAACGAAGGCAGCGTGATGGTTTCGCCTTAGCGCTCTTTTATCAATCGTTTTAGGGAAAACAGAAGCATCCGGCAAGCGGCGAAAGAACCGTTTGCCGGATTTTTATCGCTTATCCATTCCTCAGTCGTCCCCTCTCGCAATAGAGATTTTCGTTTTATTATAACTTTGCCGGCATCCGCAGGCGGCGCGGCGGCTCAGAAGCAACGGCTCGCCCTACGCGCGCGGAAGGCAAGAAAGCGTTTTCCACGGAATATGGGGGCAGGAAATCGGCCCGATGAGGGCATCCTGCCCTACCCGTGCAATCGCAACGGTACGTTTGGAGACCCTTTGCCGCGCAGGCGAACCTTTTGTCGTTTTTTCGCGAGGATATAATTCGACAAATCACATTATAAAGTTGGAAAAATTAGTACTGGGCATTTACAAAATACGAATGATATGGTATGATTTTGACAGACCTTCCCTGTTTAAAACTCTTTGCTTGATTGTTTGCGCCGAATTGGAGATGAGAACGTGAATAAAATAGCCGAGTTGAAGGAAAAGCTTCTGACCGCGCGCCCTTCGGAATGGAACTCGCTGCCGGACTTGTCTTTGTATATGGATCAGGTGATATCCTATATGCCGCGGCAGCTGATCAGTTTTGGAAACGAGCCTCTCCTCACGCCCGCCATGGTCAACAACTACATAAAGGACGGCCTTCTCCCCCGCGCGGAGGGGAAAAAATATACACGGATTCACCTTGCAAGCCTCACCGCCATCTGCGCTTTAAAACAGGTGCTGTCCGTCCGGGAAATCCGGCAGCTGCTTGACAACTGTGTGGAAATCGGTCTGATTGAGGAACAGTACGAGTGGTTCCGCAGCATCATAGACCAGGAACTGACCGAAACCGCGGAATCGATCCCGGATGATCTTTCGGAAGCGGATATCGCCGCGACCGCAACCGTTCTTGCCATTCGAAGCTACGCCAACAAGCTGGCGTGCGAACGCCTGCTTGCGCTGATTGAGAATCAAAAGCATTCGCCGGACAAGCCGAAGAAATAATTTACCGTACAGGGAGGGTATAATATGAGCAGCTATGTTATTGTCACCGATTGCGCCTGCGACCTGCCGACTTCTTTGATCCAGGAGCTGGAACTGGAGGTATTGCCTCTGTATTTTGAGATCGACGGCACACTATATCCGGACACGCCGGACGATCCTCCGATGGATCACAAGACTTTCTACCAACGGCTCCGGAATGGCTCGCCCGCCNNCGGCCGCCGCCAACCCGAGCGATTTTGTCAAATATTTGGAGCCGATCCTGCAGGACGGGAAAGATGCGCTCATTCTCAGCTTTTCTTCCGGCTTAAGTTCCACCTACAGCGCCGGGCTTTTGACTGCTTCGGAGCTTGCCGAACAGTATCCGGACCGTAAAATCTACAATGTGGATACCCTTTGCGCCTCCTTAGGAGAGGGTCTATTGGTCTGGTATGCCGCGAAAATGCGCCAGTCCGGCGCGTCCATCGAAGCGGTGCGCGACTGGGTGGAAGAAAACAAGCTTCGCCTTTGCCATTGGTTTACCGTGGATGATCTGATGTTTCTCAAGCGGGGCGGACGCCTGTCCGCCGCCTCCGCCCTGCTCGGCACGATGCTGAGCATCAAGCCCATCCTGCACGTGGATAACGAAGGTCACCTTGTCCCGGTTGGAAAGGCCAGAGGAAGAAGCGCCGCGCTGCGCGCCTTGATGGAGCACATGAAGGAAACGGCCGTAAACCCCGAAGAGCAGACGATTTTCATCAGTCATGGGGACAGCGAGGAGGACGCCCGCCGTCTTTATGAAATGATACGGGAGGAAATCGGCGTCAAGGACGTGCTGATTGGTCCCATCTGCCCAACCATCGGGGCGCATTCCGGTCCCGGCACCATTGCGCTGTTTTTTATGGGCAGCGAGCGATAACGCCCGGCGGCATGCAATCAGATTCGAAAACGCCGCGCAGCCAAAGCTGCGCGGCGTTTTTCTTTGCGGCGCGATATTCCGCCTGACGAAAGGGCTTTCCGAAAAGCTGTCAAACCCAACCGCAAGCGGCGGATTTTCCGCTTGCCTTCTCCTATTCCGAAAGCTCGCGATACATTGCCGCAGTGTTTTTTGCGCCCGGCTCCACCGCGAGCACTTCCGCGCGAAGGATCCGCTCCCCGAAACGAAGCTCAAGGATATCGCCGGGCTTAACCTGATAGGACGCTTTTGCCGGGCGTCCGTTCACGGAGACGCGCGCGCTGTCGCAGGCCTCGTTTGCCAGTGTTCGGCGCTTGATGAGGCGGGAGACTTTCA